>NZ_BAABRT010000012.1:0-112084 GCF_039545115.1 Microbulbifer aestuariivivens | reverse complement strand
TGGCTGGTTTGTATTTATCAGTTACACGGTTTATTTAGTATTAATTTTGGTGCTTTTCTGGTGGTTCAAACAATCATTAGGTCGCCGTTTAACAAGGCGCTCAAGCAAGGACGCACACTGATCGCGCGCGCCACTTAGCTTGGCGTTATCCCTAAGACTTACCCACGTTTAGTAGACACTCTGTATAGTTAGGTTTCGGCCTAACACGGAGGTGTACCATGGGTAAGAAGAAAGCTCAGGCATATACGGAAGAGTTTTGTAGAGAGGCAGTAAAGCGCGCCAAGAAGACAGGTGTCACTTCGGCCGCTGTGGCTCATCATATCGAGTCAGAGTAGGGTATCTTTCCTTATTTTATCTATTATGCACAGGTTCAAATCCAGCTAGATCTTAGATTTAATTGTCACAAATATTTGCAGTTTGACGGTCTTTCCACGTAGATATCGATATCTATCAATGTTGGAGCACCACTGCGATCACGGCAGGTACGGGCCGCCCTTGGTCGTGAATGGATTCTCCGTTCACGTAGAGTGAGCTGGAACCGCCGCCATCGAGGTTGATGGCGTCGCGGCAGCCCAACTCCAGAAGTCTGTCCGGGAGCTCGTCGAGCCGGGCTGAGGGGGTTACATACAGTATTATTCGCTGCTTGTTTGCGCTACAGATGGCGGTGCGTGGTCGTTTGTCATCCAGGCGCATTCCTGAACCCCAAAAAATTTCCTCTTGATAAGTCAGGGAGGCTTTCCCCTCCCTCAATAAACGCGGGCCACCGCCAATCCCCCAATCCATTTTCAGGGCTATTCCGCTATTTATTTTCGGCGCTTGCAGCGGTACCTCGGCCGGTGATGAATAGGGCAGGGGTTGCGGGTAACTTCTTGGCTGGCCCTCACCGGCATGATGATATATCCAGCCAACCTGTGCATTACCTTTGCTATCGACCCAGAAGGCGCTGCGGAGAACTGGATATGAGCGTCCCGCCCGGGTGACTGCGGAGATATTATGCGCCTGTAATCTGCCTTCTCTGGCAACCAGAGACAGGGGCGTATTACCGGTAAAGAATCCGCCGTTTACCACCGCAATCACTCCAGGTGTCTTTGCCCACTCTTCCATGGGTTTAGCCATTTTGCTCAGCATTGGCTGAATCCGAAACTGCGGATCATCTGTAGTGACGGAGATGAAATAGCTTCCGTCGCTGGTGGTGTTAAGTGTCAGCGCCGCGCCCTGTTCTATCGCCAGTGAAGGCGCTGTCGCGGTAGCTGTAGCGGGTGGGTTTTCTTCTGCAGAAGCAGTGAGCAGCGCAATCGAAAATATCGTAGCGGCAGTGCTGAGAAGTTGGCCGAGCATATTAAGTTGCGGTCCTTTCCGCTGATCGCGACGCGGGTGTTAGCCATTGGTTGAACCGTATGCGGCTTTATACCATGGGAAGGAAAGTCTTCGACGCAGGGTATGGCTGCCCGCGAAGAGGGCAATGACGGGCGGAGGGCAGCTATTTGAGAGGAGTAAAGCCCTAACCGAGCACTATTGCAGGCTCCAATTACCCGGGAATGGGACCATTGATTACTGTATTGGCGTGGGGGGTAACCGCTGCGATCGCTATTTGAGTGGCAGCGATAACCGGGTCGCCGAGAGGACGACCCGATTAGATGCGATCAGAAACGGCGGGACCAGCCAAAGCGAAGAATATTCTGGCTCATGGTCAGTTCCGCTTCGCCGCCACCGAAGTTGGCGGGGATGGAGTTGGTCCCCTGCACGGTTTCTTCGAAGGCATGGGCATAGGACAGAGTGATTTCACCCAAGCCCGTGTGCCAGTCCGCACCGATGCTGATGTGATCCTCAATGACGCCGGGTGCGAGAATATTAATAAAGGTCTCGCTGGTCGGAATTGGCTGCTCGGCGTGGCTGATACCCGCGCGTAGGGTCAGCTCATCGGCGGCGCGGAAGGCTATGCCCAGCTTGCTGACTTCCACATCCTGCCAGCCAAACCCCGGTCCGCCAGCGGCCCCCAGCGGTTTGCCCTGGAACAGCAGGCTGAGGGAATTACCTACAGAGCCGGTATCGCTGTACAGAATCTGCTGCCAGTCGGCGGCCAGTGTCAGGCGCGGTGTGGCTTCCCAGCTCAGGCCGATGGCATAGTTTTCCGGAATATCAAAACCCCCGGCATCGGCGAACAGCCCTTCGTAGCGCTCGAACTCGCCGGTCTCGATGCGCGAAGACCAGCTCAGCCCAAGGCTCAGATCATCGCGCAGGCGGCCGATCCAGCCCAGTTTTACCCCCCAGCCATAGGCGGTGTCGTGGCCGCGGTTGGTGACATTACCGGCGCTTGCGGATACCTGCGGGTTGTCGAACGCCTGCAGGCCGGTGGCCTCGAAGCGCTGTGCGGCGAAAGTGGCGGCGATTCCGAAGGAGTGATCCGGTGTTGGCCGGTAGGCCAGCGAGGGGGTGATAAACAGCTGGCTCAGGTCGACGCCGGCAGCGCCGCTGGAGCCGAAGGCCGCAAACGGGTTGTTTTTATAGCTGGTATTCATGCCGCCGTTGCCATAGACGGCCAGGCCCCAGCTGAGCTGGGATGTGAGCACGCGGGTATAGCCCAGCTCGGGAATCAGGAAGTCACTCTTTTTGTTGCCGTCGTAAGTGCCGTCTGCGCCGTAAATATTGCCACGAATGCGCGCGCTGCGGTCGGGGGTGAACCAGCTGAAACTGACATCTAGTCTGTCACCCACCAGCGCGGTACCGGCTGGATTGTTGGCCGCCGCCAGTGCGTCCTGCGGCAGGGCTACTCCTACCCCAGCCATGGACTGTGCCTTGGGGCCTACGCCTTCGACAAAATAGCCGTTGGTGGCTTCGGCGGAAGCGACGGTGAACAGTGTGGCTGCGGCAAGCAGCGCGGAGGAAATTTGCGGAGATTTTGAGCTCATAACTACTTGATACCAGCTGCGGCTTCGGGGGAAGGGTGAAAAGGCAGGGAGTTTAGATGCTGAGTGGTACCTGTGAGAAATACGGATTATTTCTATGCTTATACCCCTTGCCCCAGGAGCTGTATGAATCGTGGAGGGGGAGCAAGATCGGGCGGGGCGAAAAAACAGAGGGCAAAATGCAGAATAAAAAGAAAATTGAAACCCTGCCGAAGCTGCGACCAGCTAGGGGGTTCGAAAAATCATAGGGCTCGATCAATCGGAAGACTCGAAGAATCATAGGGCTCGATGAATCAGAAGTTTCGATCAATCGATTTACGTCCGCCGCTGTCGGGCACTGCCTGCCAAAACTTTTCTGAACCTGTGCAGGGATGGCCGAGCGCAAAGTGCTTGCCGGAATATCCAAAAATTTTTAACGATTTTGTGGTGAGCGTTTCAGGCTGCTCCGGTGCCGCCGATTCCGGTGTGACTGACTCCAGTGTCACTGATCCCGTAGTTGCCGAGCACGGTGTGGATCAGGTTGCACCAGGCGGGGTCCGGGTGCCACACGGTGTGCAGCAGGGCTGCAGCTTGAGCCTGGGGCTGATGCCGGTGGATGCGGTTGTACAGGTACATGAAGGCCGATACCCGTTTGTTCAGTGCGCAGTGAATCCATACGGCAGTCCGCTCCAGCTCCCGCATCGCTGCGGCAAACAGGGCGAAGTGTTGGGGGGCGGGTTGATCGAAGGGCACGGGGATCTGCACATAGGCCATGCCGAGGCTGCTGACGATGTGATCTTCGCCGGGCAGTGCGGGTACGGAGTTGTTCATGGCGAGGTTGATAACCGCCCTGTAACCAGCTTGGGCGATCGACTCAAAATCTCGTGCGCTCGGTTGGCCCGAGGTGGCGATAAGATCGGAATATTGAAGAAAGTTGCTGACATCCATTTGCCGTTGCACCGAGTTCCTTTCGGTGCATTCTAGCATCCGCCCGCGGACGCGGCGCCCGCGAAAAATTCGCAGCCGCTGCGCCGGGGAGGCAAGGGCTCAGTTGCTCGGGAAGGAGAACTGCGCACCCTCGCGCACACCGCTGGATGGCCAGCGCTGGGTGATGGTCTTGCGGTTGGTGTAGAAGCGCACACCGTCGGGGCCATAGGCGCTGAGGCAGCCGAACAGGGAGCGCTTCCAGCCGCCGAAGCTGTGGTAGGAAACCGGCACCGGCAGCGGTACGTTGATGCCCACCATGCCGACCAGAATGTTATCGCTGAAGTAACGGGCGGCTTCGCCGTCACGGGTAAAGATGCAGGTGCCGTTGCCGTACTCGTGATCGTTGATCATCTGCATGGCTTCTTCCATGCTGCGGGCGCGCACTACCAGCAGTACCGGGCCGAAGATTTCCTCTTCGTAGCAGGTCATGCCTGGCTTCACGTTGTCGATCAGGGTACCGCCGACGAAGAAGCCTTTCTCGTAACCCTTCACCTGCGGATTGCGGCCGTCCACCACGATGCTCGCGCCCTGCTCGGCGGCGCTGGCGATATAGCCGTTAACCTTGTTCATGTGCGCTTCGGTAATCACCGGGCCGAAATCGTTGCTGCTGTCGGTGTAAGCACCCACTTTCAGCTTCTGCATCTCTGCGCTCATCTTTTCGATAAAGGTGTCGGCGGCCTCGTCGCCAACGCAGACCGCCACCGACAGTGCCATGCAGCGCTCGCCGGAGGAGCCGAAGGCGGCACCGGTCAGGGCGGCGACGGCGTTGTCCATATCGGCGTCGGGCATGATGATGGCGTGGTTCTTGGCGCCGCCGAGCGCCTGGCAGCGCTTGCCGTGGGCGGACGCGGTGGAGTAGACGTATTCGGCAATCGGGGTGGAGCCGACGAAGCTCACCGCCTGTACCTCGGGCGCGGTCAGCAGCGTGTCGACGGCGACCTTATCGCCATTCACCACGTTCATCACGCCGTCCGGCAGGCCGGCTTCTTTCAGCAGCTGGGCGATGAACAGGGATGCGGAGGGGTTGCGCTCGGAGGGCTTGAGCACGAAGGTGTTACCGCACACGATGGCCAGCGGGAACATCCACAGCGGCACCATGGCAGGGAAGTTGAACGGGGTGATGCCGGCAACCACGCCCAGCGGCTGCATCTCGCTCCAGGAGTCGATATTGGGACCCACATTGCGGCTGTGCTCGCCCTTCAGCATCTGCGGGGCGTAGCAGGCGAAGTCGACGTTTTCGATACCGCGGGTCAGCTCGCCCATGGCGTCGTGGGAAATCTTGCCGTGCTCTTCCCCGATGATCGCGCAGATCTGCTCGGCGTTTTCTTCCAGCAGTTGCTTGAACTTGAACATCACCTTGGCGCGCTTGGCCGGCGGCGTGTTGCGCCAGGCGGGGAAGGCGGCCTGTGCGGCGGCGATGGCTTCCTCGACGGTTTCCTTGGCGGCGATGGCGACCTGCTTGGTGGCCTCCCCGGTGGCCGGGTTGAATACGTCCTGGGTGCGCTCGGCGGCCTCGATGACCTGGCCGTTGATGTAGTGGCCCACAATGTTCATGAAAGAACCTCTCTTTTTTAATCCTGCAGAATTTTTACTTGGTTGCGGCGCCCGGCCGCGGCCGGGTCCGTCGCGGTGACTTACTGGCTGTCGGCAACCAGCTTGATGCAGTCACCGAGCGCGCTTACCAGTTGGTCGACTTCCTCGGCTTCGGCCACAAACGGCATGCCGAGCTGCACGGTGTCGCCGCCGTAGCGCACGTAGAAACCCTTCTCCCACATCTTCATGGCGATCTGGTAGGGGCGCAGCAGTGGCTCGCCCGGCGCCGCCTCAATGGTCAGGCCAGCGGCGACGCCGCAGTTGCGGATATCGCTGATCAGCGGCAGGCCTTTCAGCTGGTGCACGCGCTCTTCAAGCACTGTTGCCAGTTCCGCCGCGCGGCTGAACAGGTTTTCCTGTTCGAGAATATCCAGCGATGCCAGCGCCGCGGCACAGGCTACCGGGTGGGCGGAATAGGTGTAGCCGTGGGGCAGTTCCAGCAGATAGTCGTGGCCGCCCTGCTCCATGAAGGTGTCGTAGATTTCCTGCTTGGCGATCACCGCACCCATGGGCACAGCGCCGTTGGTGAGCTGCTTGGCGGTGTTGAGGATATCCGGGGTCACGCCGAAGGCCTCGGCGCCGGTGGCGGCGCCCATGCGGCCAAAGGCGGTAATCACCTCATCGAAGATCAGCAGGATGTTGTGCTGGTCGCAGATCTCCCGCAGGCGCTTCAGGTAACCCTTGGGCGGCGGCAGTACGCCGGCGGAACCGGCCATCGGCTCGACGATCACGGCGGCGATGTTGGAGGCGTCGTGCAGCGCCACCAGTTCCAGCAGTTCGTCCGCCAGGTGCGCGCCCTCGTCCGGCATGCCCTTGGTGAACTTGTTCTGTGGCAGCATGGTGTGGGCCAGGTGGTCGGCGTCCACGGCGGTGCCGTAGAGGGCGCGGTTGGCGCCGATGCCGCCGACGCTGATGCCGCCAAAGTTCACCCCGTGGTAGCCCTTGGCGCGGCCGATCAGTTTGGTCTTGCTGGGCATGCCTTTTTTGCGCCAGTAGGCGCGGGCGATCTTCAGCGAGGTTTCGGCGGATTCGGAACCGGAGCCGGTGAAGAACACGCGGTTCAGCCCTTGCGGCATCAGCTGGGTAATGCGCTCGGCCAGCTCGAAGGCTTTCGGGTGGCCGAACTGGAAGGCCGGCGCGTAGTCGAGGGTGCGCAGCTGCGCGCTGACCGCGTCGGCGATTTCCGCGCGGTTGTGGCCGGCACCGCAGGTCCACAGGCCGGACAGGCCGTCAAAGATGCGGCGGCCATCGGCGCTGGTGTAGTAGCAGCCATCGGCGCCGGTAATGATGCGCGGGTCGCGCTTGAACTGGCGGTTGCCTGTGTAGGCCATCCAGTGGGCGTCCAGCTGTGCCTGGGTCAGGCCGGCGAACTTGTCACTCATTCTTATTCTCCCGGATACACTCGGTTTGACTGTGGAATGACAGCGACTTTAGGTGAGGATCAATGTTGCATAAATTGCAATTTATCGATGTTTAGTTTCATATAGATGAAACTTAGTTGTAGGGGTTATTGACCGGTGGGACGTAATCAGGCGGCGTTGATTGGCCAGTTGAGTGATATCGACCTGCGGCTGCTGCGGGTGTTTCGCGCGGTGGCGGAAGCGGGGGGCTTCTCTGCGGCGGAGCTGGAACTGAACGTGGGCCGTTCCACCATCAGCCGGCATATCAAGGATCTGGAGGTGCGTCTGGGGGTGACCCTGTGCCGGCGCGGGCGCGCCGGCTTCGCGCTCACCGGCGAGGGGCGGCAGATCTACCAGGCGACCCTGAAGCTGCTGGCCTCCCTGGAGGCATTTCGCGGCGAGGTGGCCGATGTGCACAAGCGCATGACCGGACATATTTCCATCGCCCTGTTCGACAAGCTTGCCACCAACCCCGCGGCCAATATCGGCGAGGCGCTGCGCCGGTTTGACGATCTGGCGCCGGAGGTGACCCTGGACATCCATATCGAGCCGATTAATGAGGTCGAGCGGGGGGTGATGGAGGGACGCTTCCAGCTGGGGCTGATCCCCACCCACCGGGCGTCCCCCAGCCTCGACTACCAGCATCTCTTTTACGAGCAGATGTACCTCTACTGCGGCTACCGGCACCCGCTGTTCGAGACCGCGGATATCTCCATCGACGATGACGCCATCCGCAACTGCAAATACGCCGGGCTTGGCTACCATTCGCCGAATATGGAGGTGGGCAACAAACTGGGACTGGAGCGGGATATTACCGTCAATGACCAGGAAGCCATCGTGCACTGCCTGCAGTCCGGCCGCTATATCGGTTACCTGCCGGATCACTATGCGGAGTCATTTTTGAAGAAGGGCGAGATACGGGCCATCTGCCCGCAGCGCTATCAATATCAGTGTGATTTTGTGGCGATACAGCGGCTATCGCCGAAGCCGTCGCGAATCGTGAAGACCCTTTGGGAATGCCTGGCGCTGGCGCACGCCGGGCATTGAATCAATACCCGGTAGTGCTGGACCTTTGCGGGTTCGGTTAACGGGGGATGTTAGAGATAATCTGCCCATCCCGCTCGGCATCCATCAGGAATAAATTCACCAGAGACGCGTCATCGCTGCGACAGGCCTCGCGGCTCTCAAAATAACGGTAACAGGGCAAGCCGCTCAGCTGACTCTTGCACAGGTTCTGCGAACTGTACTGTGTGCGCACCTGTGCGCGCACATTGGTGGTCCAGCCCGAGGAGGGCAGGTACACGTGGCACTTGGGCTCCTCCTCTGCCCAGCTGGCCTGTGCCAGCAGGGAGCCGGCGAAAGAGAGTGCGAAAAAAGCGGCGGTGGTTTTTTTGCTGTTCATAACGTCTCCTGATTGTTAGTCGTTGTAGCGCACAACTTGCAATGTTGCCGTGATTTCCGAGCCTACCTTGCGCGGCAGCGGTAGGGCCGGGTCCTGTGAAGCGAGCACCATCAGCGGCGAATCGATATCGGGCAGATAGAGGTATTTGCGCGGATCGTGATCGGCCTGCGGCATGGCAAACGGCATGGCGGCGAAACCGAATGGAAGGGGCGGCCTGATTTCCAGCGGCCCCAGTGTCGCGCCGTCGCTGAACAGGTAGCCGTGTTGATTCTGCGCGGGGTTTTGCACGGCTTTTTGCAGTTGGATGAAGCCGCTGGGAATCTGCGCCTCCGGTGCGGCGAAGCGCCAGAAGTTGTCGGGCTTGCGCACGGTTTCGGTAACCTCGAACTGCAATACCTGCTCCTCCCGCAGCCAGCGGCGCAGGAAATCTTCATCACTCTCGTTATGGCGTCTCAGCATGCCCAGCCTGGCCATCATTTCCTTGAGGGTTACCTGGGTGCCGCTCGGGGCGTTGTAACTGATGGTGGCGTGCTGGAAGTTCAGGTCACCGGCGGCCTCACTGTTGCGGTAGTGCACAAACCGTTTGCCGAGGCCCATGCACTGCAGCGCGCGCAGAAGCAGCAGCGCTTCCTCTTTGCTCAGGTTGAAGCTGTCGTCCTGATTGAGAATCAGTGACTGGGGGCGGGCGGGTACCCGTTGCACACGGGTCGGGGTCAGCTTGTAGAAACCCGCGGATGGATTCGCCGGCCCGAATGCCGGTGCAAAGCTGCCCGGTTCGCCTTTGCGAATACGCTGGACCAGGGAATCGAAACTGCTGAGTCCCGCGGGCCCCCCATATCCGCTAAAGGTGATTCCGCCACTGGTCGCCCCCCAGCGTTGCGCGACCGCCTGCTGTTGCTGCCAGTTGAGCACCTCCTGCTGGCTGGCGGGCAACAGGTCAAAGTCGACCTTGTTCAGGTAAAAATTATTGCCGAAACGCAGGTTGGTGAATTCAATAATATCGCCGGGCGCCAGGTCCAGTTCCAGCTGGTAGAGCTGCTCGGTATCGAGGGGCACATTGGTCTTTCGGTAAACCACCGGACGATATTCACTCTCCGGCAGAATATCCTTGGCGCCAAAATATCCGAGCTTTACTGAGTAGCCCGGGTACAGTTTGCTGTCGCGGTTGGCTTCAAACACGCGGCCGTTGTCATCGACCACCGAGGTGAACCAGCGGCGCCATTCGAAGCGGTCCCTTTCAGCGCGCAGTTCGGCAAAAATCGCTGTGCTGCTTGTCAGACCGTTGATCTCGCGCACCAGCGCCTCGCTGCCATCAGCGCCGAGCTGGTAGTTTTTGTTCTTCAGGGCGAGGGTGAGAAATTCCTGCAGCGTGACGCCGGGCTGCACCGCCAGATAGCGGGTGCTGCGCCGGTTGCCGTCGTAGTAATCGAACTGCACATGGGTGTCCTGCAGCTGTTCGCGGACCTCACTCACGGCCATCTGCTCATCGCCAAAGCGGACTTTCAGGTCCTGCAGCGCAATGCGGATTCCATCCGCGCGGCGGTACTTGTCGGAAAGGTCGATAAAGTCGAGATTCTCTGCGCGTACCTGCAGCAGGTAATTTTGATTGGGGGAAATCGTGCCGCCGCTTTCCAGGCCGCTCAGTACTTTGGCGCTGCCGGCAAACACCTCGCTGCCATCCTCATGCACGAAGTGGATGAAGAAGTTGGGCCGGTTGATATGGATGGTGCGCTCGCCGACATTGGTCAGGCTTACGGTGAATTGAATAAATCCCTTGTTGATATCGTATTTCAGTTCATTGGTAATCACTTCACTCAAACGGCTGGTATTTTTCCAGCTGTTGGTAATGGACTGGCTGGTGGTCGTCTTGGTGTTTTTAGAGGTGCTGTAGGTCTCGGTCACATCCCAGTTGTAGCGGGGTTCCATCATGTGATCGAGAAAGCCGCCGCCCCATTGCACCAGCCCGGAATAATCCCCGCCCACCGCGCGCACCACACCGCCGAGAAGGCCACTGGCTTTTGGGCGGGAAGCGCGTTTTTTGGGGTTGGTGGTCTTCTTGCGAACCTTGCTGGTATCGCTGGAGATGATCGTGGAGTTGGTGTTCTGCTGACTGCCGCTATTGGTGGTGCTGGACTCGCGCTCGTTGGTGATGAGCTTTTCATAGCGCCCCTGCTTTTCAATACCAATTTCCACCTGTGAGGAAATGCGGTAAGACAGCGATGGTGCATAGACAATTGCATTCATCCCTTCACTGGCGAAAACCGGTTTGCTCAGGCTCAGGCTCAGGCTCAGGCATAGAAACAGTGACAGGAGAAAAGATGCGAGTATCGGATGCGAAATGCTCCTAAAACGAACGCGCAATGCTGGGAGCAATAACCTGGTCATAGGGGCACCTGTAGGTGGGTTATTTTTATAAATCAAAAGTGGCGTATCCGGTTGGCGACCTATGTGGGTGCCGGTTCCTGTGGCCACCAGCTGCTGTGAACAACGGACTCCGTTAATGCAGGAAAAAGAGCCGGAAGTCGCCTGCTGCGCACACAGTTTTTTGCGGCTAATTAATTACTTGCGTGCCGGTTACTCGCGTGCCGATTGCTCACGTACTGATTGCTCGCGTGTTGATTGTAAGGGACGGCCTGGGCAACCTGTATTCGAAAAGCCGCAGTCGTAGCGCTGACTGATTTTAATTTTGAGCACTTTTAATAAGGCCAGCGTGACGAAAAAAGTTGCCAAAATGTTAATGGTTTTAGCTGTGATTGGCTAACGCCTTGGCGGCGTCATGACACTCGGGGAACCGCATAATCCGGGCAAAAGAGGCTATTCGCGCCAATTTCTCGATATTGCCTTGAGCGTAGTCACGGAAGAGCACTAGAGCGGAGAGCGGAGAGCAGGGAGTGAGGGGGAAAGAGCAGGGAGAAAATAGCAGGGAGAAAAGAAAAAGGGCCAATGACAACGGACGAGGCCGGTGAGAAGCGCCGGCAAGCGCAAGCGGTTCAGCACGGGCCAGATGCCCCGCCGGCTGCATGCCGGTTACAGCGCGGTCGCAATCCTATCGAGGTAGGGGGCCAGCTCGGGCTTGTGTGTCAGGATTTCCTCGCGGGAGAGGCCGTGAATTTCATGGGGGAATACCAGCCACTGATCGGTCCGGTGCAGGTAGTAGTGGGGTTCGCGCCCGGTCTGGTTGTTTTGCGGCTTGTAGTAGGGGGTGCCGATGCGGATTTCCGGGGTGTTCTGTTTGCACGCGGTTTGCAGGTCGCGGATCGTCTGCTCGATGCTGAGGCCGGAGTCGTGCACGTCATCCACGATCAGGAGCCTGTGGTGGGACTGCAGTCGTTCGACCAGATAGCTCAGGCCGTGTACCCGCACCTGTTTGTCGCGCTGGCCGATGCCGCGGTAGGACGAGGTGCGGATGGCGATATGGTCGGCTTCGACACCCATAACCTGTAAGAGCTCCTGCACCGCAATGCCCACCGGCGCCCCGCCGCGCCAGACGCCGACGATATAGTTGGGGCGGAAACCGCTCTGGAAAACCTTTTCCGCCAGCGCGTAAGAGTCGTTGAGAAGTTGTTGTGCGCTGATGAAATGCTTTTTCACATCGGAACTCATAAGGGGCAATCTCAGAGGGGTATGGGCCCATCGCTAAACCAGCGCCTTTGTCGGCCTGGTCAAAAAGTGAGCGGGGAATTTAGCCGATTCCCGGCGCTTTTCCAATGGCTCCATGCCTCGCCTTTGTTCCTCGATGCCACTGCCCGGTTTATTTCCAGACGCGCCAATGTCCCAGCGCCATGACAAGCACTGTCGCCGGCGATTCTGCGGTGCCGTAGCGGGGAGCTTTGGCTTACAGGGTGTTGCGGAGAGTAACGGGGAGTAACGGGGAGTAACGGAGAGTGGCGGAGAATGGTGGAGAGTAGCGGGGTGCATTCGCTAACCGGGCAGCTACCCTGTGTGCAGGGCGGTTGGCTCGCTGCGAGTGGCGGGCATGCCTGCTCCCCTGATTTCCTCAACGCCGTGACTTTCTGGTTCTCAAACGCCCGGATTTTCTGATCCCCCCTTCTGAGTCGAGGAGGCCCCATGGATTACAAGCTTTTCTACTGGGATCTGCCGTTTCGCGGCAACTTTGTGCAGCTGATGCTGGAGGAGGTGGGCGCGCGCTACCAGCGGCGCCATGCCTCGGAGATTTATCCCGAGCACGGTCTGGCAATCCACAACCCCGGCATGGCGCCTCCCTACCTTTACGAGTGCCGGAGCCAGACCTATTTCGCGCAGATGCCGGCCTGCCTGATGCATCTCGGCCGGGAATACGACCGCCTGCCCGCCCCCTCGGAATTGCACACTCTGGCGCTGAAGACAATTCTCGACTGCAACGATGTGCTGAAGGAAATCACCAACAACAATGGGCTGCTGATGTGGCAAAAAGAGCCGTGGGAGCAGTTCCGTTCACAGCGCCTGCGGCGGTGGATGCAGGTGTTCGAGCACACCGGGCTTGCCCACGGGCTGAAAAGCGGCGATGGCTTTTTGCTGGGGAGTCAGCTCTCGGTGGCGGATATCGCCGTCACTGCCCTGTTTGGGACTCTGCTGCATTGCCTGCCGCCGTTGCGGGAGGATCTGCTGGCGGCGGCGCCGGGGATAGCCGGTTTATGTGAACGAATCGAGGCGCGCCCCGCCATCCGGACTTTTCTGCAGAAGCAGCGCGGTGAATATGGCAGCCGCTACTGTGGCGGCCAGATCGAGGACTCCCTGCGCCAGATGCTGGGCTGAGACCCCTGAATGCCCCTGTGCGTGAACTGCGCTTTTACCGTGTTTTATGCCGACAGGGCGAATGCCATCAGCGTGAGGCAGCAAAGCAGGCCCGCCAGCGGCACCCAGACCGGAAACGTCATGACCTCCGGCGGGCATGGCTGCCGGCGCCACTTGATGGTCAGCAGGGCCGCATTTACCAGGGAGAAGACCAGCAGCATGATAAAGCTGGTGAGTTTTGCCAGGGTGGCCAGTGGCAGCCACAGGGCGAATACCAGAATCAGTGCGCCGATCAGCAGTGTGGCAGGAACCGGGGTGCGGGTTTTGCCGTTCACCCGCGCCAGTACCTGCGGGGCCATGCCTTTTACCGCCATGCCGTACAGCAGGCGCGAGGCCATGATGATCTGCACCAGCGCGCCATTGACCACGGCAAACAGGCTGATGACACCGATCAGCGCAGCGGAGTACCCCGCGTTGGTCACGATGCTCGCCAGCGGCGCCTCGCTTTGTGCCAGTTCCTCCACCGGCAGCGTGCGCACGGCGAGGGCGGCCACGGTGACATACAGCAGGGTGGAGACGCCGATGGCGATGAGGATCGCCCGCGGCAGCACCTTGCGCGGGTTCTTCACCTCCTCGGCGGTATTGACCATGTCCTCAAAGCCGATAAAGGCATAAAAGGCCAGAAAACTGCCGACGATCAGTCCCGGCAGCGCATCCCAGTGCGGCGGCGCGGCAATAGCCGTCCAGCTATTGGCACTGGGAGCGTCCAGGCTGGTATAGATCACAAACAGCAGGCCGCCGATTTCGATCAGCGTCACCAGCATGACGGTCATTGCCGATTCGTTAATGCCCCACAGGGCGATGAGTGTCAGCAGCGCGATCAGCAGGGTGATGGCCAGCGCGTCCGGGATTTGCACAAAGAGCGCCAAGTAGCCGGTAAAGCCGTTGGCAATGGTGGCCGCGGAAACAATACCGGTGATGGCCACCAGTGCCCCCACCACCTGCGCCGGCCAGGCCCGGTTCCAGGCCTTCCAGATATACGCCGCCGAGCCGGCACTGACCGGAAAGCGCGAGGACAGTTCGGCATAGGAGAGCGCGGTAAACGCGGCGATGACTCCCGCCAGCAGAAATGCATAGGGCATTGCCATGCCGGCAGCGCCGCCCACCTTGCCGATCAGCACATAAATGCCCGCGCCGATAATGGTGCCAATACCGTAAAAACTGATGACGGGCAGGGAGAGGGATCGTTGCAGTTGCACTGGCGCAGACAAGGAATATCCTCCGGCAAGAGTGTTATCGGCCACTGTGGCTCACCGCTGGCGGGTAAAAACCGAGTGATGGTTGAGTGGGGCTGAAATCATAAACCAATGGTGGCAGATACGGTTTATTGCCTGCTGCCGCGGAAATGTTCGAGTGCCGGAAGCGGCCACCATCAGCAGCGGTAAAATCCATACGGCTCAAGCGCCGCGCGGATATGGCTGACCACGCTGTTGCTGAGTTGCCGGTAGTCGGGGTACGGGGTCAGCAGCAGCCGCTTTGCCGGGTCGATCGCCACGCTCGGGCAGGCGGACAGCGGCCGGGCCCTGTGATCCAGCGCGGTGAAGCGCGCCAGGTTTTCCCCGCCGCCGATCCAGTGCCAGCCTGGGCTGTCGCTCAGCGCCGGCGCAAAACAGAGCGCGGTCTGCGTAAAGAGCCGCTCATCCCGGAAGCGTCGCCAGTCATCGGCACCTGGGCTTGTAATTTTGGCCAGCAGGGTCACGATCTTGCGCCAGTGGTTGGAGTTGGCGGCCATCAGCTGCTGGCTGTCGGGGGCCGTCACCAGGCGGGCCAAACCGTTGGGCCTGTGGGGCAGATACAGGGTCAGGCGCGGCTCGGCGGCGCCGAGAAAATCCATGCTGTTCAACGGCGATTCTCAACCACTTGCAATGCTCCTCAATTTCTCTCAGCTCCGCGCAATCCCGCTGAATTGCCGGTGGAGTGGTTTATTCCCGTCCCTTCATTCAGCCCGGGCGTCAGGGTTGTTGCCGCGCGGCGAAGTGTGCTCGCAGTGTTGCGCGCACCAGCTGCTCATCCGGCCCATGGGGGAGTTTGAGGGTGTCCGGGTGCACCGGGTGCCAGGGTTCGGCACGGGACATCCACAGCTCATGGGTGGGGGTGAAGAGTCTCTGGTCATCGAGGCTGGCGCTGGTTAAGAGTTCCACCAGAGGCGCGGCGGGCCAGTGGGCCGACACCGGCGAGCCACAGCTGCCGCAGAATTGCCGGCGCAGCAGGCGTCCGCTCTCGGCGCTGACATCGTAGTGATGCAGGTTGCCGGAGAGATAGGTCAGGCGGTCGCGGGGTACGAACACGAACGCCATAAAGGCGCTGCCGCCGCTGTGCTGGCAATCGCGACAGTGGCAGATAAACTGCAGCAGCGGTTTTTCCGTACATTCATAGCGCACTTCACCGCAAGCGCAGCCGCCGCTGAGTGTTTTCACTGTGCGTCTCCCGCAGGCCATTAACCGGATAGATGGATAACATAGCCCGCCATCTGCGTTTGACTCCGCAGGCGGCAAGCCTCACTTTGTGCCGGACCATTGATCTCCCAGTGGGCCGCCAATGTCAACACCGCCATGCGCGGGCGGCAATACTGGAGCCGGGTTACGGCGGTGTGGAGATGGCATTCGCCCCTTGTGTCTTTTGCCTGGTGCTTCGCTCGGCACTGTGCTCGGCACTTTGTCCGGTACTGTGCCCGGCACTTCGCACGCTACTGTGCCCGGTACTTGGTCCGGTACTTGGTCCGGTACTTGGCCCGGTACTTGGCCCGGTACTTGGTCCGGTACTTGGTCCGGTACTTGGTCTGGTACTTGGTCTGGTACTTGGTCTGGTACTTGGCCCGGTACTTGGTCCGGTACTCTAGCCAGTGCGCCACCTGGCACTTCGCCTTATTGAGAAACCTGCAGGTAGTTATGTCGGATACAACAGAACACGCAATCGATGCCCCGGTTGAGAAGCCCCTGGCTTCGGCCTCATCCAGCATGAGTTTTGCCCGGATGATGGTGCAGCTGTGGCAGTTTGTCCGCCCCTATCGCACGGTGCTCTTGGCAGCGGGGGTAGCGCTGGTGTTTACGGCGGGCATCACCCTGTCCATTGGGCAGGGTATCCGGGTGCTGGTGGACCGCGGCTTTGTCACCGGTTCCAGTGCGGCACTGGGCCATGCGGTGCTGGTGCTGATGGCGCTGGCGCTGCTGATGGCGGTGGGCACCTATGCGCGACATTACCTGGTGTCGTGGCTGGGAGAGCGGGTGGTGGCGGACCTGCGGGTGGCGGTCTTCGACCATATCGTGACGCTGCACCCGAGTTTTTTTGAAACCAACCGCAGCGGCGAGATCATGTCGCGGCTCACCACCGACACCACTTTGCTGCAGCATATTATCGGCACCTCTTTCTCGATGGCGCTGCGCAGCGGGCTGATGTTTATCGGCGCGCTGGCGCTGCTGCTGTTCACCAATCTCAAGCTGAGCCTGATGGTGCTGGTAGGCGTGCCGCTGGTGCTGTTGCCCATCGTGCTCTACGGCCGTCGCGTGCGCAAACTGGCTCGGGCCAGCCAGGATTCGATTGCCGATGTGGGCAGCTACGCCGGCGAGATCATTCAGCATATCAAGACGGTGCAGAGCTATACCCGCGAGGAGCATGAAAAGCGGGCATTCGCCCGGGAAGTGGAAACCGCATTCGAGGTGGCCAGGCGACGCATTCGCCAGCGCTCCCTGTTGATCGCCTGTGTCATATTGCTGATGTTTGGCGCCGTCAGCGGCCTGCTGTGGGTGGGTGGCAACGATATGATTGCCGGGCGCATGAGTGCCGGTGACCTGGCCGCCTTCGTGTTCTACGCCATGCTGATGGGCTCCGCGGTGGCGACGGTTTCTGAGGTTTACAGTGAACTGCAGCGCGCCACCGGCGCCACCGAGCGGCTGGTGGACTTGCTGAATGTGCAAGCGGATATTCCCGCGAGTGGGGGTGCTCCGCAACCCGGGCAAGCGCCTGCTGCGGGCAGTGGCGAGGTGGCTTTTCAGGCGCTGGAATTCAGCTATCCGTCGCGGCCGGAGCAGGCGGCGATCCGCAATCTCAGTCTGGTGGTGGAAGCGGGCAAGAGCCTCGCCTTGGTTGGGCCGTCCGGCGCCGGCAAGTCCACGCTGCTGGAATTGCTGCAGCGTTTCTACGACCCGCAGGGGGGCAGTATCACCCTCGATGGTGTGGATATTCGCGAGATGGACACCGCAACCCTGCGCCGGCAATTGGCGGTGGTGCCGCAGCAGCCGGCCCTGTTTACCGCCGATGTCTGGTACAACATCCGTTACGGCAGGCCAGATGCCAGCGACGAGGAAGTCATCGCCGCGGCAAAGGCGGCCCACGCCCATGACTTTATTCAGCAGCTGCCACAGGGCTACGACAGCCATCTGGGCGAACAGGGCACGCGCCTTTCTGGCGGCCAGAAGCAGCGCCTGGCCATTGCCCGCGCAATCCTGAAAGACCCAAAAATCCTGCTGTTGGACGAAGCCACCAGTGCGCTGGATGCCGAGAGCGAATACCACGTACAGCAGGCCCTGCAGGCCCTGATGAAAGGCCGCACCACCATCATCATCGCCCACCGGCTGGCGACAATTCTGCACGCAGACAGCATTGCGGTATTGGAGCAGGGGCGGCTGGTGGCCCAGGGCAGCCATGCGCAACTGGTCGAATCATCGCCGCTGTACAAGCGCCTCGCGGAACTGCAGTTTCAGGAGGCGGCTGTTTAACGGGAGGCCGGCGCAGTCGAAGAGCGTCAGGGAGCGCCTTTTACGCAGACATAGACCGAATTGGTGGACTCGCCGCCGAGGAAGGGGTTGTAGAAAGAAATCACATGAGAGTTCACTTCGGCAAACACCGTGCCCAGTAATGCCTCGAAGCTTTCTTCCGGCAGGTTTTGTGACCACATGGCGAAAACGCCCGCGGGTTTGAGCTGCGCCGCCATTAAAGACAGCTTCTCGCTGGAATAAAAACCGGCGTTGGCGGCATGGAGGTATTCGCTGGGAGAGTGGTCGATATCCAGCAGGATGGCATCGAACTTTTTTTCGGCGCTATCCGGGTCGAATCCGCTATTCGGCTGGGTGGCCAGATTGAAGAAGCTGCCGTGCACATAGCGGTTGCGCGGGTCGGCGTTGAGGATTTTTCCCAGCGGCACCAGCTCATCCCGGTGCCAGCCAATGACGGTCTCCAGCGCATCGACCACCAGCAGCTCGGCAATGCGCGCGTCGCGCAGAGCCGCCACAGCGGTATAACCCAGCCCCAGGCCTCCCACCACCACCCGTAGATCCTCGCCCTCTACCGTCGCAAGGCCGAGCGTCGCCAGTGCCTCTTCGGCCTCCACGAACATGCTCGACATCAGGAACTCATCACCCAGCTTCACCTCATAGATGTCCCGCTCGCCAAGCGCAGGGATGCGGCGTCTGCGCAGGCAGATTTCGCCCAGAGGAGAGGCTTGGCTATCAATTTCTTCGAATAATAGTGACATTTTGAGTTGGACTTTTAAGTTGGCTAATAAGAGGGGCTGGACAATAGGCTAGCATTGAATCGTTCACTCTGAACGGGTGTAACCCTATGCGTATTGGAATGGCAGTTATCAGATATCGGTCTTGGTGATCCAATCCCGTCGCTCAGTTTTATGGCGCATTATCGCATTGCTGCCCCATCCGGGATATGAGGCTGGAAGATGCGTGGTGCCGTGAGTGAGAAATCTTGAGTCAGGTCTTCTTGCGCCAGGGATTTCCTGTGTTTTTTTCCCGTTGTGGTACATCTCTACGATTACTAATAAAGGTGCTTAAATAAAGCGCCTCTACCTTATCGCGTGCCCAGGGCGTTCTGCGGAGAAATTTCAGGCTGGATTTGAAGGAGGGATCGTTTTTAAAGCAGTTGATGTCGATCCTGCTGGCCAGTCCATCCCAGCCGTAGTGCTGCTCCAGCTCTTCCAAAATAGTGGCAAGCTTGATGCCGTGTAGTGGGTCGTTGGGATGGGATTGCGACATGTGCGGTAACTCGGTGTACGGTTTATCTGAGCGGATTAGGTTGGATGGCTGAGCGATGGCTGTGATGTGGCTGATATGAATAAAAGATTGCGCTATTGAAGGGCGAAGCGCGCGGCCAGCGTCCATGGTTAGTCTGCGATTATAACTGACCGGCCCCGTGTATCGTAATGGTCCCGTTCGCTGCTTTTGACTCGCTCACCGCATTGGTTAAGAGAATAGTTTGAGTGTGTGTTGTGGGGTGTGGAGGGTGGAAGGTGGAAGGTGGAAGGTGGAAGGTGGAAGGTGGAAGGTGGAAGGTGGGGCGAGAGGACGAGAGAGCGCAAGCCCGTCAAATGCAAACACCGCGGTGTTGCTGCTCAATAGCGGTCGGGGTTGTGGATGATCTTGCGGGCTCGCCTGCGCAGTGCCTCCAGCTCCTCGCGGTTCATTTTGTCCAGTGTGGCCAGCATCATCGCCATGCGCGGGTTGCCCTCGAAGTGCTGGCGCTTTTCGGCCAGAAAGTGCCAGTACAGACTGTTGAACGGGCAGGCGTCGTCACTGGTTTTCTCTTTGACCTGGTATCGGCAGCCTTCACAGTAGTTGCTCATGCGATGAATGTAATTGCCGCTGCTGATATAGGGTTTGGTCGCCACCAGGCCGCCGTCGGCGAATTGGCTCATGCCGCGGGTATTGGTGATTTCCACCCACTCGATGGCATCGATATAGATGCCCAGATACCAGGCATCCACCTGGTCCGGGTGAACCCCCAGCAGCAGGGCGAAATTGCCGGTGATCATCAGGCGCTGGATATGGTGGGCGTAGGCGTGCTCAAGGCTGTTGCGGATGGCGTGGTGCAGGCAATTCATCTGTGTATCGGCGCTCCAGTAGAAATCCGGCAGGGGGCGCTGGTTGTCAAGGCGGTTGCAGCGGGCGTAGCCCGGCATCGTTTTCCAGTAGATACCGCGCATATATTCCCTCCAGCCCAGTACCTGCCGCACGAAGCCCTCCACCTCGTTGAGTGAAACAGCGCTTTGGTGCTGTTGCCAGTGGTCGATGACCGCCTGAATGACTTCCAGGGGGTGTAACAGCTTGCTGTTCAGTGCGAAGCTGAGGCGGCTGTGGAACAGGTAGGATTCATGCGGGTCCATGGCATCCTGATAGTCGCCGAAGTGGAGCAAAAGGTGCTGGCAGAAGTGGCGCAGCACCTTGAGACTGTCCGCCCGGGTGGTGGGCCAGCTAAAATGCTCTGGGTCGATACTGCCCAGGGCCTGCACGCCGGCCGCCTCGATGCGCCTAACGGTGTTGCGCACATCCTTGCGGAAGCGCTTCTCGCGCGGGATCTCCGGCTGGCCTGTCCACTTCCTGCGGTTGCTCTGGTCGTAGTTCCACTGCCCTCCCAATGGTTTGCCGTTTTCCGCCATCAGCACGTGGTGCTTCCTGCGCATATGCCGGTAGAAACTTTCCATCAGGAGGGATTGTTTGCCGGCAAAAAACTCGGCCAGTTCGTCGCGCCGGGTGATGAAGTGCTCGGTGTCGAAGGCTTCGCTGTCGATGCTGAGATCTTCGGCAAGCTGCCTGAGTTGCCGGTCCAGGCGGTATTCATCCGGCAACTGGTATTCAAACTTCTCGATCCCGTGGGCTTGCACCAGCGCGGCGATATTGCTGCCCAGCTTGTGGGTAT
Source organism: Microbulbifer aestuariivivens (assembly GCF_039545115.1). Lineage (NCBI taxonomy): Bacteria > Pseudomonadati > Pseudomonadota > Gammaproteobacteria > Cellvibrionales > Microbulbiferaceae > Microbulbifer > Microbulbifer aestuariivivens. Next base: position 91,382 of record NZ_BAABRT010000012.1, on the reverse strand, counting down.
TGTGCTTGTCGTCGAGCTTGTAGTGCACTACTTGCTTGCCGCGATCCCGCAGCCAGCTGGCGAAGGCCTCCATGGCCTCGAAGAAAGCCACCACTTTCTGGATATGGTGCCTGGTGTAATCGGTTTCCTGGCGCATTTCGGCGATGAAATACAGGGTGTCTGCATCGTCGTTACTGTACCAGCTGTGTTTGTGATTGAGCTGGTCGCCCAGGATCAGTCGCAGGGTTTTCAATCAGATTTCCCATTCACTAGCGGTTGGGCTCTTTCAGCCACAGATTGCGATAAGCGCCATCGGGATCGTAGCGCTGCGCCTGACTGTCGATATTGAAATGGCGTTTGCGCGGATCGCTGCCGATCCCACTGATGTACATCCAGTTGCCGTAGTTGCTGTGTACATCGCAGTCCAGCAGCAGGCTCTCGAAGTAGGCGGCACCGATGCGCCAGTCCTGCTTCTGTTCGCGGGCAAAATAGCTGGCGACATTCTGGCGGCCGCGATTGCTCATCCAGCCGCTGGCGGCGATTTCACGCATATTGGCGTTGATGAAATCGCTGGGTGTTTCGCCATTGATCCAGCGCTCTAGCTCACCCGGGGCGCGGTGCCACTCATAGTCTTTTTGCAGAATCCCCCCGAGTTGAAAAATACGCTCGCCATGCTTCAGCGAGATGTATTTGAAAAAGTCGCGCCACAGTAGTTCAAACACCAGCCAGTAGGTGTCCTCATTGGCCGTCACCTGCTGTTCGAACGCCTTGACCTGCCAGTACACCTGTCGCGGGGACAGGCTGCCGTTGGCGAGCCAGGGAGAGAGTTTGGCGCTGTAGTCGGTGCCCACCAGCCCGTTGCGGGTGTGCTTGTAGCGCTTGAGGTTCTCCGTCTGCCAGAAGTAGTGATCAATACGCTGGCGGGCTTCCAGTTCTCCACCCTTGAAGGGGAAGGCGCTGCGGCGGTCTGTGCTGAAACTGTTAAGCCCGAGATCTTCCAGGCTGGGGATACGGTCCTGCAGCGGTGCCCCGCGGGCGGCGTCGAGGTTTTGCAGCGCGCGTGGCGGCGGGGTGGGAAGAGGCTTGCGAACCGGCAGTGTTCTCTCTGGCTGCTTCTCCACCAGTTGGCGAAACCGGGTAAAAATCGGGGGCGGATTGTCGGGTGCGGCAAGGCGCAGGTCATCCGGGTGCAGGAGAAACTGATCCGGGGATTGCTGGAACTGTACCCTATCCATGCCATCGGCCCGGCGCACAGATTCCAGCACCTGCATTTCATCGCGGGTCCACTCCCGCTGCAGAAAAATGTTTCGCACACGCAGCTGCTGCGCGATTCGCGGCAGTAGGGTTTCCGGTTTTGCCCGGTAGATAAGCAGTGGGATATTCAGTTTCGCCAGCTGCTGACGCAGGCTGGTCACCGTTTCAATTAGAAAACGTGCGCGAAATTTTTCTGTGCGCTTAAAACCGAAGCGGTCTTTCTCAAAGTGGCGGGGGTCGAAGCAGTAGAGGGCGATCACGGGCGATTGGCCACGGCAGGCCTGCACCAGGGGATGGTTGTCGGCAGTGCGCAGGTTATTGCGGTACCAGACCAGATTCATGCTTTGCCATTGTCAGGTATCCGTGCCGGTGCAGCCCCGGTTTCGGTTCTGGGTTTGGTTTCGGTTGTGGCTTTGGTTGTTGCCTTGGTTGTAGTTTTGGATGTAGCTTGGTTTGTGGCTACGCCACGCTGCCTGCGGCAGCGTTCGCTGCAGTAGGTGACCGTATTCCAGTTGAGCGCCCATTTTTTGCGCCAGAGGAAGGGCCGTCCGCAGGCGGGACAGATTTTTTCCGGCAGCTGCGCTTTGCGGTGAGCCATGGCGTAGTGGCTGTCCCTGTATCAGCGCTGTATCAGCCCAGTATCGGCGCTGGGGTTTATGCTGGGGTTTATAAAGGGGCAAACCCGCCGGCGATCAGGCAATCACTTCATCGCCCAATAGTGAATCGATTTCACTGTCTTCCAGCCCCAGTTCCAGCAGTACTTCGCGGGAATGCTGGCCCAGTGTCGCTCCGGGTGCATGGCGAGCGGGCTTTTGCCCGTCGAAGCAGAAAGGCGTATTGACCTGTGCAACGGATTCGCCATTGCCCAGTGCGACCTGGCACACCATAGCCCGCTCCCGGGTGAGGGCGCTGTCGGCCGCCTCCTGAAAGTCCAGTACCGGCTCCACACAGGCATCCACTTCGGCGAATATCCGCACCCACTGTTGCAGAGTGCGACTGGCAATAACCGCGGCGATATCCGCTTTGAGGATGCCCGCCGGTTCATCGGCCATCAGACGCTCGGCCCACTGTGGTTTGCCGATGCCCTCGAAAAACCGCAGGGCAAACTGGGGTTCCAGGCTACCCACAGACAGGTAACGGCCATCGGCAGTCTGATAGTAATCATAGTAGCTGCCGCCGTTCAGCAGTTCCTGCCCCAGCGCGGGCGGGGTGCCGCCGGCCAGGGTATTGGCGCCGCTGATGGCGTTCAGGGCGAAGGCGCAGTCGGTCATGCTGATATCGATATGGCTGCCGCGCCCGCTTGCCTGGCGCTGGTAAACGGCGGCGAGGATGGCCATGACGGCGTGGTGGGAGCCGCCGGCGATATCCGCCACCTGAGTGCCGGAGAGACTTGGGCCGCTGTCTGCGCGGCCGGAATAGCTGGCGAGCCCGGACAGGGCCAGATAATTGATGTCATGCCCGGCGCGCTGCTTCAGCGGGCCGCTTTGACCGTAACCGGTAATGGAGCAGTAGATCAGGTCTTCACGGGTTTTTTGCAGGGTCGTGTAACCCAGCCCGAGTTTGTCCATGACGCCGGGGCGGAACTGCTCGACGATAACGTCGTACTCCGCCAGCAGCCGCCGCACGATATCCCCGGCGCGGGGGTCTTTCAGATTCAGCGCCAGGGAACGTTTGTTGCGATTGATGGTGGCGTGGGCGGCGGATACCTGCTCGCCGCCGGCGCCGACATAGGGCGGCAGGGCGCGGAGCATATCCGGGCGCTGCGGGGATTCGATGCGCAGCACATCGGCCCCCATGTCCGCCATCAGCATGGTGGCGTAGGGGCCGGGCAGCAGGGTGGAAAAGTCGAGAATCCTGAGGCCCGCGAGCGGGCCTGAATGTGGAGGCATGGTGTGGCTCCGTTACGATTAGGGGACGGCCTCAGCCGTCCTTGAGCAGTTCCCGCGCGACGATCAGCTTCATGATTTCGTTGGTGCCGGCATAGATGCGCTGTACGCGGGCATCGGCCCAGGCGCGGGCGATGGGGTATTCCCACATATAGCCGTAGCCACCGTGCAGCTGCACACACTCGTCCAGCAGTTTGCACTGGAAGTCGGTGGTCAGCAGTTTCGCCTTGGCGGCGGTGTCGATATCCAGTTTCTTTTCGTAGTGCAGCTCCAGGCAGCGATCCACGAACACGCGCATGGCGGTCAGCTCACTGGCCAGTTCCGCCAGTTTGAACTGGGTGTTCTGGAAGCGCGCAACGGGGCGGCCGAAGGCATTGCGCTCCTTGACGTAATCCACGGTCCAGCCGAGGGCCGCTTCGGCGTTGGCGATGGCGCTGACGGCGACACCGAGACGCTCCTGCGGCAGCTCCTGCATCAGGTAGATAAAGCCGTGGCCCTCGGCACCGAGCAGGTTTTCCACCGGCACGCGCACATCGTCGAAGAACAGTTCGGAGGTATCCTGGGCTTTCATGCCCACTTTTTCCAGGTTGGTGCCTTTTTTGAACCCGGGGCTGTCCGCTTCCACCAGCAGCAGGCTGACACCGGCGGCGCCGGCGCTGGGGTCGGTCTTGGCCACGACGATGACCAGGTCGGCGTGCTGCCCGTTGGTGATGAAGGTTTTCGAACCGTTCAGCACATAGTGATCCCCGTCTCGAAGGGCGGTGGTACGCACATTCTGCAGGTCGGAACCGGTGCCCGGTTCGGTCATGGCGATGGCGGTGACCACCTCACCGGTGACGCAGCGGCTCAGGTATTTTTCCTTTTGCTGGTCGGTGCCGTAATTGACGATATAGGGCACGGCGATGTCCGAGTGCAGCCCCCAGCCGATACCGGTAAAGCTGGCGCGGCCGATCTCCTCATCGACGATGGCGTTGTAGCCGTAATCCAGGCCGAGGCCACCAAAGGCTTCCGGCACCTGCGGACACAGGAAACCCATTTCGCCGGCCTTGTTCCACAAGGCGCGATCCACCTGCCCCTCTTTTTCCCAGCGCGCGTGGTGGGGCGCAACTTCGTTTTCCAGAAACTTGCGCACGGTATCGCGGAATTGCTCGTGGTCTTCGTTAAATACGGTCCTTGGGATCATCGCTATTCTCCATATTGCGGGGCACGGCCCCTCGGGGTTCGAATTTATTCGTCGGTGAGTTGCTGGGCGGATTCCTCCAGCTGGCGCAGCAGTGCCGGCGGCTCGAAGCGGTCGCCGTAAAGGGCTGCCAGCTCGCGCGCACGCGCGGCGAACTCCACCGGCCCATACTGGTTGACGTACTGCAGCGCGCCGCCGCTCCAGGGCGGGAAGCCGATGCCGAAAATCGAGCCGATATTGGCTTCGCGCACGCTGCGCAGCACGTTTTCCTCATAGCAGCGGAGTGTTTCCACCGCCATGGCAAACAGCAGTCGCTCGCGCACGTCGGCAAATGGCGGTTGCTCGCCTTGCGGGAATTCTTTTGCGAGGCCCGGCCACAGGTGCTTGGAGGCGCTCTCCGGATAGCTGTAAAAGCCACCGCCGGAAGCCTTGCCGGCGCGGCCCAGTTCCAGCATATGGTCGATCACCTTGTCGGCCGGGTGGGAGGGCACGCTTTTGCCTTCCTCCTGCAAGTCGGCAATGGTCTGCTGGCGGATTTTGCTCATCAATGTCATGGAGACTTCGTCGCTGACCGCCAGCGGCCCCACAGGGAAGCCGGCCTGGGCGGCGGCGCTTTCGATGGTGGCCGGGTTTACGCCCTCGCCAAGCATGGCGATGCCCTCGTTGGTAAAGCAGCCGAATACCCGCGAAGTAAAGAAGCCGCGGCTATCGTTGACGATGATGGGTGTCTTGCCGATCTGCAGCACGAATGCGTAGGCGCGGCCGAGGGTTTCCTCACTGGTCTCTTGGCCGCAGATAATTTCCACCAGCGGCATTTTTTCCGCCGGCGAGAAAAAGTGCAGGCCGATAAAATTAGCCGGTCTGCCGGAGGCCTCCGCCAGTCCGGTGATGGGCAGGGTGGAAGTATTGGAAGCGAAAATCGCGCTCTCGGCCAATACCGCTTCGGTTTCCCGGGTAACGCTGGCCTTGAGCTTGCGATCTTCAAAAACCGCCTCGATCACCAGTTCGCAACCGTCGAGGTCGCCGACCTGATCGGTGGGGTGAATGCGATTGAGAATGGCCTCCATGCGGGACTGGTCCATGCGGCCGCGCTCAAGGCGTTTTTGCAGGGATTTTTGCGCGTAGGATTTGCCTTTCTCCGCGCCCTCCAAGGAGACATCCTTGAGTACCACTTCCACCCCTTTGCTGGCGCAGGCGTAGGCGATGCCGGCACCCATCATGCCGGCGCCGAGAACGCCGATTTTTTTCACCGGCGCGGTGTTCATTTGCCGCACGGATTCCGGCAGCGAGTCACCGGCCTTGATGGCGTTGAGGCCAAACCAGAAGGTGCCGATCATGTTTTTCGCCACCTGGCCGCAGGCCAGCTCGACAAAATAGCGGGATTCGATGCGGGTGGCGGTGTCAAAATCCACCTGCGCGCCTTCCACGGCCACGCTCAGAATCGCCTCCGGCGCGGGGTAGCAGCCTTTGGTTTTCTGGATCAGCATCGCGGGCGCTGCCGCCAGCAGCTGGGCGTTTTTGGGGTTGCGCGGGTCGCCGCCGGGCATGCGGTAGCCGGGCTGGTCCCAGGGTTGCAGCAGCGGGGTGTCGCTGTTGGCGAGGACGAAATCGCGGGCGTGGTCGAGCAGTTCCTGCGGGTCTGCGGCCAGCTGCTGAATCAGGCCGGCGGCCAGAGCCTGCTGCGGGCTCACCTGTTTGCCCTCGAGCAGGTACGGCAGAGAGTTTTGCAGGCCCAGCAGGCGCGGCATGCGCACGCAGCCGCCGCCGCCGGGCAGTAGACCCAGGGTGACTTCCGGCAGGCCGATTTTTAATCTGCGGTCATCGAGGGCGATGCGGTGGTGGCAGGCGAGCGCCAGTTCCCAGCCGCCGCCGAGGGCAGCCCCATTGATGGCGGCCACCACCGGCTTGCCCTGTGTTTCCAGCCAGCGCAGGTCCGCCTTAAGCGCCTGACACTCGCTGAAAAACGCCTCGGCGTCTTCGCGTCTGGCGGCATACAGGCGGTTGAGGTCGCCACCGGCAAAAAAGGTGGATTTGGCCGAGCGCAGAATGATGCCGCGGAAGTCTTCGCCCTGCAGTTGCCGCACCGCCTGGCGCAGGGATTCGGTGAAATCCGCATCCATGATATTGGCGGAGGCGTTCGGGTTGTCGAGGACCAGGTGGACGATATTGTCGCTGTCTTTTTCGATGCGAATGGCTTTCATGCTGTGTTCCCCCGCCTATATCCGTTCAATGATCGTGGCCACGCCCATACCGCCGCCGACACACAGGGTTGCCAGCCCGTAGCGGCCCTGGCGCTGTTCCAGCTCGTCTACTAAAGTGCCGAGCAGCATGGCACCGGTGGCGCCGAGGGGGTGTCCCATGGCGATGGCGCCGCCGTTGACGTTGATCCGCTCCGGGTCCACGTCCAGCTCGCGCTGGAAGCGCATCACCACCGCGGAAAAGGCCTCGTTGACTTCATACAGGTCGATGTCTTCGGCTTTCAGCCCGGCCAGTTGCAGCGCCTTGAGACTGGCGGGCGCCGGCCCGGTGAGCATGATGGTGGGGTCGGTGCCGACAACCGCGGCGGAGACCACGCGGGCGCGGGGCTTAAGACCGAGGGTGTGACCGGCGGCCTCACTGCCGATCAGCAGGGCGGCTGCGCCATCGACGATGCCGGAGGAGTTGCCGGCGGTGTGCACATGTTCGATGCGCTCCACCTGCGGGTAGCGCTGACGGGCGACCGCATCAAAGCCGAATTCACCGATACCGGCGAAGGCGGGGTTGAGCTTGCCGAGGCCCTGCATGGATGCATCCGGGCGCACCAGCTCGTCGCGGTCGAGAATCAGCAAGCCATTCTGGTCGCGCACGGGGATGATCGAGCGCTCGAAGGCGTTGCGGGACCAGGCGGCACTGGCTTTTTGCTGCGAGGCGAGGGCAAAGGCGTCCACGTCCTCGCGGCTGAAACCCTCAAGGGTGGCGATCAGGTCGGCGCCGATGCCCTGCGGGGTGAAACCGGTATCCAGCGCCGTGCGCGGGTCCGCCGCCCAGGCGCCGCCATCGCTGCCCATGGGCACGCGCGACATGGATTCCACGCCGCCGGCCACGATCAGTTCTTCCCAGCCGGAGCGCACTTTGGCGGCAGCCAGGTTGACCGCTTCGGCGCCGGAAGCGCAGAAACGGTTCAGGGTCACACCACCGTTGTTCCAGTCCCAGCCGGCGGCCAAGGTCGCGGTCTTGGCGATATCCGCACCCTGATCGCCGACCGGGGTGACACATCCCATCACCACGTCGTCGACAGCGGCGGTGTCAAACTGGTTTCTGTTGTGTAATTCGCGCAGCAGATTGGAGAGCAGAGTCACCGGCTTCACTTCATTGAGTGCACCACCGGGCTTGCCTTTGCCGCGGGGCGTGCGAATCGCATCGTAAATAAACGCCTCTCGGGTCATGGTTGCAGCCTCTTTATTCTGTCTGTGCGCCTAACATAGCCGCGCGCGCGATCGTCGCAATGATCAAAGGCGACAGCACCGGTGACCGCTCAGCTTCGCGGTCTTTTCTGGCGTGCTAATCTTCTTGAAGGCAAAAGGGGTTTTCCTGCGCTTCTTTCCTGCACTTTGTGCAACAGATTGCAGGCTGGTTATTCAGATAAGGACTAAGGGGGCTGAGACCCTGCCTTACACTGATGGGATGCGTTAAGAGGTTTTCAGCGACGAGGTTGCATAATGGCTGACAATTTTCTGGAAATGACCCTGAACCAGTTGGGTTCGCAAGGGCTGAGCGCACTGGGAAGTGCCGTGGGTTTACCGGAGGATAAACAGCAGGAAGCCTTCAGGATCGGTGGCGCGACCCTGCTCGCCGGGGTGCTGAACAAGGGCACCAGCAAGTCGGGTATGGCCTCTGTTTTCATTCACGCCACCGACAATGAGCACCTGGATTTCTCCTCGGTCGCCGATGTGGTCGAGGACCCGGCCATGGTGGGCGAGCTGCAGAGGATGGGTGGCGGAATTGTCGAGGGGGTTTTTGGTGGCAAGTCCAGCCACGCCATGAATCTGCTCGCCAGTGCGCTCAATGTGGATGACAAGACCGGCAGCCGCCTGCTGAAAATACTGGCGCCGCTGTTTATGTCCCAGCTCGGTAAAGTGGTGAAAAACCACAATATGGATGTCAGCGACCTCGCCTCTTACCTTTTTGCGCAGAAAGAGTTTATCAAGGACAAGCTCCCCGATGGCCTGCTCAAGGAGATCGGGGTAATCGATTTCAGCAGTCTCAGCGCCAGCCTTGAAACGCACGGCCACAGTCAGCCACTGGAGCCGAGACCCAAAGAAGTGCGGCAGGCCGAGAGGGTGCGAGCCGCCTTCGCCAAATGGTTCTGGCTCGTCATCATCGTTCTGATTGTGCTCTATGCGCTGAATATGTGCGCCAAGTTTGAGGTGATCGATGAGGATGTGGTCGAGGAGGAGGTGGTCCTCGGTGAACAGGCGATCCTTGAGGAGCAGCAGGCGATGACGGCCGGCGACGCAGAGGCCGTTGTCAGCGAAGGGTTCGCCGGCAGTTTCCGCGATTACCTGCAAAGCGATGCCCGCGACCCCGAGCGGGAATTTCCCCTCACCATCGAGTTTGCCCAGAGCAGTGCCATTCCCGGCAGCGAATCGGTGCCCGATGTCGACGAGCTGGTGGCTATCCTGCAGGAAAACGATGGCATGACCATCGCCATCGAGGGGCACACTTCCAGCGAGGGCGATGAGGTGCGCAATCAGGCGCTCTCCCAGCAGCGCGCGGAGGCGGTGCGGCAGATATTGATTGACCGGGGCATCGACGCCGCGCGTATTACTGCCACCGGCATGGGCTCAACGAAACCCATCGCCGACAACAGCAGCGAAGAGGGCAAGCAGCGCAATCGCAGAATCACGGTGCGGGTGGTGACCTTTGAATAGAAATCCGCAGAGCGCAGCCGCGCAAAGCTGGCCAGAGGCAGGTCCACCAGCGGCAACCTTGCGGATGGGGAGCCAGCAGCGGAAAGCCAATGGCCACCAGGCGAGGGCGCAGTAAATCACCCGGCAGCAATCGCCACCCAATACGCAAAACCCCCGCGATCGCGGGGGTTTTTATTGTGACCGTCAGTGCTGCTATCGAACTGCCGGGGCCGGCTGTAATCAGCCGCGGTATTTTTCCCGGTAGGCCCCGGGCGCGAGCCCGGTCCACTTTTTAAAGGCGCGGTTAAATGCGCTGGGTTCGGAAAAGCCCAGCCGCTCGGCAATTTCTGCCACCGCGGTTTCCTGTTTTTTCAGCTGGTAGACCGCCATATCGCGGCGCACGGAGTCCTTGATGTCCTGCCAGCTGTTGCCCTCTTCCTTCAAGCGGCGGCGCAGGGTTTGCGGTGAGGTGAACAGTCGCTCGGCGACATCGTCGAGGGAAAGGTTTTCGATACCGTGCTGCCCTTGCAGCATGCGGCGGATGCGGCCGGTGAAACTTTTGTCGGATTTGTACTGGGCCAGCAGGCACTCCGGTGCGCGGCCGAGGAATTCACTCAGCTGTTGCCCGTCGCGCACCAGCGGCATCTGCAGGTAGCGGGTGCTGAACACCAGGCAGGTCTCCGGCTGGTTGAAGTAGTGCCGGCACGGGAACATATCGCTGTAATCTTCGTTGTAATCCGGAGGCGGAAATGCCAGGTGCACGCGTTCCAGCAGGATGGTGCGGTCGATCAGCCAGCTGAAGAAACGCAGCCAGATAAGCGCCAGCGATTCGACGAAAACCTGATTGGGCAGGTTTTTGTGGTTGCCGTGATAAATAAGCAGCCGTGCTTCCTCGCCATCCTCGATCAGCTTGATGCGCAGGTCGTCGCTGACCATGGCGATAAAACGGCTGGCGCGCAGCAGGGCGCGACGCAGGTTCGGGCAGCTGACACAGGCGTGTCCCATCATGGCAAAGGTGCCGGGCAGCCAGGGCCTGGCGAGGAAACCACCGGACTCGTCGGAGAGCAGGTCCCACTCCAGGCGCAACAGGCGCGCAACCTGTTCGCGGCCGATGCGATTATCGGGCCTGTCGAGGGCCGCGGGGTCTATTCCGGCGCTTTGCAGCAGTCGGTCACAGTCCACGCCGGCGGCGTCGGCACCCGCCAGCTGGGCGCGGATGGCGGCGGCGAGTATGCCTGGTTCTCTCACTGGGACGGTTGTGTTCTCGGAGTCCACGACGTTGCCCTCTGATATGGTTTAGCGGCTCTTGAGCCGATAGTTGACGGATTATGCGCAAAGCGCGCCGGAAAGTCAGGTTTGCGTTCAGTGCAGTGGCAAGCACTGACGGGTGAGGCCACAGATAACAGAGAGAACAGGCTGAGGTGATGGGATGAGCAACGCCCAGCGCTGTGGTAAAAAAGATCCAGCGGTGAATTCCAATACCCAATACCGAGAGCCCCTAAAAGATTTCCGAGAGATTTCAATGAACCGAGAACTGACCGACCAGCTTAACCCGACAATCTGCCGGCGAATGCTGATCACCCACCTGATCGAGACACTGCCAAAACCCAATAATCCCGCGCTGGAAGAGGCAACCGGCTGGCCGCGGCGCACGGTGCAGGATGTGATCGCCAAGGGTCTGCCGGGGCACGGCACCCAGGTGGAATTCATTCAGGAGGGGGTGCGCAACAACGATGGTTACTATGCACTGCGCGACTGGGGCTCTTTTAACGGGGAGTGGGTGCGGGAGCACCTGACCGAGATCTGCCAGGTATTGGATGTCACACTGGAGTCGTGACGACCGCGTGGTAGCCATCGGCTGCTGTTGGCCGCAAAAAGCTGTCGGAAGAGGGCTGTGCAAATAAGGTGCTGCGAGAGCGGGGGGGTGGCGGGCCCACCCTGAGGTGCACCCGCCGGCCGCCGTGGCGGCGATAACGGAAAATCAGTCCTGCGCGGACTTCTGCTGCAGTATCTCGTTTATCCGCTCCACGAGGGCGGGGTCTGACTGCAGGCTGGTGGCGATCTGCTGATACTCCTCTCTGGATAATCCGGCACTCTGGATGGCGGATACCATTTTTCCCTGTGCTTCCTGGTTGATGGCCTCGGCTTCCTGAATATCTGCGGCGGCCTTCAGTTTGGGGGCGTACTCGCGGCTCAGGATGACGATGGAGCGGTAGGCGTTGGCAAACTGTTCCAGCTGGGCCTTGCTGTAGCTGGCGATCGCCTGCACTGCTGGCTGCGCGGAGCCCTGTGCCTGTGTCAGGGGAGTGACTAACAGCAGCGCCAGAAGCGCGGCAAGAACGGGGGCGGTTTTCATCGGTGTCTCTCCTGGAGCGGTTAAGCGGGGCCTGGAGCGGTTAAGCGGGGCCAGGTGCGGTTAGGGGTGGCGAAAGTGCCCGCTGTGGCGGGGTTGCAGGCGCCGGACTTTTCTCGGGCAAGCCGGGAAAAGTGGGGGCTAATTCTGTCAGGGTAGACAGTTTTTCCGCGCCCAATGGGTGATTGGGCGCCAGTTCCGCGTTTCAGTGACCGCTGCTCAGAAAATCCCGAGGAATTTTTTTCGCCGCCGCAGGCTGCTCTCACAGCCGTCCAGTTGCTGGCGGTATTTTTGCGATTGCGCGGAAACTTTCTGCGCAACCTGTTTCAGCCAGGTTTTGTTTTTGAAGGTGCGGCGGTTAAAGCCGCCGTGGCCCTCGTGGTAGGCCAGATAGAGATTGTAGGGGTCGTCGGGCCTGATGCGGCACTGCCGGGCGCTGGTGTTGTTGTACCAGCCGACAAAATCGATGGCATCCTCGAAATCGTCGCGGTCGGCGCCGTAATTGAAGGTGGCGCGTTTATAGCCCCGCCAGGTAGTGCCCAGGGCCTGGGAGTAGCCATAGGCATCGGACGGGCGCGGGCCGGGGAAAATCCACAGGATTCTGGTGCGCGGTGGTTTCGCGTCGTGCACAAAGCGGGATTCCTGGTGCAGGAAGGCCATGGTGGTGGCCACGGGCGATCCCCACTTCTCCTCCGCGTCCTTGGCGGCGGCATACCAGCCTTTCTTCTCCTGAAAGATACTGCAGACATTCTCCGGGTCGCTGGGTGGCTCGGTGGCGCACCCGGCCAGGGCGCTGGTCAGCAGTAGCAGGAGCAGCCGGGTCATCAGGGGGTGGTTATTATTTTGCTGCATATCTCAATATTATCGGGGGCTTCTTATATTCATATTCCGCCTGTTCATATCGCGCCGGATTCACTCGGGGCGCCTGCGCGGGGACTCAGGAGGCGGTGAACGTCTTGACGCCTGTGGCTGTGCCCAGCAACAGGATGTCCGCCGGGCGCTGGGCGAAGATACCATTGGTCACCACACCGGTGATGTTGTTGAGGGCTCTTTCAAGGGTCTTGGGTTCGCGGATGAGCAGATTATGCACATCGAGGATGATGTTGCCGTTGTCTGTGGTCACACCCTGGCGATAGACCGGATCGCCGCCCAGCTTGACGATCTCGCGGGCGACCAGTGAGCGGGCCATGGGGATGACCTCTACCGGCAGCGGGAAGCCGCCCAGTACCGGCACCCACTTGCTCTCGTCGGCGATGCAGACAAACTCGTCCGAACAGGCGGCGACGATCTTTTCCCGCGTCAATGCCGCGCCACCACCCTTGACGAGCTCAAGGGCCGCGTTGGCCTCGTCGGCGCCATCTACGTACACCTGAATGCCGTCCACGGCGTTGAGGTCGTATACCGGAATCCCGTGGGCCTTGAGGCGCTGTGCGGATGCCTCCGAGCTGGCCACCGTGCCATCAAAGCGCCCTTTGAGCTCCGCCAGCATATCGATAAAGAAGTTGGCGGTTGAGCCGGTGCCAACGCCGACGATGCCATCTGCCTCCAGCTTGGGGGCGATGTAGTCGATGGCGGCGCGGGCCGTGGCGCGCTTCAGTTCATCCTGGGTCATGGTGTTGGTGGTCCTGTGCAATATTTTCGTGAAAAATCTGCTTTCCCGGCGAGAAATTCTCGCCGGAATCCTGTTTCTGTGGCAATCCTGCTGGCAGGGGATTAGACTGGCCAACCTGGGCGCTGTCTCTGGCCGCGCCTGCTACGATGTTTACCCCACCGAGACGGCTGCTGAATTTCGCCATGCCCAAGTCCTATATCAAGCGCATTTTAGACGCGCGCATTTACGATGTCGCCACCGAGACCCCTCTGGAGCCGATGCGCCAGCTTTCCCATCGCTTCGGCAACCGCATTTTGCTGAAACGCGAGGATCTGCAGCCGGTCTTTTCCTTCAAGGTGCGGGGCGCCTATAACAAGCTTCTGCAGCTGCCGGCGGAGCAGCGCGCCAAGGGCGTGATCGCCGCCTCCGCCGGCAACCATGCCCAGGGGCTGGCGCTGGGCGCGGCACAGCTGGGCGTGCGCGCCACGATCGTCATGCCCACCACCACGCCGCAGATCAAGGTCAATGCCGTGCGCATGCGCGGCGCGGAGGTGGTACTGCACGGCGATACCTTTGACGAGGCGGCGGCGCGTGCCAAGCAGATGGTGGAAGAGCGCGGGCTGGTGTTCGTGCACCCCTATGACGATCCCGATGTGATCGCCGGCCAGGGCACAGTGGGCATGGAGCTGCTGCGCCAGCATCCGGGGCACCTGGATGCGGTGTTTATTCCCGTGGGCGGCGGCGGTCTTGCCGCCGGCATGGCCGCTTACATCAAATACGTGCGCCCTGAAGTGAAGGTTTTCGCGGTGGAGCCGGAGGAGGCCGCCTGTCTGAAAGTGGCGCTGGAGGCGGGCGAGCGGGTGCGGTTGCCGCAGGTGGGGCTTTTCGCCGACGGCGTGGCCGTGGCCCAGATTGGCGAGGAGACCTTCCGCGTGCTGCGCGAGACCATCGACGGCGTGATCACGGTCTCCACCGACGAGGTGTGCGCGGCCATCAAGGATATCTTTGAGGATACCCGCTCCATCGCCGAACCCGCCGGCGCCGTGGGGCTGGCGGGCCTCAAAAAATATATTCAGGAGCGCGGCGGCAGCAACCAGGCCCTCGCCACCATCTGCAGTGGTGCCAATACCAATTTCGATCGCCTGCGCTATATCAGTGAGCGCACCGAAATCGGCGAGAAACGCGAAGCGGTGCTGGCGGTGACCATCCCCGAGCGCCCCGGCAGCTACCTGCAGTTCTGTCGCGACCTCGGTGACCGGGCGATCACGGAATTCAACTACCGTTACGCCAACGGCGGCGAGGCGCATATCTTTGTGGGCCTGCAGGTGGCCGCGGATGCGGACCGACACCAGTTGCTGGAGCGGTTGAAAACGGGGGGATATGCGCTCACGGACCTCACCGACAACGAAATGGCCAAGCTGCATATCCGCCACCTGGTGGGCGGTCGCGCGCCGGGGCTGCGGCACGAGGTGATCTACCGCTTCGAGTTCCCGGAGCGCCCCGGGGCGCTGCGGAAGTTCCTCGAACAGCTGGCGGGGCGCTGGAATATCACCCTGTTCCACTACCGTAACCACGGCGCCGCCTACGGGCGGGTACTGGTGGGCATGGAGGTGCCGCCGGCGGAGCGCGAGGAACTGCGGCACCTGCTGAACCAGTTGCATTACCCGTTCTGGGATGAAACCGCCAACCCCGCCTACAGCTTTTTCCTGGCTGCTGACTGATTTAGCCGGTTGAATGACAAACTGACCAATGACCAGCAGGGCTGATTGCATGGCCGTCAGGCGGTGCAGCGGCTTGCCGGGAGCGAAAGGCGGGAAGTACAAAAAGGGCGGGCTGTCTGGGGGGTTGCTGCCCCGCTAGACTACGATCTGCTGTTTGTCGAATTATTGTGACTAAAAACGAGACAAATGTCTCAAAAATTGAGCGGTAATCGGTTACTATTTCAGCGTAAGTCGAGAACCCATCCCGCGTAATGCAGTCGCTTGTGGCGGCCCGGTGTGGGTAGAACGCTCAAATAATAAGAACACAACAGTTACAGGATGGTCCCCATGAAACCCGATGCACTGACAATCGCTGTGGTTGTCTTTGTTGCGGGCGTGTTGCTGAGCAGCACCGGTCTCAGCGAGGTTTTTTCCTCGGAAGAGGCTGAGCCGCCGGCGGCATTGCAGCAGGGCGTCGTTACGCGCTGAGCGCGGCGCCTTCACCGCAAAGCACTAGGCAATACGCCAACAAAAAAGCCGAACGCCATCGCGTTCGGCTTTTTTGTGTCAGGGGTTTGTGTCAGTGACTCGTGCGCCGCTCAGCGGCAATGATAGCTGTGCTGTTCAGTGACGACGCCATGCAAGGGGATATCCCAGCTGTCCGTGGGCAGGAACTCGACGCACTGGAGTTGGTGGGCGATGCCCAGCAGGCGCGGACCGGCCCCGGGCAGCAGGCGTTGTATCCAGAAGGTGCGATCGTAAAAACCGGCACCCATGCCGAGGCGCGCGCCGCTGGGGTCGAAAGCCACCAGCGGCATCAGTACCAGATCGAGCCGCGCCGGCGGGTGACTGACGCCGTGCACGGGTTCGGGAATCTGGAAGCGGTTGCGGTAGGTGAGTGCCTGCCCCCGCCAATGCACAAAACGCAGCTGTGGGTGCGGCGCATGTGGCAGGACCGGCAGATAAAAGCGTTTGTGGGGGTGGCGCTGGACCAGCCCGCGCACATCCACCTCACCATCCATGGGCCAGTAGAGGCCGATATGTTTGGCTCCGCACAATGCGGGATGGCGGCTCAGACGATTGACGATGGCCTGGCCGGTAACTCGCTGCTGGTTGGTGTCGAGTGCGCGCCGCGCCGCGCGCATGCGGCGGCGCAGCTGGAATTTGCTTTCTGGCTGCGCGGCGTCATCACCGGTGTGGCTTATGTTTGAGGGGGTTGCTTGTGACACGGGCGGCGGAGGGTCTGGGTGCGTGGTTATTTTCAGGCTGTCTTTGGGACTTCTTGAGGGCTCTTTTTAGGGGGCCGCTAGAGCGCACCGCCACTCAGTAACCTGCTTTTCTTGCTCTCTTGCTCTCTTGCTCTCGGGCTAGGGATGGACTATCCGTTCGTTCGTCTAGCCAGCCGCCTCTCGAGTCCGCTTCTCTCGCCCTACTGTGAGTCATGAACCCATCAAGCGGTGACGCCGGCCCGCCCATTGGTGAGGCCTAAACAGCGGGTCAGTCTAATCGCTGGCGAGCTATTTTTGAGAGGGCTTCGGCTTCTTTCAGGATGCAGGTTTCAGAAGGCAGCTTGCAAAAGCGGAAAACCAATAATAAAGAGAGCCGGTCTGAATTTGGACACCCCGAGCGTGCGGCTGATGACGTAGCCTTGAACCGTTAAGTTCAAGGTGGCGGCTCCCGGAATGCATAAGGCTTTCCGCTGCATGGCGGACTTGCACACCAACATCCGCTGGAAACCTCCAGGGTAAAAGTATCGGCTCAGGACATTGTCAACTGGCCAACACCTCAGGGCTTATACGCAGTATAACGCTCATGTTGGCAAAAGGCTAAGGTCGCGGATTGCTGACCGGGGGGGGATTTGTTGTTTGTCAAATGGGTGGGCAGTCAGTCGTTTTCGGTGTCAATGGAGGAGAGGGCGGACTGCACCTTGTCGTGGAGTCGGTCGAGCATTTCCTGTTCCAGGGGGATGCGGGTGAGTTCCGCTTTTGCCTGGATAAGCTCGTGGGCGATGTTGAGTGCGGCCATGACGGCGATCCGTTCTAGGCCGATCACGGAGCCGCTGGCGCGGATGCGGGTCATGCGCTCGTGCAGCAGGCGAGCGGAAGCCTCAAGCTCGGCGCGCTCATCGTCGGCACAGGCGACACGGTATTCCTTGTCGAGAATGGAAACCGTGACGGTTTCGGATTTTGTGGCTGACTCACCCATCAGGATTCTTGCGCTAGCCCCTTGAGGCGATTGATCATGGCTTCCACCCGGGTACGGGCGACTTCGTTATTTTTAATCAGGCGCTGGCGTTCGCGCTGCCAGTCCACTTCCTGCTGGCGCAGTGCGCGATTGTCCTCGGACAGCTGTTCGCAGCGGGCGATCAGGGAGTCCACAGTGGTTTCCAACGCTTGTAACTTGTCCATAAATCCTGCGTTTTACGATTGCGCCTCGAGATGTCCACATCCGGCCCCGCACCGGGTGCCGCCGGGTTGCCGAAATCGGGCAACCGCTTCTGCATGCAACACGACAGACAGTGAGGGATTCCGCTACTATATTGCCGGCTTATGGGAGGGTCAATTGCCCGCATGGTGCGGCCGCGAACAAATTGGCGTACTCACTGGCGGCGGGTGTCGTTTTCGGGGCTCGGGCGGGCTCTGATTGCGGCAGAAAAACGCAGCTTGCGCAAAGTCTGAGCAGAATTCGGGTTTGGCAAGTTGCCGACGACCACCGCAAGAGGCGAAAGAGCATTAAACCGCTTTCAGCGATTAGAGATTCGCACCGCAAGCCCTTCAGCAGGGCTTAAGAAATGTTTTAAGGGTTGAACAACAGTCGAGCCGTGACCATGACAAGTATTCTCAGTGATTTCGACAAGCTTGCTAACGGTATTCTCGCCTCCGGTGGGGATTCCAGTCCCAGCGAGCTGCACGGTTTCGCCTGCGGTGTGCTGGCGGCGGGCGCGCGTCCCGATACGCGGCGCTGGCAGGATGAACTCGGCCAGCTGCTGGATCTGGATGCGGTGCCTGCGGATTTGTCTGCGGAATTTAAGCGCGTGGCCGAGGGTGGTCTGGCGCAGCTTGAAGACCGCAATTTCGACTTCCAGTTGCTGCTGCCCGAAGACGGTGGCATCACCGAGCGCACCCTCGCCCTTGGCCAGTGGTGCCAGGGATTTCTGCACGGGTTCGGTGTCGGTGGCTATCAGGGCGAGTTGCCTTCCTCCAGCAAGGAGGCGCTGGAGGATATCAGCGCGATCAGTCAGGTGGATGCCGATACCGCCGATGAGGGTGAGGAGGCGGAAAATCAGCTGCTACAGGTGGCAGAATTCGCCCGTGTCGCGGTGATGAATATCTTCGCCGATACCGCGCCGCCGGCCAAAACCAGCGGCGGCAAAACGCTTCACTGATGAGTATCGGCAAGGCGGAATACGCGCGGCGGCGCGCGAAGTTGATCGCAAGCCTTCCGGAGGGAAGCCTCGCCATCGTACCCGCCGCCGGCGAGCAGCTGCGCTCCCGGGACACCTTCTTTCCGTTTCGCCAGGACAGCGACTTTCTCTACCTGACCGGATTCGGTGAACCGGAGGCGCTGCTGGTGCTCGCCCCCGGGCGAAGCGCCGGGGAGGAAATTCTTTTCTGTCGCGAACGCAACGCGGACAAGGAGCTCTGGGATGGGCCGCGGCTCGGTCCCGAGCGGGCCGCCGAGGAGTGCGGCCTCTGCGACGCTTTTCCCATCGACGATCTCGACGATATTCTGCCGGGCCTGCTGGAAGGGCGCGCGCGAATCTACTTCACCATGGGGCGTTTCCCGCAACTGGATCGCCGGCTGCAGGGCTACCTCAGAGCCATCGAGCAGGCCCCCGACGGCGGCGGCGCGCCGGAGATGGTGGATCTGGATCACCTGCTGCACGAGTTGCGCCTGTTCAAGAGCGCCGCGGAAATTCGCCTGATGGCGCGCGCCGCGGAAATCAGCGCACAGGCCCACCGGCGCGCCATGAGTCGTTGCCGGCCGGGGATTTTTGAATATCAGCTGGAGGCCGAAATTCTGCACGCCTTCGCCGACGCCGGCGCCCGCGAGCCCGCCTACCCGAGCATTGTCGGAGGCGGCGGCAACGCGCTGGTGATGCATTACTGCAGCAATCACATGGCGCTCAAAAACGGTGACCTGGTGCTGGTGGATGCCGGCTGTGAATATCGCGGCTACGCCGCCGACATCACCCGGACTTTTCCCGTCAATGGCCGCTTTCAGGGCGCCCAGCGCGCGCTTTACGAGGTGGTGCTGGCGGCACAACTGGCGGCCATCGAGCAGGTGCGCAGCGGCAACCACTGGGACCAGCCCCATATGGCCAGCGTCGAGGTGATTACCCGCGGACTGGTGGAGCTGGGATTGCTGCGGGGCGATCCGCTGGAATTGGTGCAGACCGGCGCCTATCGCCAATTTTATATGCACCGGGTCGGCCACTGGCTCGGCATGGACGTGCACGATGTGGGGGATTACCGGGTGCACGGACAGTGGCGGCAACTGGAGCCGGGTATGGTGATGACCATTGAGCCCGGCGTTTATATTCCGATGGATGCGGAAGTGCCGGAGCAGTTTCGCGGTATCGGCATCCGTATCGAGGACGATGTGGCCCTGCTGCGCGAGGGCACCCGGGTGCTGTCGGAAGCGGCACCGAAGACCATTGCCGATATCGAGCATGCCATGGGGCAAGGGGCGTTTCAGGAGGCGCTGTGGTGAATTCAGTTCGGGCCGCGAACGCGGGGCCAGGGCCGGGGGCTGGGGGTGGACCGGGTGCTGGTGCCGGGGATGGGCGTCATGATGAGCGCTCGGTAGACATCGCCATCATCGGTGGCGGCATGGCCGGTGCCAGCCTGGCGCTGTTGCTGGCGCATCACTGCCCGGAGCTCCAGGTGGTGCTGCTGGAGCGCAAGCCGCTGCCCGCCAGTGGCGGGCCGCTGGTGCTGCCCAGCTTCGACAGTCGCGCCACCGCGCTGGCTGCCGGCAGCCTGCAGATGTTTGCGCAGCTGGGGCTGTGGTCACAGCTCGAAGCCTATTGTGCGCCCATCCGCGAAATTCACGTCAGCGATCGCGGCTGCGGGCTGGGTGCGCGACTGGACGCGGCGCGGGAGTCCCGTGCGCAGTTTCGCGGAATGTTCGGTGCGGTGGTGGAGAACGCGGCCCTGGGGCCGGTACTCTACGATGCGCTCGCCGCGACCGGCGTTGAGGTCATTGCGCCGGCCGAAGTGCGTACCGCAACTTTTGACCAGAGCGGCGCGCGCCTGCGCTGGCGGCAGGGAGCTGATGCCGAGCGCAGCCTGCGGGCCTCCCTGCTGGTGGCCGCCGACGGCGTCGACTCGCCGCTGTGCAGGAAACTGGGTATAGAAATTGATCGGGTCGAGTATCGGCAGCGCGCCCTGGTGACCACGCTGGCGCTGCAGCGCGCCCACGGCGACATCGCCTATGAGCGCTTCACCGATGCCGGCCCCATGGCCCTGCTGCCCCTGCCAGACCGCGAGGGCCGGCACCGCGCGGCGCTGGTGTGGACCTGCGACGCGGCCGATGCCGACGCGCTGCTGCGGCTTGACAGCGCCGCCTTCACAGACCGTGTGCAGCGGGCCTTTGGCTGGCGGGCCGGCCGCCTGCAGCGCAGTGGCGATGTGGCCTCCTACCCGTTGAGCCTGAGCCTGGCCCGGGAGCAGTGGCGCCGAAACCTGGTGCTGGTGGGCAACTGCGCCCATTTCCTGCACCCCGTGGCGGGGCAGGGGTTCAACCTCACCTTGCGGGATTGCGAGGCGCTGGCACTGGCGCTGGCCGGGCGCCAAGAGCGGCGCTTGGCGCAGGATTCCACGGGTGCACTAGACTTGTTGGAAAGCTATGGCCGGGAGCGTCAGCGGGATCAGCAACTGACCATCGGCTTCAGTGACCGTATCCCGCCGCTGTTTGCCTCGGGCAACCCGCTGATTCGCGCCTCGCGGCAGATGGGGCTGCTGGGACTGGCCCTGGTGCCGCCCCTGCGGTCCAGTTTTCTCGGCCAGGCGGCCGGTTTTGGACTTTAATAATCCCCACCCCCGGCCCGCTGGACGGGGGTGCTTAACGAATCGTTCACCCATCGTTATAAGTCGCGGGCTAGTGGTAAACGCAGGCTAAAAGTCACGAGCAGGCAGAATATGAAGCGAAACCGTGTGGATATTGCCGTAGTTGGCGCGGGCATTGTGGGCATGGCGCAGGCGACCCTGCTGGCGGTGCGCCACCCGCAGCTGCGTATTGCCGTGCTGGAGGCCGCCACAGAACAGCCGGCCGCCCCGGAGGATCACTACGACCCCCGCGTGGTCGCGCTGACCCGTGCCTCTCAGCAACTGCTGGAGGAGGTGGGCGCCTGGGATCATATCGTTGCCGCCCGCGCCTGCCCCTACACCGACATGCGCGTCTGGGACGCAGAGGGGACCGGCTCCGTCAGCTTCAGCTGCCGCGATGTGCATCAGCCCAACCTCGGTCATATCGTCGAGAATACGGTGGTCAGCGCGGCCCTGCGAGCCCAGCTCGATACGCTGCCGAATGTGAGCCTGATCGCAGGCTTCCGCCTCGACACCTGGTGGCGCGATTGCGGCCACTGGCATCTGCAGTCGCGGCCGGCGCAAGAATCCGTGGCGGAGGACCTGAATCAGCAGGGCGAGATCGTCGAGACCCGCCTTCTTATCGGCGCCGATGGAGCCCGTTCGCGGGTCCGGGACCTGCTGCGAATCCGCTGCAAAGACACCGACTACGACCAGGTGGCACTGGTCTGCGTGGCCCGCAGTGCCGAGAGCCATCGGCACACCGCATGGCAGTGTTTTCTGCGCAGCGGCCCGCTGGCTTTTCTGCCATTGTCCGGCCTCGGTGATGAGCACCACTGTGCGGTGGTCTGGTCGGCGGACCGGGAGCTGGCGCGCGAGTTGCTGATGCTCGACGACACGGCCTTTGCGCTGAATCTGGAAAAGGCGTTCGAGGGCCGCCTGGGTGCGATCGAATCCGTCGGCGAGCGGTTTTCCTTCCCCCTGCGCGGACGGCACGCCGAGGCCTACTTCGGCCCCGGCGCGGTGCTGGTGGGGGACGCCGCCCACACCATCCACCCGCTGGCGGGACAGGGTGTGAACCTGGGGCTGCAGGATGTGCGTATTCTCGGCGAAGAGATACAGCGCGCGCTGAAGCGGGGGCTGGAGCCCTTCGACGAATCGGTACTCGCCCGCTACCAGCGCCGCCGCCGGGGTGACAACGAGGCGACCCTGAGGGCAATGAGCGCCTTTAAATCCCTGTTCGGCGCCGGCGAGCTGCACTGGCGCTGGCTGCGCAACACGGGCCTGAGTATGGTGGATGCCAGTCCGCTGCTGAAAAAAAGGATTATCCTGCGCGCGATGGCGGCCTAGCCCGGCTTTCCGGCGGAGTGTCATCCCGCTGGCGAGCGGGATCTGGGGCTGGCTCGGCTGAGGCTACAAGCTGTAAGTTAGTGGTTGCCAGCGACCGCGCTACTGCATTAAAACTGACGACAAATTCTCAAGGCCCGGACTGACTTTTGAGCGACTGGACCGCTGTCTACCAATTTCCCATCGACAAAGACCTCCGTGAGCTGGCGCAATTTATTGCGCGCAGTCGCCTGCCCCTGCGCATCAGCGAGGAGAATAACCAGCAGGTGCTGTGGGGGCCCGACCCCCGCTTCAAAGAGATGCTGCTACCGCTGCTGGAACACTGGAACGCCGGGCAGATAGCGCTCGCCGATGTCCGTATCGAGCCCGTTACCGCTGATGCCGCTGGCGCAGGCGCCGACCCCGGCGAGGGCGACCAGCCGCAGCACAGCGCTGCCGAAGCCGGGCCTGAGGCCGGGTCCGCTCCCGGCACCGGTGATGTGGGCCGCGCAGATGCGGTCGGCGCCGCGCCGCTGCCCAGTTGGCCGCTTGTTGCCACGCCCCTGTCTCTGCTGTTAATCGGCCTGTGCTTCGCCGGCTGGCTGTTGCTGCGGGAGAACCTGGCGCAGGGGCTGGTGATCTTCCCCGACCGCCGCCAGCTGTTCGACTGGGCCGGCTCCACACTGGCATGGCACTGGAGCAGCGGCGAATACTGGCGCCTGTGGTCCCCGGTGGTAGTGCACTTCTCCCTGCCCCATGCGCTGTTCAACGCCCTCGGGGTATGGATACTGGGGCGCTCTCTGGAGGCGCGCGCCGGCACCCTGCCGCTGGCGGTACTGGTGCTGGTGAGTGCGGCGGTGTCGAACCTGGCCCAGTATTTCTGGTCACCGGAGACGGTGTTCGGCGGCATGTCCGGTGTCGTCTACGCGCTGGTGGGCGCGGTGCTGGTGCTGCAGCGCCTGGCGCCGGACTGGAACGACGTGCCGCGGGGAGTTGTCACAGTGGCGGTGGCCTGGCTTCTGATCTGTGCCAGCGGGCTCTTCACCCTGGTATTTGGTGTCGGAGTCGCCAACGCGGCCCATCTCGGCGGCTTCGTCTGTGGTGTGCTGCTCACGCTGGTCTACGCCCTGCTTGGCGGCACGCAAAATTTCTCCTCGGTAAAAACTAAGACTGACCCTTCATGACCTTGCTGATTGTTTATGTACTGCTTGCGCTGGGCTTTTCCTTTCTGTGCTCTATTGCCGAGTCCGTCATCCTCAGTGTGACCAAGCCCTATATCAGCCTGATGGAGCGCGAGGGGCATCGCGCCGGGCCGCTGCTGCGCCATCTGAAAGAAGACATCAACGCGCCGCTGGCGGCGATCCTGACCCTCAATACGGTGGCCCACACCGTGGGCGCTGCGGGTGCCGGTGCCCAGGCGGCGACGGTTTTTGGCAACCAGTATCTGGGGGTGATCTCCGCTGTTCTCACGCTGTTAATCCTGATTTTTTCCGAGATTATTCCCAAGACCCTGGGCGCGGTGTACTGGCGTCAGCTGGCCCCGGTAACCGCCTACGTGGTGCGGTTTATGGTGTGGGTGCTGTTCCCGTTCGTGAAAATGTCGGAGTGGATGACCCGGGGGTTATCCCATGGTCCTACCCTGACCGGCTTCAGCCGCGAGGAGTTTGCCGTGATGGCCGAACTCGGCGAGGCGGAAGGGCAGCTGGAAGCGCGCGAGTCGAATATTCTGCGCAATCTCTTTTTTACCTTGCGCGACCACTCGGTGCGCGAGGTGATGACGCCGCGCACGGTGGTGTATTCCATGTCCCAGGACGACACCGTGGGCGAGGCCTACGAGGATGTGGAGCGCAGCCGCTTTTCCCGTATTCCGGTCTATGAGCGCAACGACCCGGATTGTGTGGTCGGGTTTGTGTTGAAGCAGGAGTTGCTGCTGGCGTATGCCAAGGGCGATCGGGCCGCGAAGCTGTCGCAGTTCCGCCGCGATATGCTGATGCTGCCGGAGACCGCCACCATCTACCAGTCATTCCAGAAGATGCTGTCGCGGCGGGTGCAGATCAGCGCGGTAGTGGATGAATACGGCAGCCTCGAGGGGCTCGTCACGCTGGAAGACATACTGGAAACACTACTGGGCGAGGAGATCGTCGACGAGGCAGACCGGACGCCCGACCGCCAGTTGCTGGCGCGCCGACTCTGGCGCTGGCGCTCCAAGCGCTACGGCCTGAAGGTGGACGAGGGGGTGCAGGACCAGGGTGGAAAAGACGAGCGAGCGAAAAACGCTGGCGCCGGGCCCGAGGGTGATGCCGATACGGACGAGGGTGAGGACGGACGTTCCCGTTAAACCCGTGAGGCCGGCCAGCCGGTGGTCGGTCTCTTCATTTCGTTGTCCCTGCCCACCGCCCGGTACCCCCGAATAGCTCCTTTAACCGGTTCGTCAGTCTCACAGCCGGCCCAGCAGGGGTCGAAGCCCGGCACTGGAAGCCCGGCACTGATAGGGAAAGCCTCAGGATGCCGGGTCCACTGTGCCCCCTAGGCTGCTGTTGACCCGGAACCAGCCGGTGACACTGTAGCGCGGGCGCTGTACCGGCAGCACTTCGTGGGGAAATTCCTCGCTCAGGAAGATGACCATCTGGCCGAAGCGCGGCTCGACGGTCAGCAGCGGTGTATGGGTCTCTTTCTCGCCGTGGACCACCGAGGGGTAAATGGCCAGCTCACCGCCGTCGCGGGCTTGCCAGTTGGGTGTCAGGTAGAGCACCGTACTCAGTACCCGGTTGGTGTCGCCCTGAAAGGCATCCAGGTGCTTTTTGTAAAAGGCACCGCGATCGTAATAGGCGTAGTGGCACTCGTAATCGAACAGCCCCAGTATCAGGTGGCGGTTCAGTCCCAGCCGCAACTCCTCCATCCAGTTCAGATACGCGGAGACATATTGGTTGTCCCGGTCCAGCCAGAAGATCCGGTCACTCCTGATGCTGCGATTCAGCTGATGCTCGTCCTCGCGGCCGATACCCGCGCGCTTGAAACTGCGATCGTCGATGGAGCGGAAATGCCGCAGCAGGCCAGCCAGGAGTGCCGGCGGCAGCGGCGCGCGCAGCACGCATACGCCGTCAGCGCGCAGTGCATTGGCGATGCTCTCCAGTACCGGCTCATCCAGCCGGGGGCGGACTGGTGGCGGGGCCAGGTTCGGGGTTGTCTTCAAGGGTGGGCTCCGCAGGCATGCGCGAGCGACTTCCGGTCGCGCAGGCGTCGCCTTATATACCGGATAACTGCGCCGGCAAAGTTTTTTTTCAGCCGCGCCGATCCATGCCCACAGTTTTGTCGGCGATAGCGGTGCGCCACAGGCTTTCATCCCGATGCCTGCTAGGCTTGCAGAAGATTGCCGTCTGGTAAGGCCGGTTGCGCGGCCGTTAGAATACGCGGCTTTATTTGTTACTGGATTCGGGAACAACAGATGGGAAACAGAACGCCTCTGTATGACACGCATGTCGCCATGGGTGGCAAAATGGTTGATTTTGGCGGCTGGGATATGCCCCTGCACTATGGCTCCCAGCTGGAGGAGCACAACAAGGTGCGCACTGCGGCGGGCATGTTCGATGTCTCCCATATGACCGTGGTGGATCTCGATGGTGACGGCGCCCGGGACTACCTGCGCTACCTGCTGGCCAACGACGTGGCCAAGCTGGACGGCAAACCGGGCAAAGCCCTCTACACCGGCATGCTGAACGAGCATGGCGGGGTTATCGATGACCTGATCGTCTACCTGCGCGATCCCGGCTACCGGGTGGTGGTGAACTGTGCCACCCGTGACAAGGACCTGGCGTGGATGCAGCAGCAGGCCAAGAATTTTGCCGTGACCCTGACCGAGCGCCCAGAGCTCGCCATGGTGGCCGTGCAGGGGCCCGAGGCGCTGGCCAAAGCCAAGGAGGTGCTGGGCATCGACTGGGTGGCGGTTATCGACAGCCTCAAGGTGTTTGAAAGTGTCGCCCGTGGCGAATGGTTCGTGGCCCGCACCGGCTATACCGGCGAAGATGGCCTCGAGATCATGTTGCCGGCCGAGGACGCCCCGGGTTTCTGGCGCGCCCTGGCGGATGCCGGCGTTGCCCCCTGCGGCCTGGGTGCACGGGATACTTTGCGTCTCGAGGCGGGCATGAACCTGTACGGCCACGAGATGGACGACGACACTTCCCCTCTGGCCGCGAACATGGGCTGGACCATTGCCTGGCAGCCAGAGGAGCGGGATTTTATCGGCCGCAAGCCGCTGGAGCAGGAGAGGGCCGCTGGGCCGAAGGAAAAACTCGTGGGGCTGGTGCTGGAGGAGCGCGGCGTGCTGCGCGCGGACCAGCCGGTAGTGGTGGACGGCACAGAGGAGCGCGGTATCATCACCAGCGGCACCTTCTCGCCGACCCTGGGTTATTCCATTGCCCTGGCGCGGGTGCCGGTGACGGTGGGCGATAGCGCCCAGGTGGAAATTCGCAAAAAACTGGTGCCGGTAAAGGTGGTGAAACCCAGCTTTGTGCGCAACGGTAAATCCGTAATCTGATACCGCAACGATGCGACCGGAGCGCAGGCTCGTGTGCCCCGGTCGCCAATGACTGAATTCAAGAGAGCTTAATCGAGGGAACACAGAATGAGCGAGACTCGCAGCGAACTGAAATATCTGTCCAGCCATGAGTGGGCGCGGCTGGAAGAGGACGGCACCGTCACCGTCGGAATCAGTGATCACGCCCAGGATGCGCTGGGCGACGTTGTGTATGTGGAACTGCCGGAAGTGGGCGCCACCCTGGCGGCCGGTGACGAGGCCGGCGTGGTGGAATCCGTGAAGGCGGCCAGCGATATCTATTCGCCCGTTTCCGGCGAAGTGATCGCGATCAACGAGGATCTCGAGGAAGCGCCGGAAACCGTGAACGGCTCTCCCTACGACGACGGCTGGTTCTTCCGCGTGAAGCCCAGCGATGTCAGCGAGCTGGACAATATGCTCGACGCCGATGCCTACCGCGAGGAAGCGGAGGGCTGATCCTGCCTGAGCCGCTAATGCGAGCGGATAAAAAAGCCGCCCGGGTTCTGCCCGGGCGGCTTTTTTTATGCCGTTTTGAGCATTGGCGCGGGTCTGCGCAGCGGTGGTGGCCGCAGGCTACATCGGCTGCAGCAGTGATTTGAGGCCCACTCGCTTCAGGTAGCGGTGCAATGTGTCTTCAATTTGCTCCGGGCAGTGCAGGTCGAGACTCTGCTCCAGCAGCTTGTCCATATCGGATTTGCTGACGGCGCGCAGGGCCGCTTTCACTCGCGGCAGGTTGGTGGCGTTCATGGACAGCACGTCGTAGCCCATGGCCACCAGCAACAGGGCGCCGCCGGGGTCGCCGGCCAGCTCTCCGCAGATGCCCACCTTGGTGTTGGCCTGGTGGCTGGCCTCCACCACGTGTTGCAATGCACGCAGCACCGCCGGGTGCAGGGCGTGGTAGATATTGGCCACGCGGCTGTTGTTGCGGTCCACCGCCAGCAGGTACTGGGTCAGGTCGTTGCTGCCCACGGACATGAAATCGACCTGTTCCGCCAGCTCGCGGGCCTGGTACACGGCGGAGGGGACTTCAATCATGATGCCCAGGGGCGGCATATTGATCTGGTAGCCCTCGTCCACCAGTTCGCAGTAGGCCCGCTCCACCAGCTTGCGCGCGGCTGCCAGCTCGCCCAGCCCGCTGATCATCGGTAGCATGATGCGCAGGTTGTCGAGGCCGAGGCTGGCTTTCATCATGGCCCGCACCTGGCCGAGAAAGATCTCCGGGTGATCCAGGGTTACGCGAATGCCACGCCAGCCGAGAAACGGGTTGGTTTCCTCGATGGGAAAGTAGGCCAGCGCCTTGTCGCCGCCGATATCCAGGGTGCGCATGGTGACCGGGCGCGGCGCAAAGGCTTCGAGCTGCTCGCGGTAAATCTCCCGCTGCTCCTCCTCCGAGGGGAAGCGGTCGCGCAGCAGGAATGGCACCTCGGTGCGGTACAGGCCGACGCCCTCCGCGCCGCGCTCCAGTGAGCGCACCACATCGGCCATCAGCCCGGTATTCACCCACAGGCGCACCCGGTGGCCGTCAGCCGTTTCGCCGGGCAGGTTCGCCAGATGATCCAGGTGGCGGGCGATTTCCCGCTCCTCCTCGACGATGGCGTCATAACGCCGGCGCAGCTCCGCGGTGGGGTGCACATACAGCTCACCGTGATAGCCATCCACCACCAGTTCGGCGCCGTCGATCCTCTCGAACGGCAGCTCCTCGGCGCCCATGACCGCGGGCAGGCCCATGGCGCGGGCGATGATGGACACGTGGCTGTTGGCGGAGCCCTTAATGGAGACCACGCCAATGAGTTTGCCCCGCGGCACTTCCGCCAGCGCCGCGGCGGTCAGTTCCTCGCCAATCAGGATGGCGTTATCCGGGTAATCCCGTTCGCTGTGCTGGTGCTCGCGCAGGTGCATCAGCACGCGCGCGCCCAGGTCGCGCACATCCGCGGCGCGATCGCGAAAGTAGGAGTCGGACATGGCCTCGAAGCGGCGCACATGCTCGAGCATCACTTCCGCCCAGGCGCGGCTGGCGCTGAGCTGCTGGCCGCGGATACGCTCGCACACCTCCGCCGCCAGTGAGCTGTCGTCGAGCATGCTGATATAGGCATCGAACAGGGCCCGCTCTTCCCGGTTCAGCTCGTCTTTCAGTTTTTCGCCCACCGCGCGAATTTCTTCCTGCGCGGCGACCAGGGCCTGGCTGAAGAGCGCCAGCTCCGCCTCCACATCGATACAGCAGCTGTAGGGCACGGTGGACAGGCTCGCGGGCGGGGCGACGATATGGGCGCGACCGATGGCCACGCCGGGCGAGGCGGCGATGCCCTCGAACTTGGCTTCGCGGCGCTGCTGGCCGATGGTGGCGAGGGCGCCGGTGGCTTCCGCGTGGGCGATCACACCGGCCAGCTGGGCCGACAGCGTGACCAGAAAGGCCTCTTCCCCTTCGTCGAAGCGGCGCTGTTCGGCCTGCTGTACCACCAATACGCCGAGCACGTTGCGGTGGTGGATGATGGGGGTGCCGAGGAAGGCGCTGAACTGCTCCTCTCCGGTGGCGGGGAAATACTGGAAAGCGGGGTGCGCCTCGGCGCGCTCCAGATTGATCGGCTCCTCGCGGGTGACCACATTGCCCACCAGGCCCTCGCCCGGCTCCAGGCTGACCTGACCGACGGAGTCGGGGTTGAGGCCTTCGGTGGCCATCAGTACATAGGAGCCGGATTGCTTGTCGCGCAGGTAGACGGAGCAGACGCGGGTGTGCATGACGTCGCGCACGCGGTGCACAATGATATCGAGAACCGCGGGCAGGTCACGGGCCGCGTTGACTTCCTGAACGATGCTGCGCAGTGATCCGAGCAAAGGCTTTTCCTCGCCGAGGTGCGGAGTAAACAAAGCGCTGCGGGATTAATCCTGTTCCCGTTCCCAGCGCTTCTCCAGTTGTATTTGTTGTGGCGCCAGCTCGGTGAGCGCGCGGCGGTACACTTCCCTCTTGAAGGTCACCACCTTGGTCAGCGGGTGCCAGTAGCTCACCCAGCGCCAGTGGTCGAATTCGGGCTTGCAGCCGTTGTTGAAGCTGATGGCGCTCTCTGCCGCCTCCAGTTTGAGCAGAAACCACTTCTGTTTCTGGCCGATGCACAGGGGTTCCGAGCGGCGGCGCACCAGGCGTTGCGGCAGCCGGTAGCGGAGCCAGCCGCGGGTGCAGGCGATCAGGCTGACCTGGTCGCGGGTCAGGCCTATCTCCTCGTACAGCTCCCGATAGAGCGCCTGCTCCGGGCTCTCGTCGGGGTTGATGCCGCCCTGGGGAAACTGCCAGGCGTCCTTGCCGCCCACCCGCCGCGCCCACAGCGCCTGGCCGCGGTCGTTCAGCACGATGATGCCGACATTGGGGCGGAAACCCTCGGCATCGATGTTGCTGCTGTTGTCGGCGCCGCGTGTGCTCTTTTTGCGGCCGCCGTTGGCGGGGGCCTCGTTGCGGCTCGACTGCCTGGCGGACCTGCGGCGGTTTTTGCGACCGGTGGATGCCGGCTTTCCGTCGCCCAAAATACTGTCCTCGAAGTTTATGCCGCGCAGCCTGTCGCTGCGCGTAGTTGTCAGGCATTGTTCCACAGCGAGGGTATTACGGCAATTGGCCGCGGAGGTCGTGCGAGGGCGCTGTGAAGGGTAAAATGCCCGCCGTGGCAGGGAGCTGTGCCGGCGGCCAAAGCCACGCTGGGCATCTAAATTGGAATTTTGGGGAGAAGGGCCGTGCAACTGGCAATTTTTGATCTGGATAACACCCTGATCGGCGGTGACAGCGATCACGCCTGGGGCCAGTTTCTGGTCGAGCGCGAGCATGTGGACAGCGAGCGCTTTCGCGCCGCCAACGACCGTTTTTACCGCGACTACCAGCGCGGCGAGTTGGATATTTTCGCCTATCTGGAATTCGCCCTGGAACCTCTGGCGCAGATGACACGGGGGCAGCTGAACAGCCTCCACCGTGAATTCATGCAGGAGGTGGTGAACGAAATCTGGCTGCCGCAGGCGGAGGAGTTAATCCGTCGGCATCGCCGCCAGGGGCATCATATTATGATCATCACCGCCACCAATCGTTTTGTGGTGGAGCCGATCGCCCAGCGCCTCGGTGTGGACAGCCTGCTGGCCACCGAACCCGAGGAGCACGAAGGACGCTATACCGGCAAGGTCGTGGGTGAGCCCTGCTATCAGGGCGGCAAGGTCGTCCGCCTGCACCAGTGGCTGACCCACAACCCCGGGTTTGCCGGCGATGAAAAATGGTTTTATAGCGACTCCATCAATGACCTGCCGCTGCTGCAGGAGGTGGACCACCCGGTGGCGGTGGACCCCTGCCCGCGCCTGCGGGAGGAAGCGGAAAAGCGCGGCTGGCCGATTATCAGTCTGCGCGACGCAAAGTGAACAGGGCGGCGTCATGCTGGGCGCCGGAAAATAGACAGGACTTGGCTGAAGTGGGGAACCCGGTGGGGAAACTTGTGACACGAGCGATACTTGGAAGCGCCCGCGGCGCGCTGTTGTTGGCCGCCCTCGCAGGTCTCGTCGCCTGCGACAGCGAGCGGGCGGAGGAGTCGCTGCCTGACGAGGTGCAGGGGCCAGCGATCGAGACTGTGGATACGCAGGCAGCGGAAACCCTCTCGCGCGCCATCTGGGATGCCGGTCTGGCGCAGGTCGCCAATACCCAGGCCGCCGTCGAGGTGCTGAACCACACTGTGGAAGCGCTGCTGGAGAAGCCCTCGGCGGAGCAGCTGCAAGCGGCCAAACTGGCCTGGCTGGATGCGCACCGGGAGTTCGCCGCTGCGCTGCCTTATATCCGTCTGGCTTTCGCCCCCGGCCCCCTGCGGGAGCAGGGCCGGGCGCTGCAGCTGGTGGTCGACAGCTGGCCCGCGCAGCCGGGCTATCTGGATACGGTGCCCGGCTATTCCGACAGCGGCATTGTCAACGATACGGCGGTGGAGCTGACGCTGACCAACCTCCGCCGCCAGCACCGGCTCACGGCGCACGAGGAGGCGAGCACCGGCTTTCACGCCCTGGAAGTCATGCTCTGGGGGCCCACCAGTGAGCGCGCCGCCACCGATTTCACCGCCGAGAGCACCGGCGAGAAACCGGAGGCCCTGGCCGCCAACCGTCGCCGGGCCCTCACCCGCTTAATGGTCGAGGCTTTGTCCGAGGACGTCCACCGGCTGGCGAAACGAATGCCCTATGGCGCCAATGATCTCTCGCGCCCGTTCCTGGCGCTGGACCCCGTTGCGCGGTTGCAGCAGATTCGCGCCACCCATACCCAGATGGTCGATGAGGAGTTGCTGCGCCGCTTGCCGGAGAGTTCCGAGAGCGACGTGGAAAGCAGCCGCGCGGCGGACTCCAAGCAGGCGCTGCTGAGCATGCTGCGGACACTGCAGGGCAACTGGTTTCCGGCCAGTGGCGCGGGAATGGCCGCACTGCTGCTGGATCGTTACCAGCAGGAAGCCCTGGCGGAACATTTCGTGGCGCTGGAGGCGTTGCTGCTCGGGATGGAGGACCCCATCGAGCTGGCCAAGCTGGAAAATCTGGCCCGGGCGCGCCAGCTGCTGGAAGCCGTGGCGGGACTGATGAGCGGCACGGTGGAGGTTCCGGCCGCGGCCGAGGATTTGACACCGGTCTCCCTGCAAGGACAGTAGGCGGCGCTTAGCCTGCCCTGAAACCGCTGTCCTGCAACGAAAAAACCCCGGCGTTTGCCGGGGTTTTTGTTTGTTGGGGGACTTGGACGCTGGTTTTCTGGATTTGCCGGCGCCCACTCTGTGTTGGCCTGTCCTGCTCTATCCTGCTCTGTGCTTGCCGCGCGGGACCGGCCGGCGGTTACCAGCGGCGCACCGGGCCTGTGTCCACATGCACGAAGTTGCTCTTCGGGTAGTAACCGACGCCACCCGCTTTCAGCTCCAGCGCTGCCTGGCGCAGTCTGGACAGTGGGATGCCCGGCATGCGGATGTCCAGTGCCATGCCGCGGGTGTGGTAGCTGCGGCGCGCGACACCGCGACCGGCGGCGCGCAGTTTGGCGTTGGTCTTCTCCGAGCGGTAACCGGAGATAATCTCCACTTCACCGTTAAAGTTCAGCTTCTCTTTCAGCTTGTAGACGATGTCGAACAGCTTCGGGTCCATCCGCGTCACTTCGTTGGCGCGGTGGTCGCGCAGCAGCCGGTTGAATTGCTTCAAGCCAGCGCTGTCATAACCGCCATTGGACCAGTAAGTTGCGTTCAAGCGCTCGCCAGTGTGCAGGTTGCGCATCTTCAGTGTGCGACCGCTGCCTACTTTAGCCAAAGTCGGGCCGGCGGCGACGGTTGCTGCTGCTGCACCAGTCACAGCCAGGAATCGACGTCTGGAAGGATTTTTCACGCCCTGTTTCATACCTATCTCCGCCTCTCGTATTCTCGTGGCAAGTCCGCAGTGGCATTGCTGCCTTCGGGCTCGGCAGCCAATGTACAAAAAGCGATCATCGGTTACAAATCGTACAGCTCTCATGAGGAATTAATTTAAACAGGGGCTTGGAATTTTTTTCTCTCAGGCTAAGGGTTCCAGCCGTCTTTGGTGTGCTTTGATGGCGAGAAGCCCAATTTTCCGCGACACCGTTGTCATTTAGCCTTTCTGTGCTGAAACTCCATTTTTTTCTGACTCTATAGTTTTCAATGGGGCTGAGTGCGCACTAGTGCCGAGCCGCGGGCAGACCCGGGGCGGCAGAGCAGCGGCAGAGGGCCTGGAAAGGAATAGGAGCGGGGCTAGAGAGGGCTTGGGGAGGGCTTGGGCAGAGCTGCCGATACCGCTGCTACCAAGGCTGATGCTGAGGCCAAAACCCGTGCTGACGCGAATGCGATTCAGTATCTGCTGCTGTCGCTGGAGAGGTCCGGGGAACGGCTGGTGAGCCTGCGGAGCGAGAGACGGAGTCTAGTCTGCGGGGCTGCTTCCGGAGGCTCCGGAGGAGCTGGGTGGGTCCTGCTGGTAGATGTCGCGGCGGAAGTGAGGCCGCCCTTCGCCGTCGATCCAGGCGGTCAGGTAGGCGATAAACAGCCGCGGCGGTTTCTCGATGCGGATATTGAGGGTCTCGTTGCCGGTAGTGGCCTCGGCCACCCGCGTGCGGTCCCATCCCTGCGGGCGCAGCAGGGCGTAGGCCAGCTCCTCCGGTTCCTTGAGGCGGATGCAGCCGTGGCTGAACGCCCGATCGTTATGTTTGAACAGGCTCTGGGCCTGGGTGTCGTGCAGGTAGATGGCCTGCTTGTTGGGCAGGACAAACTTGACCCGCCCGAGGGTGTTGCCGCGCCCGGGGATCTGGCGCAGGGTCGCCTGCCCCTGGGCGGCGCTGGAAATGCTCTCCGGGGAAATCGGGCGGGTTTCACTGCTGCCGTAATTCACCACGCGGTATCCCCGCTGGTGCATGGCTTGCGGATTGTTGCGCGCCTTGGGCAGCAGGTCGGTCAGGAGAATGCTGCGCGGCACCGTCCAGGTGGGGTTGAAGACCACATTGGTGACACGGCTGCGCAGGGTTGGGGTGCGGGTACTGGTTTTCCCCACCACCGTTTTCATGCGCAGGGTCACTCGTCCATGTTCCACCATCTGCAGCTCGAAGGCGGGCACATTCACCAGCAGGTAGCGCTGGCCCGCCTGGCTGGCCAGCTTTTGCCAGCGCGGGGCATTGGCTTCCAGTTGCAGGGCCCGGTCCGCCGGGGGAACAGACAGCTGTGCCAGTGTTGCGGTATCGGCGACACCGGTGACCTCGAGACCGTGGCGCTTCTGGTAGGCCGAGAGCGCCCGGCTCATGGCGCTGTCGAAGCGCTGCGGGTCCGGCTGGCTGTCGGCGGGCAGGGGGGCGCGCGTGCCGGAATAGTCGCCGTACAGTCGCAGGATCTCGCGAATTTGCGCCACGCGGGGATCGCGATCCCCCGGTGACAGCGGCTGCCCGGCTGCCGGTGCCTGCCAGCGCTCCGCCAGACTGCGGTAGCGCTCGGCTGCGGCCACCAGCGCGGGCGCCGCGGTGCGCGGATCTATGGCTGGCTGTTGCGTCGCGGGCGAGGCCCGGCCGCTGTTCAGAATGCCGAGCGAGAGGACAATTACTGCCGCCAGTATTTGCCATTGGCCTGTTGTGCGCTGCATGACTCACCCCGGCTGTTGCTGTTCCGGTGCCTGACGCGCTTCGCCGGCGCGCTCGTTGGTTTGGCCGTCGCGCTGGTAGATATCGGGGCGGAACTGCAGCTGGCCGTCCTCATCCACCCAGGCAGTCCAGTAGGCGATATACACCGGCAGCGGCTGTTTGAGGGTGACCGCGCGGGTGCGTGCGCTGTTGAGATACTGCTCGGCGCGCTGCGGCTGCCAGCCGTTCTGTTCCAGCAGCATCATGCGCGCGAACTCCAGCGGTTTTTCCAGGCGGATGCAGCCGTGGCTGAAGGCCCGCTCGGGGCGCTGGAACAGGTGTTTGCTGTTGGTGTCGTGGAGGAAGATGGCGTCCCGGTTGGGAATTTCGAACTTGACCCGGCCCAGCGCATTCTTCGGCCCGCCTTTCTGGTGCAGGCTCACCTTGCCGCGGCGGATGCCGGCGATATTGCCCGAGGTAAAGGGCACCGAACGGCCACTGTGGCTTACCAGGCGAAAGCCGCGCGCCCGCAGCGCGGCGCTGCCCTTGGGCAGCAGTTCGCGCAGGGCGATGCTGGGCGGTACCCGCCAGACGGGGTTGAAGATTACCCGGGTCATGCGGGTGGCGATCTGCGGGGTGGCGTGTTTCGGTTTTCCCACCACCACGCGCATCCGGTACTGCTCGCGGCCGTCCTCCATCAGCTTCAGGCTGAAATCGGGAATATTCACCAGGATATAGCGGGGCCCCAGTTCCCGCGGCAGCTGCCGCAGGCGCTCCAGGTTGGCCGCCAGGGTGCGGACCCGCTCGGCGGGGGGCACATTCAGCTGGGCGCGCGTGCGCTCGTCCACCAGGGCGTCTTGTCGCAGGCCGTGGCGGCGCTGGAAGCGGCGCACTGCCGCCTGCAGCTCTGTATCGTACTCGTCGGCGCTGCGCGGGCTTCCGTCACCCAGGGCACCACGTCCGGAGACAGACTCAGTGAAGGGGAGGTCGCCGTACTGCATCATCAGGCTGCGCAGTTGCAGGACTCTTGGGTCGCGCACGCCGGGCGCCAGCGCCTGCCCTGCGGGCAGGGGCTGCCAGTGATCGCCCTCGGCCAGGGACTGGTAACGGGCCAGCTCCTCGCTCATCAAAATATGCTGGCGGCCATAGGGGGTGAATGGATCGGGGCTGGCGTATTCCGCCACGGCAGCGGGCTCTGCGGCCGGCGCTGCGGTCGCAGTCGGCAGTTCCCCGCCCAGGCAGAGGGCCAGGGCCAGCGCCGCGGCACAGCAGCTCTGGGAGCGGAGGGGGGAATGATGGCGGAGAGACTGACTAGAACAATGATGGTGAGAGCGACCAGTACCCATAATCTACCCCTGTGAATCGCAAAGCGTCCGCTCGACGGACTGCCGTGCCCACAGTGGTAATTTGTAACCGGGTTGGTCCCAAGTCTTTTGCGCGATTGCCCCGGCAGTGGGGGTGCGGGTGTGGGGAATAACCGCGAGTGACGGCGGTGGTTTACACCTGCGGCTAATCGCTGTTGTGCATAGCTGCGGTGGGTCGGTGGGGGGAAAGCCCTGCCGGGTCGCCAGACCCGCCCCGGCAGGGTGTCTTGAGGCTCAGAACTGGTTGGCGGACAGGCCGTCCTTGCCGTAGATATCCGGGCGGAAGTTGAGGCGGCCCTCGCCGTCGACCCAGGCGGTCCAGTAGGTCAGGTAGACCTTCACGTTCTCCCGGAGCCGCACATCGGTGGTCTCATCGCCGGCGATCAGCTGATCAATGCGCCACTGGTCCCAGTCGCCCTCGGGATTGAGCAGGGCTTCAGCCAGGTGGCGCGGCTTTTCCAGGCGGATACAGCCGTGGCTGTAACCCCGCTGGGTAAGGGAAAAGAGGCTGCGCGCGCGGGTGTCGTGCAGATAAATATCCTCGGTGTTGGGAATCTCGAATTTCACCCGTCCCAGAATATTCTCCTCTCCGCCGAGCTGGCGCATCAGATAGGACCCCTGACCGGCAGCCGACAGGTTTTGGGCGGTGAGCGGCAGGTGGTCACCACTGCCATTCACCACCCGGTAGCCCATGCGCTGCATGCCGCCGGGATTGGCCCGCGCCTTGGGCAGGATCTCCTTGACCAGAATGCTGCGCGGCACCGTCCAGGTGGGGTTGAACACGACCCGGCTGACGCGGGTGGTGATCTCCGGAGTGGCGTGCTTGGGTTTGCCCACCACCACGTTCATGGCCAGGCGCACGCGGTCGTTCTCCACATACTTGAGACGGTAGGCGGGGATGTTGACCTGAATAAAACGCTCGCCAAGTTGTGCGGGAAGCTGTTCGCGGCGGCGGATGTTGGTTTCGATGATGCGAATGCGCGCGGTGGGCGAGAGGTTGAGACGCTTGCGGGTCTCGCGGCCGACAATGCCGTCGGCTTTCAGGCCGTGGCGCTCCTGAAAGCGCAGCACCGCCTCGTGCAGGCCGTGATCGAAGCGATCGCGCTCGCCGCTCCTGTTACTGCCGCCCGCGTAACCATGATAGCCGCGGTAATCCCCATACAGGGTGAGCAGGTCCCGCAGCAGGGCCACATGGGGGTGTTTGGCACCTAGGGTCATGGCCGGTCCCGGGGGCATGGGCCGCCAGCGGCCACTGTCGGCAATCTGGCGATAGCGGTCCAGCTCGTAGCGCAGCGCAGAGGCATCGCCGCCAAACGGATCATTGCTCGGGTAATAGGGCCCCTCGCTGTTTTCCGACACTCGCCCCGCGGGAGGTGCCCCCTCGGAGCTGGATAAAGAGCCGGATAAACTGCGCGGATAACCATTGCGGGGATAGCCATTGCGGGGATAGCCATTGCGGGGATAGCTATTGCGCGGCGGCAGGCCACCGCTGGCAAAGCGTGACTGGCCGCTGCGGCTGCTGTAGTCGCGGCGATAGCCGGGCCGCGGTACGACGCGATAGGCGGCTCGGTCACTGGATCGCGCCTCGGAATAGCGACGGGAGCGGTCGCTGGTGTAGACGTGGCTGGTATATCCGCCGTCGCTGCCCCGGTTATCACGGCTCTGGCCACGATTCTCGCCGCTGTTGCTGTCATTGCCGTCGCGGGTGTCGCGGGTATAGCCATGAAAGTATTGCCGGCCACCGGGGTTGGGGGAAGTCTGCCGTCCCAGCCCCAGGCTGGTGAGGCGGAAGCCATCCCGCAGGTTGCTGACGGGTGTGATGTCCCGTCTGGGGCGGCTGCGCGGCTTGAGGTTTTCGAGTTGCGTGTCCTGGGCATAGGACACAAACGCATCGGTTAGCAGCACATCCAGCACCGCGGCCATCTGCAGGCGCTGCGGGGAGTCGCGCAGGGTGCGGTCGAAATAGCCGAGGTGATAGCGGTAGCCCACCATGCTGCTGTGGTTGCCGGAACTGACCGCCGTCAGCTGTTTGATCAGGTCGTTGGCGGTGTCGCTCAGGCTGTAGTTGTCGAACCAGAGCAGCCGGTAATCGGTGCGCGCGTAGATGCGCTTGACCGCCGACGGATTGAAAATCGGGTCCTGGGCGGGCCAGGAGCGCGGGTTGTCCACCAGCCAGCGGATCAGGTGCTGCTTGACCGCGCTTTCCGGCAGTACGGGAACCGTTTTCTGGTTAGCGCTGAAAGCGTAATAGAGGGCAAAAACGCACAGGCTGCCGAGTATCAGAAGCGGAAACGGCGATTTGCGTGTGCGGCGCTCTGGGTTGAAATACGACATGGTACCTCAGCGATGCTGCAGGGCCCGGTCTGCGAATGCGTGATAGGTAGCCGGGCGCCAGATCGTTTATACCTTCCCAACCTGCGGCGAGGCGGTCCTGTTTTCATCGATGCTTATCGACGGCTCACCATTGTCATGCTTCCCGCGCGACTTTCCTTTATTAGGGCGGTTCTGGCGGCACGAAACTCAACCAAACCCGACCTGTGAAATTAAGTATGGCAACAAATGCAAAATTTGCTTGGCGCCGCAAACATTTCACTCTAGGGCAATATTCGCGCGGCAACGGCTGTGCTCGGTAGCCCTGACTGGCCTTGCAGGCCGAGCGCTACTGGGCAGCTTGCTGGCAGGTTTACTGGCCGGGAAGTGAGAAGTGGCGGATGGGACCCGCCGGTCGGCCATCCTGATAGGTCTGTTCCCACAGCCGGGTGGTGCCGTCACGGTGCACGGCGATGACGGTGCTGGCGCGGGTACCGTAAGCGCCGGGGTTGTCGCCGCTGGTGCTGTAGGGAGTCTCGCTGGATGCGCTGTGGGAGGCGCTGCCGGAAGTGCCGCGGGCAAATTCCGCGCTTTCAATGCGCACGAAAATCGGTGACAGGGCCTTTTCCAGTGCCGGGCCGACACCGGTAAAGGGCAGCGTGTCCCGCGGGGCCGGCTTGTCGTCCCGGAGCAGCGCCATGGACTGTTCGACAAAGTGGTCGTAGCTGAAGTCGGGGCCGCGGCCATTGATCAGCGCCGCCAGCGCGGCGCGCCCGCGCTCAACCTTGGGCCAGGGTGCGTCCGGAGCGCCGTTGGAGATGCCGTGTATACCGGGGGCAAAGCGAAAGGGCTGGTGCCGGTTGCCGGCGCAGACCAGTTCATCGCGGGCACCGAGCTGAAACAGCAGAGCATTGAAGCCGCGGTAGCGGTCGCGTTCAAGGCGTTCGGCGTAGTCGAGAGGGCTCGGGCCACTCTGCGGGGATGTCTGTGGGCTGCGCTGTAGAAAGCGCCGCGGGATGTCGCCGCGCGAAAGGGCCTGCGGCGGACTTGGGACATCCGCTTCGCGGATGTTGGTGACCGCCGCCACCCGCCCGGGGGCGATGCCCGCCCAGGTGCCGCCGCCCTGGAGATCGCGACCGGCCACCATGCTGCCATCGTCCCAGGGCGCGGCGCTCGCGGTGGGGCGACCGTAGAACTCATCCCGGTTGGCCAGCATCAGCAGCGGGTAGTCGGGGTGGCAGTGGTAGGCGAACAGTAACAGGCACATACGCAAACAGGCTTATCACTCCAAAGGGTGAATGATAGCCAGCCGCACGGCGGACTGTGAGCATTACTCGGCTGCGGGCTTCTGGTAAGATTTCCGACTGATTTTACTCGCCAGCATCCACGCGCCAGTATCCACGCGTCAATAACCGAACCGCGTCAATAACAGTGAACCGCCGATGATACCCTATCCGCAGATCGATCCCGTTGCCGTTGCCATCGGCCCGCTCAAGGTGCACTGGTACGGCCTGATGTACCTGGGTGGATTTATCGCCGCCTGGTGGCTGGCGCTGCGGCGCAGTCGCAAGTCCTGGTCGCCGGTGATCAAGTCCGAGGTGGAGGACCTGATTCTCTACGGTGCCATCGGGGTCGTGGTCGGCGGCCGTCTCGGTTATATGTTCTTTTATAACTTCCCCCAGCTGGTGGCCGAGCCGCTGTCACTGTTCAAGGTCTGGGAGGGGGGCATGAGCTTCCACGGCGGTCTTGTGGGAGTGATGCTGGCAACCGCCATCTACGCCCGTAAAATCGGCACCACATTCCCCGCGCTGATCGACTTTGTCGCGCCGCTGGTACCGATCGGACTTGGTCTCGGCCGCCTCGGCAACTTCATCGGCCAGGAGCTGTGGGGGCGCCAGACGGATCTTCCCTGGGGCATGGTGTTCCCGCGGGACCCGGAGCAGCTGGCGCGTCACCCATCGCAGCTGTATCAGGCCTTCCTCGAGGGTCTGGTGCTGTTCGCCGTTTTGTGGTGGTTTTCCAGCAAGCCGCGTCCGCGGCTCGCCGTGGGCGGACTTTTCGTATTGCTGTACGGTCTGTTCCGTTTCATCGTTGAGTTTGTGCGCCAGCCTGACGGCCATATCGGCTTTGACCTCTTCGGCTGGATGACCCGCGGCCAGTTGTTGAGCCTGCCCATGATCGCCGCCGGTATCGCCCTGCTGGTGTGGAGTTACCGAACGCAGCCGCTGCCGAAAGGGCGCACCGCGGCCAAGAGTGGAACCTGAAAATAGATGAAGCAGTATCTCGATCTTATGCGCCATGTGCGCGACCACGGCACCCGCAAGAGCGACCGCACCGGCACCGGCACCGTCAGCGTGTTCGGCTACCAGATGCGCTTCGACCTCGGCGAGGGCTTTCCGCTGGTGACCACCAAGAAGCTGCACCTGCGCTCGATTATTCACGAGCTGCTGTGGTTCCTGCAGGGGGATACCAATATCGGCTACCTGCAGGAGCACGGCGTGCGCATCTGGGATGGCTGGGCTACCGACAGCGGTGATCTCGGCCCCGTGTACGGGCACCAGTGGCGCTCATGGCCGACCGCGGATGGTCGCCAGATCGACCAGATTGCCGATCTGGTGGAGCAGTTGAAGACGCGGCCGGACTCCCGCCGCCTGATCGTCAGCGCCTGGAACCCGGCCGACCTGCCGGACGAAGGGGTTTCCCCGTCGGATAACGCCGCCGCCGGGCGCATGGCGCTGGCGCCCTGCCATGCGCTGTTCCAGTTCTATGTGGCGGACGGCAAGCTGTCCTGCCAGCTGTACCAGCGCAGCGCCGATATTTTCCTCGGCGTGCCGTTCAATATCGCTTCCTACAGCCTCTTGACCCTGATGCTGGCGCAGGTCTGCGGACTCAAGCCGGGGGACTTCATTCACACCTTTGGCGACGCCCACCTGTACCTGAACCATCTGCAGCAGGTTGAGGAGCAGCTGTCGCGGGAGCCGCTGCCGCTGCCGCAGATGCATCTGAACCCGGACGTCGACGACCTGTTCGCCTTCCGCTTTGAGGATTTCGAGCTGCGCGGTTACGAGGCGCATCCCCATATTCCCGCGCCGGTGGCTATATAGATGAAGGAAGTCCCTATCGCGATGATCGCCGCCATGGCGCGCAACCGCGCCATCGGCCGCGACAACACCCTGCCCTGGCGTATTTCCGCCGACCTGCAGTTTTTCAAGCGCGTGACCATGGGCAAGCCACTGCTGATGGGGCGCAAGACCTTCGAGTCCATCGGCCGGCCCCTGCCCGGCCGCGTCAATATCGTCATTACCCGCAATGCCGCCTGGCGGGCGGACGGCGTGACTGTGGTGTCCAGCTTGCAAGAGGGGCTGTCAGCGGCCCGTCAGGCGGCGGTCGAAAGCGGCTCCGCCGAGGTGATGGTGATCGGCGGCGCGGAGATCTATCGGCAGGCATTGCCACTGGCGCAGCGGCTGTACGTGACCGAAGTGGATGCCGAAGTGGCGGGGGATGCTTTCTTTCCCGTATTCGCGGATGGCTGGTCGGAAACCCGCCGGGACTGTTACCCGTCATCGGATAGGGATGAATACAACTACTGTTTTGTTCAGTACGACAGGTCAAAATAACAACATCTTGATCAACCTTTAGCCTTTCTGTTAATTTCCGCGATGGCCATCGCCTTGTATGCCGCCGTAAATGTGTGCGTCACGCCCGGATTTGTTACCCGGGTGTTACCTCTCTACACATGCCGGGCGAGACTCTCAATCGGCATTTGAATAATCAATTCGGCTGTTTACAATGTGCGGCTCTTAGCTGTCTTCAAACCAAAATCACACCGCGTTGTGGCAGCTAAATCATCGCGACCATGTTGTGAAATATTGAACCCACTGGGGGGTCTAATGAAAACCAAGCGATTCATGGCTGTGGCGCTGACCACTGCGCTGTCTGCCGGCGCACTCTATGGCAGCGTAGCCACTGCGGATACACTCGATAACGTCCTGGCCGTAGGTCAGCAGAAAACTGCTGCCGCTCAGGCGTCACAAAAGCGCATCGACAAGATTGCCGAAGAAACCACTGGCCTGCTGCAGGACTTCAAAGTGGTCAACAAGGAAATCGACGGTCTGCGCGTCTACAACGCCCAGCTGGAAAAGCAGCTGGCCAACCAGCTCGCGGTGATCAAGGACCTGAATGAGTCCATTGAAAACGTCACCGTCATTGAGCGCCAGATTCAGCCGCTGATTCTGCGTATGCTCGACGGCCTCGAGCAGTTCATCAAGCTGGACGCCCCGTTCAAGCTGGAAGAGCGCATGGCCAACCTGCAGGGCGTGAAGAACAATATGGACCGCTCTGATATCACCGTTGCGGAGAAATTCCGTCAGGTACTGGAGCTGTACAACTTCGAAGCCGAATACGCCCGTAAGATCGACAGCTACAGCGGTACCCTCCCCGTAGGCGGTCAGGATCGTGAAGTGAATATTCTTCAGATCGGCCGTATCGCTCTGGTTGCCCAGACCACTGACTCCAAGGTCTCCCTGGCCTATGACAAAGATCAGAAAGCCTGGGTAGAAATCGACTCTGGCGAGTACCGCCGCGCCATCCAGAATGGCCTGAAAATCGCCCGCAAGCAGGCCACCCAAGACATTATGACCATGCCGATCCAGGCTCCGGAGGCTGCGCAATGAAAACCACTTTCGCCAAACGCCTAGTATCCATGACGGCCGCAGTTCTGGCGGCTGGTCTGATCAACAGCACAGCTGTGGCCCAGGATGAAGCCAAGTCTCTGGATCAGCTGCTGCAGATGGTTCGTCAATCCAAGATCGCCGAATCTGCCGAGCACAGAAAGCGCGAAGCGGAGTTCCGTCGTCAGAAGGCCAACCAGCAGTCCCTGCTGAATCAGGCCAAACAGACCCGCACCTCAGAAGAGCAGCGTTCCGCCCGCCTGGAAGCCAAATACCAGCAGCAGGAAATCGAGGTTCAGCAGAAGCGCGAGCAGCTGGACGAGCGCATGGGCTCTCTGAAAGAGCTGTTCGGTCACATGACCTCCACCGCTGGCGACCTGCGCGCCAACATGGAAACCTCCATCGTTTCCGCCCAGTACCCGGGTCGCACCGAGTTCCTCG
This sequence comes from Microbulbifer aestuariivivens, assembly GCF_039545115.1. Classification (NCBI taxonomy): domain Bacteria; kingdom Pseudomonadati; phylum Pseudomonadota; class Gammaproteobacteria; order Cellvibrionales; family Microbulbiferaceae; genus Microbulbifer; species Microbulbifer aestuariivivens. Next base: position 47,784 of record NZ_BAABRT010000012.1, on the reverse strand, counting down.
ATCAACTGATCCAGAAGATGAACTCCCAGACCAAGCTGCCGACCATCGCCGAAATCGAGCGTCTGTGGTACGAAATGCAGCGCGAAATCATCGAATCCGGCAACGTGGTCAAGTTCAACGGCACTGTGATCAAGCCCGGCGGTGAGCAGGTCGAGCAGGAAGTTGTCCGCGTGGGTAACTTCAACCTGGTTTCCGATGGCAAGTACCTGGAAATGACCGAAGCCAACAAGATGGCCGAGCTCATCCGTCAGCCCAGCGGCAAGTACCTGTCCATGGCTGAGAACCTGCAGAACGCCACCAGCGGTTTCACCGCATTCGGTGTGGACCCCACTGGTCCTACCGGCGGCTCGCTGCTGAAGGCGCTGATCAACAGCCCGGGAATCGTTGAGCGCTGGCACCAGGGTGGCATCGTTGGTTACATCATCTCCGCTGTTGGTGTGATCGCCATGCTGCTGGCTGTCTGGCGCCTGCTGGTGCTGTCTGGTGTGAACAGCCGCGTGAACGCGCAGCTGCGCTCCGACACCCCGAACACCGACAACCCGCTGGGCCGTGTCCTGGCCGTTGCCGAAGAGAACAAGGGCGTGGACGGTGAAACCCTCGAGCTGAAGATGGAAGAGGCGGTTCTGAAAGAGCGCCCGGCAATTGAATCCGGCCTCAACCTGCTGAAGATCATCGCCATGGTTGCCCCGCTGCTGGGTCTGCTGGGTACCGTTACCGGTATGATCATCACCTTCCAGGCCATCACCATCTTCGGTGCCGGCGATCCCAAGGCGATGGCCGGTGGTATCTCGTCCGCTCTGGTAACCACCGTGCTGGGTCTGGTAGTGGCTATCCCGACCGTACTGATGCACACCATCGTTAACGGTCGCGCCAAGCGTATCCTGCACATCCTGGAAGAGCAGAGTGCCGGTATCGTGGCGGAAAACGCCGAGCGTAAATAAGAGGAGGCGGCAACATGCACGCATTAAATGACGCATGGGCCGCCGTCAACGCCTTTATGGCGTCGGGCGGGCCAGTACTGCTTCTGATCGCCATCCTGACCTTCTTTATGTGGACGCTGATCTTTGAGCGCGTCTTCTACTTCAACAAAAGTTTGAAGGCTGATGTGCAGGGCGCGTTGGACCAGTGGGAGGGGCGCTCCGAGCGCAAATCCTGGTCCGCGCACCAGATCCGCTATGCGCTGATCTCCCGGGTATCCGAGAAGATTCAGGACAATATGGACATGATCCAGGCCTGTGTATCCCTGGCGCCCCTGTTCGGGCTGCTGGGTACGGTCTGGGGCATGATCAACGTGTTCGAAGTTCTCGCGATCACCGGTGGTGGTGATGCCAAACAGATGGCCAGTGGTGTATCCATGGCTACCATCCCGACCATGGCGGGCATGGTGACCGCGCTGTCCGGAGTGTTTGCCAACACTTACCTACAGGGCAAGGCGGAGCGTGAAACCCAGCTGCTGGAAGACCATCTGACGATGGATCACTAAGGCACCGCATAAGGCAATGAGCCAGGCCAAGGCGTAAGCTTATTTGCTGTGAAGGTTTAGCCAAGCCAGAAACTCTCGCGGAGCCCCGCAGGGGTTCCGTCGAGGAAGTTCGCTAAGAGAGTTGCTATGAGCAAAAGACAAAATACGGCAGAAGAAGAAGCAGGTGCGATCGACCTCACGCCCATGCTGGACGTGGTGTTTATCATGCTGATCTTCTTTATCGTCACCGCGACCTTTATCAAGGAACCGGGTGTCGATGTGTTAAAGCCGGAAGCGACAACCGCTGAACTCAAAGCCGCCTCTATTCTGGTAGCGATTAACGAAAACGATGAAATCTGGATTGCCAAAGAGCAGGTGGATGATCGCTTGGTGAAGGTCACCCTCGAACGTCTGTATGCCGAAAACCCCAAGGGTTGGTTGGTGATTCAGCCCGATAAGGAAGCGAGTATCGAGAAGATTGCCCTGATTGCGGATGCCGCCAGGAGAATCGGTATCGAGAAAGTTTCGGTCGCGACAGAAAAGAGTTAACAGCTATGAACCCGGTAAGATTATTAGGGGCGGGTGTATTGGCAGTCGCCACCACCTTTGCCCTGATCTTCACCATGCATGCGCTGATCGAGGCTAACCTCGGTGCTCCCAAAGAAGAGGAGCAAATCAAGGTTGCCGACATCGTGATGCCTGAGACGAAGATCGAAACCCAGTACGATACCAGCAAGCCGGAAAAGCCGGAGGACGTGGAGGAGCCGCCCCCCGATATGCCGGAGCCTGAGTTCGACGATCCGAACGTGGACGATTCCATCAACATGTCTGCACCCACGACGGGCGGCGGCATAAAGATTGGCGGTATCGGCGGTTTTGCCAGCGAGGGTGATTACCTGCCCATCGTGAAGGTGGCACCACAGTATCCCCGTCGCGCTCTGCAGCGTGGGATCGAAGGCTGGGTGATTGTCGAATACACCGTAACCAAAAACGGTTCTGTGCGTGATGCGGTTGTTGTGGAGGCCTTCACCAATGATGGCAACCCGACCAGCATCTTCAACAGTGCGGCGGTCAAGTCGGCGCTGAAGTACAAGTACAAGCCGCGGGTGGTTGATGGTCAGCCGATCGAGGTCCCCGGTGTAAGGACCAAAATCAGCTTTAACCTGGCCAAGAATTAAAGGGGAAGCATATGAAGTTGACGACCATGACGAAGGGACTCTCCAGATTCGTCTTGCGAACGTCCGTGGCACTGCCCCTGGTCCTGGCTCCCGCGGTCAGTGTGACGGTCCTCGAAGCGGTCGGCGTGTCTGCGCCGTTCGCTCAGGCTGAAGCGCAGAGCAACCAGGAGACACGCAAGGTCGCTGCTATGAGCGAGAGCGTGTTTAAGAAGCTGGGCGCAGTTCAGGAAGCGGCGGACGCCGAAAACTGGAACGGCGCCCTGCAGGCCCTGCGTGACATGGAAGCCGGTGCAAGCAAGTACAACGCGTACGAGCGCGCACAGATGTATTTCTTCTACGGTTTCGTCTACTACAGCCTGGAGCGCTACAAGGACGCCATCAATGCGTACAAGAAAGTGCTGGCTCAGGGGGTGGAGAACATCCCGGTAGGCGTTGAGCTGAACACCCTGAAGACCATCGCCCAGCTCTACTTCGTGATGGAAGACTGGAACCTCGCGCTCAATTACCTGAACCAGTGGTTCAGCCGCGCTGAGAGTGTCAGTGCCACTGATTACGCGATGCGCGGTCAGGTCTACTACCAGGCCGGACAGCTGGACAAGGCGCTGACGGACATCAACAAAGCGGTGTCCATGTACGAGAGCGAAGGCAAGGTGCCGAAGGAGAACTGGTACGGCTTGCAGCGTTACTTCTATTTCGAGAAGAACGACTACAAGAAGGTCACCAATATCCTGGAGAAGCTGGTCAAGCACTACCCCAAGGGTGAGTACTACAAACAGCTCTCCGGTATGTATGGTGAGCTGAAGCGTGACCAGGACCAGCTGCACATGATGGAAGCGGCCTATGTGGGCGGTGCCCTGCAAAAAGAGAAAGAGCTGTTGAATATGGCTTATCTCTTTATGGGTAACGACATGCCTTACAAGGGTGCCAAAGTCATCAAGAAAGGTCTCGACGAGAAGAAAATCGAGCGCACTTCCAAAAATCTGGAAACCCTGGCTCAGGCTTACCAGATGGCGCAGGAGCTGCAGAAAGCGATTCCCGCCCTCGAAGGTGCCGCCAAGCTGTCCGACAAGGGCGAACTCTATTCGCGCCTGGCCAGTATCTATCTGGACCTGGACAAGAACGAGCTGTCTGTGACCATGGGCAAGCGCGCGCTGGATAAGGGTGGCCTCAAGCGCCCTGATCAGCTGTACATCGTTCTGGGTATGGCATACGCCAACCAGAAAGAGTACAACGAGGCCCTCAAGCAGCTGAAGAAAGCGCTGAAGGACGAGCGTTCCAGGAAGTTTGCCGAACAGTGGATCGCATACGTCGAAAAAGAGAAGCAGCGTGAGGAGCAGCTGGCAAAGTAATTGCCGGAGGAACCTTACACTAAAGGCCGCACTCTGTGCGGCTTTTTTTTTGCCCGTTCGGTACGGAAAATAATCGATAAGAGCAATAGTCGCACTGTTTGGTGTAAACGGTTTGCAACATTGTCACTTTTGGATTATTCATAAACGCAGCTGATCAGCTTTTTCTTTTTGACAGTTCTACTGTCGCGATCAACACCCAATAAAGGAAAGGTGTTATGGAGAGAGCTTATCTGCGAAATCCTGCCGATATTGTCGTTGCCAACCAGCCCCAGTCGCTCGCAAGTCTCGCGAGCACATCCCTGTTCCGCGCCTTGCTGAGCTGGACTTTGGCCGCCATTACTACGCTATTGTTGATACTGGCCATGGCGCAACTGATCACAACTCAGTTTGCGGAACCGGAACCAGAATTTTTCCCCAATCCCCAGAGTATCCATTTGCCGAAATTGACACCTACGGTGCAAAAATTTCAGCCTCCACAGAGGGTGGTCGAGCCGCAGGTGCAGCCGACAGCTCCGAGGATGACCCACGAGGTAGATCCGGGTGAAATCCCTCTCAATATCACCCCACCAAGCACTGGGAAAAAGTTTACTGGCCCAGCATCAATGAACACCGCCCCGGTGCCGATATTCAAGCCTGCTGCACAGTATCCGGCATCCGCGTTGCGGCGCGGGCTTGAGGGCTATGTGGTGGTTGAATTCAGTATTGGCAAAAACGGCAACGTGATAAACGCGAAAGTGGTTGGGGGTTATGATGCCTCGGATACGCCGACGGCGATATTCAACCGCTCGGCACTGGCTGCGGTAAAGCGGTTTAAATATCGTCCGCAGATGCAAGATGGCAAGGCCATCGTGCGTCACGGGGTGCACAACCGTATCTCCTTCAAGCTGGAGTAATCAGTTGTCAAGAAAACAGCAGTAACAGCATCTGCAGGTGGGGCTGAGACTGAAAGTAAAACTAAAGACAGATTAAGTACCAAAACAGCCACGCCAATTTTATGCAACGCCGGGTCGCACTGCCTCCCGGCGTTTCGCGTTGCTAGTCCGTCGGAATAAATCCTGGCCGATTGGCAGTGGGGTCAGTCTGCACATGTTTAAAAGTCTCGACGTCAGTCTTCGGTAACGGAGCACTTGCCTTATTGCCCGGTTTTAGCAGACAAAAGTGGCATCTTGCCGCTATACCCTGAAATTCAGACTGTATCGGATGGCGGATGGCGGATGGCGGATGGCGGATGGCGGATGGCGGATGGCGAAAGGAGGCTGAGGGTGATTGAAGCAAAGAGGGAAAGTGCGTGCGCGAGAAGCCACAAGAGGTTGCCTGTAGGGGCTGCGGGACAGGCAGTGGGAGAGAAATCAAGAGAGGGATGTGGAGCTGAAGCGCGGCGTTGTCGGGCCGGGAGTCCTGCCATCGGCCCTGACCCAGCGTGGACCAGTGCCGTCACTGTTTCCGCTTGCTCCAGTTCAAGACGGTAGTGTCAGCAGTGTTGTGGTGACAGCGAGGTGCAGGTTAACGGCTCCAGGCAAATAATCACGCTGGCCAGGGGGGGAGATGGACGAGCCCCAAGGGGCGTCGTCCAGACTGCGATTATCCGTCTATTTCACGCACGGCCCCGCGATCAGCGCTGGTTGCCAGCATCGCGTAGGCTTTCAGCGCGGTGCTGACTTTGCGTGGGCGCTGCTCCACGGGTTTCCACGCCTGCCTGCCTTTCTGCTCCATGGCCTGGCGGCGCTGTTGCAGTTCCTCTTCGCTGAGCAGAACCTCGATTTTGCGCTCGGGGATATCGATGCGAATGGTGTCGCCATTCTGGATCAGGGCGATATTACCGCCGGAGGCCGCTTCCGGTGAGACATGACCAATGGAGAGACCCGAAGTACCGCCAGAGAAGCGGCCATCGGTAATGAGTGCACAGGACTTGCCCAGGCCCTTGGATTTCAAGTAACTGGTGGGGTAGAGCATCTCCTGCATGCCGGGGCCACCCTTGGGTCCCTCATAGCGAACTATCACCGCTTCCCCCTCTTTTACCTCACCATCGAGGATATGCTGCACAGCGGTTTCCTGACTTTCGACGATATGAGCGGGGCCCTCGAATCGCCACAGGGATTCATCCACGCCGGAGGTTTTGACCACGCAGCCGCCAGGGGCCAGATTGCCGAACAGCACCGCCAGGCCGCCCTCGCTGGAATAGGCCTGCTCAACGGAGCGGATACAGCCGTGAGTGCGGTCGCCGTCCAGCGTCGGCCAGCGGCACTCCTGACTGAAAGCGGTCTGGGTGCGAATACCGGCGGGGCCGGCTTTATAGAATTTGTGTACCGCCGGATCGTCGGTGCGGCGGATATCCCATTGCTTAAGGGCGCTCAGCAGGCTTTCGCTGTGCACCGTGGGCAGGGACGCATCGATCAGGCCGCCGGCCTCCAGTTCACCGAGGATCGCCATCACGCCGCCGGCGCGGTGCACGTCTTCGATATGGTATTTCTGCGTGTTGGGGGCCACCTTGCACAGCTGCGGGATCTTGCGGGACATGCGGTCGATGTCGGAGAGGTCGAAGTCGACCTCGCCCTCCTGTGCCGCGGCCAGCAGGTGCAGGATGGTATTGGTGGAGCCGCCCATGGCGATATCCAGCGCGATGGCGTTTTCAAACGCGGCGCGGTTGGCAATGCTGCGCGGCAGCGCGGACAGGTCATCCTGCTCGTAATAGCGCTTGGCGAGAGCCACGATTTCGCGGCCGGCGCGCAGGAAAAGCTGTTCGCGATCGGCGTGGGTGGCGAGCATGGTACCGTTGCCGGGGAGTGACAGGCCCAGCGCTTCGGTGAGGCAGTTCATGGAATTGGCCGTGAACATGCCGGAGCAGGAACCGCAGGTAGGGCAGGCAGAGCGCTCGTACTCGGCCACCTGTTCGTCGCTGGCGGAATCGGTGGCGGCGATCACCATGGCATCCACCAGATCCAGCTTGTGCTCGGAGAGTTTGGTTTTGCCGGCTTCCATGGGGCCGCCGGAAACGAAGATGACCGGAATATTGAGGCGCATCGCCGCCATCAGCATTCCGGGGGTGATCTTGTCACAGTTGGAGATGCACACCAGAGCGTCGGCGCAGTGGGCATTGACCATGTACTCCACGGAGTCGGCGATGATCTCGCGGCTGGGCAGGCTGTAGAGCATGCCGTCATGGCCCATGGCGATACCGTCGTCCACGGCGATGGTATTGAACTCTTTGGCCACGCCGCCGGCCCGTTCGATCTCGCGTGCCACCAGCTGGCCCATGTCTTTCAGGTGCACATGCCCGGGCACGAACTGGGTGAAAGAGTTGGCGACGGCGATGATGGGTTTCTGGAAGTCGTCGTCATTCATCCCGGTGGCCCGCCACAGGGCGCGGGCACCGGCCATGTTGCGACCGGCGGTGGAGGTGCGGGAGCGATAAGCAGGCATAACAGTTGATCCGGCTGGCTAACTAAAACAGGGGGCACAGCTTAACAAAAAAGCGCCACAGCCGTGATGGTTTCGCGCTCAGGGCGGGGTTTCGCGGCGGGTTTAGGATCGGCCTTTTGCCGGATGGGACTCGCAGCAGACGGTTTGCGCTGTTACAGCACCTTGCGCAAAACCCGCGAGTTGCGCTGGATGTTGTAAAGGGACTGGCGCGCGGCGGGCAGGTCGCTGACCGCCACCTGCTCGAACCCCTGCTCGATAAACCAGTGCTCGGCCTGTGTGGTCAGCACATAGAGTTCGGGGATACCCAGTACCGAGGCCTGCCGCTCGATGTGATGCAGCAGCTTGGCCCCGCGGCCGCCACCGCGGAAATCCGGGTGGATGGCCACGCAGGCGATCTCGGCGGCCACGGTGGCGCCATCCTGATCGCTGATGGGGTAGAGCGCGGCACAGGCCACCGGGGTGCCATCCACCTCAATCAGAGTGAAGTGTTCGATTTCCGCCTCGAGCTTCTCCCGTGAGCGGCGCACCAGAATGCCCTGGATTTCCAGCGGCCGTATCAGACCGAGAATGCCGCCCACGTCGGTGATGCGTGCCCGCCGCACCACTTCATAGCTGTCGCGGTAAACCATGGTGCCGGTGCCCTCGCGGCTGAACAGTTCCTGCACCAGTGCGCCGTCCTGGGCATAACTCAGCAGGTGGGTGCGGGGGGTGCCGGCGTTGCAGGCCAGAATCGCGCAGCGCAGGGAGTCGCTATCGGTTGTGCTGGCGGCCTGCTCCGCCTGCACCAGGCTCAACTCCTGCACCGGCAGGCCATCCACGACAAGGCGCGGGGGCTCGCGGAAAATCACCAGTTTCTCGGCGCCGAGCGTGCGCGCGGCGGCGGCGGCGAGGTCGAGATAGTTCAGGTTGAACAGCTCGCCGGTCAGCGAGGTGCCCAGTGGCGATAGCAGTACCAGCGCGCCCTGCTCGAGGGCGTGGCGGATGGTGTTCACCTCCATGCGCCGCACGGTGCCGGTCCAGCCGAGATCCACACCGTCGAGAACGCCGATGGGACGCGCGGTGATGAAGTTGCCGGAGACTACCTTGAGGGAGGAGCGCGCCATGGGTGAATCCGGCAGACCCTGGGAAAAGGCCGCCTCGATATCGAAGCGCAGCTTGCCAACCGCCGCCTTGATCACCTCCAGGGTTTCGCGGTCGGTGACCCGGTTGTGGCCGTGAAAGCGCTGCTCGAGTTGGCGCTCGCTCAGGGCGCGACTGACCTGTGGGCGCGCTCCATGCACAACCACCAGGCGCACGCCGAGGCTCGCCAGTAGTGCCATATCGTGGATCAGGCTGCGAAAATTGCCGTGTTCCAGCGCATCGCCGGGGATGGCGATGACCAGTGTGCGGCTGCGCAGGTCATTGATATAGGGCGCGGCGTGGCGAAACCAATTTAGAGGGGCTTTGTTGTCGCTCACTCGGTCACTGTCCATGTTCTGTCGTGGAGTTGAATATAGCGCAATTCCGGCTGGTGAGCCTTGGCAACGGGGGACACCCCTCATGATGAACCGCGAGTTTCAAGCAGCCGGTGCAGCCTGTAAAGGCGCGCGGCAACATTGCAGGGTGTCAAAGGGTGCCCGGCGACAGGAATGCCTGTCAAATCCTGATTGCGGTGAGTGCGTATTGGCCGGCGCGGTGTGAAAAAGGTTGGCTGGTTAAATCACGGGGTTGCATGCCGGCGCATTAAAAACAGCAGTAACCGGGGTGCGACTTCAAAAAATATAATTTTATATCCCCGTCGATCGGCTCGCGTGCCGCCGACCCCCGAACCCTGACCGCCGACCGCCGACCGCCGACCCCCGCCATGGCGGCACCATCAAAGGCAGAACTGGGCGATCAGACCTTCCAATACCTTCACCATGGGCTGGATTCTGTCCTGCCCGAGATATTCATCCGGTTGATGGGCCTGATCGATATCCCCCGGCCCGAGCACGATCGTATCCATGCCCATGCTTTTAAAGTAGGGCGCCTCGGTGGCAAAGGCGACGCTCTCGGCGCTGTGGCCGGTAAGTTTTTCGGCCACCCTGACCAGTTCAGCTGTGCGCTCCTGGGCGAAGGCCTCGGTGCCGCGGAAGATGGGGCCGTATTCCAGCGAAATTTTTTCGTCCGCAACCGCAGCGTGCAGGCGCCGATCCAGCTCAGCGCGCAGCTCATCGAGGGGCATGCCGGGCAGGGGGCGCACATCGAATTGCAGCTCGGCATGCCCGCAGATGCGGTTGGGGTTGTCGCCGCCGTGGATGCAGCCGAGATTCATGGTGGGCACGGGCACCGCGAAGCCCGGGTTGCGATATTGGGCCTGCCACTCGGCGCGCACCCGCAACAGGGTGGAGATTGCATCGTGCATGGCTTCCAGCGCGCTTGCGCCCAGAGCGGGGTTGGAGGAGTGGCCCGCTCTGCCGGTAATGCGGATGGACTCCATCATCATGCCCTTGTGCATGTGAATGGGCTTGAGGCCGGTGGGCTCACCGATCACCGCATAGCGCGCTCTTGGGCGGGCGGCCTCAACGAGCGCGCGGGCGCCGTCCATGGACGTTTCCTCGTCGGCGGTGGCGAGGATAATAAGCGGCTGTCGCAGAGGCTTGCCGACAAAAGTCCGCGCCGCCTCGATGGCAATGGGAAAAAAGCCTTTCATGTCGGTGCTGCCGAGACCGTAAAAACGGTTGTCGCGGTCATCGAGCTTGAAGGGGTCAGACTGCCAGCGACCATCGTCATAGGGCACCGTGTCGGTGTGCCCGGCAAGCACAAGGCCGCCGTCGGCGGGGCCGCCGGAGCTCAGTGTGGCGATCATATTGGCTTTGTGTGGCTGGCCCGGGAGCGGCATCAGCTCGACGCTGAAGCCGAGGGTCTCGAGCCAGGCCGCCAGCAGGTCCACCACGCCGCGATTGCCCATGTCGAGTTTGGGGTCGGTGGCGCTGACGCTGGGGCTCGCCACCAGTTGCGCCAGCTGCTGCTTGAGGGTTGGAAGTGTGTCAGCCATGCCTGCTCCCTGCCGATGAGTTTGTCCGTGCTGCGCCGCGGCGCAGCCGCCACTCGCTCACCAGTACCGCGCTGACGATGATGGCGCCACCGATGCCGAGCCGGGCGAGGTCTGCATCCCGGTTCCAGATTAACAGATTAACCAGCAGCCCGGCCGGAATCAGGGCGTTGTTCATGGCGGCCAGCGTGCCGGCGGAAACTTTTGTCGCGCCCTGATTCCACAGGTAATAGCCGGCGCCGGAGGCGACCAGGCCGAGCCACAGCAGCACCAGCCACTGTGTCGCACTGCTGGGGTATACCGGCTCGCCAAGCAGCAGCCATGCGACCGTCGCCACCAGGCCCGCGCCGAGATAGAACCAGGCGAAAGCGCTGTGCGCCTGCAGGCCCGGCCGCCGCTGCATAAACTGTTTGTAGGCTACCTGGCCGGCGGCGAAGCAGAGGTTGGCCCCCTGAACGACGAGGAAGCCCTTCCAGAAACTGTCGCCGGGCTGATCCCAGCGGATAACGGCGGCGCCGGCGACGGCCAGGGCCGCCACCACCAGGTTCCAGGGGGAGAATTGCCGCTGCAGCAGATCGTAGAAGATGGCGATATACACCGGGGTGAAAATGGTGAACAGCAGCACCTCGGGTACACTCAACAGCAGGAACGACTGGTAGTAGAAGAGATACATCAGGCCCAGTTGCACGGCACCGATGGCCGCGAGCGCCAGGGCGGCACGATGGTCACAGCCGCGCCAGCGAAAAAACGGTAAAAACACCAGGCCCGCCAGCAGTATGCGGGTGAGAACAGAGAAATAACTGTCCACCTGGCCGGCCAGAAAGACACCGATCAGACTGAAGGAAAAGGCCCAGAGCAGGGTGACGAAAATCAGTAGCGGCATAAACGCAGTAACGCCATAAACGGAATCTGGAAAAAGGGTGAAACTTGTCTGAAAGCAATGGGGCGTCCGCGGCCATAGAGGACCTCTGGCAACGCCTGGCAAAAGTGGCCGAATTCAGTTTTACCGCCAGCAACGGCCCCGGCTCCGCCACCGACTGGCGCGGCCATGCCCGCGGCACAGTGGCGGTGGAGCGGGAGGGCTCAAGAGCGGATGAAGCGGGCGCACCGCAGGGTGACCGGCTGCCGCGTCTATTGTTTCGCGAGCAAGCGAAGTTTACCAGCAGTGATGGCCGTGAGCTGGAGATGCAGAACTGCTATCGCTGGACACGCCTTCCCGGCTCCCTGCGCCTGGAACACCTGCGCCGCGACGAACCGGTGTTGCTGTTCGAGCTGCAGCCGGTGACCCGTCACGGTTTCCGTTCCGCCGAAGCCCACCTGTGCGGCGCCGATACCTATACCGCAGAGCTGCTGATGCGCGGCAGCGAACTGGAGCTGATTTGGCAGATTCACGGCCCGCGCAAGAATGAGCGATTGCATTACCACTATTGGTAGCGGGTATGGGACTGTTATACGCAGTGACGGGAGTTGAGTTAAAAGTCGATGCTGAAAGATGAAGCGTGAAGAATGAAAAAGGGGAGCGACGTCTGCGCGTCGCTCCCCTTTTTATTGGGCTTGGCTGTATCGAAGGCTGCGGCGGTTAGCCGAACACGCCTTTGAAGAAGAAGAAAAACAGGATCGCCAGGCCGGCGCCGGCGGGCAGGGTGACTACCCAGGAGGCGGCGATGGTGGTGATCATGCGCAGGTTCAGCGCGCCGATGCCCCGCGCCAGGCCAACCCCCAGCACAGCACCCACCAGAGTGTGGGTGGTGGAGATGGGCAGGCCGGTGCCGGAAGCCAGTACCACCGTGGCAGCGGCACCCAGTTCGGCGGCAAAGCCGCGGCTCGGGGTCAGCTCGGTGATCTTGCGGCCGATGGTGGCCATGACCTTGAAGCCGTAGGTGGCGAGGCCAACCACAATACCGGCGCCCCCGAGCAGCAGAATCCAGGAAGGCATGGTCGCCTTGGCGGTTACAGTACCCATCTGCACGGTGTTGACCACCGCGGCCAGGGGGCCGACGGCATTGGCCACATCGTTGGAGCCGTGGGCGAAAGCCATGGCGCAGGCGGTGAAGACCATCAGGATGGCAAAGACCCGTTCAACGCTGTAGAAGCGGTTGAGCTTTTCGCGACTCGGGTCCCGCTTGATGCGTTTCAGCATCATGATGCCGAGCGCCATCACCAGCAGGCCGGCGATGGCGGCGATGCCGGCATCCTGAATAAAGCTCAGCTGGATATTCGCATCCTTGAACACATGCTTGAGGCCCTTGGTCAGGGTGACCATGGCGATCATCCAGCCCACGGCAAACATGTAGAAGGGGATATAGCGCTTGGCATTGGTAAAAGGATCCTCGGTGTTGAGGATCAGTCGCTGAACGCTGCGGAACAGCAGGAAGGAGATGGTCCCTGCCAGCACCGGCGAAACCACCCAGCTGGCGACGATGCTGCCCACCTTGCCCCAGGCCACCGCATCGACGGAGATGCCGACGGCGGAAAAGCCGACGATGGCGCCGACGATGGAGTGAGTGGTGGAGACCGGCCAGCCGAGGATGCTGGCGATCAACAGCCAGGTTCCCGCTGCCAGCAGGGCCGAGAGCATGCCGTAAACCAGCAGCTCCGGCTGATCGGAGAAAATCTCCGAGTCGATGATGCCCTTGCGGATGGTGGCGGTGACCTCGCCGCCGGCCAGATAGGCGCCGGCGAACTCGAAGATCATGGCGATCAGGATCGCCTGCTTGATGGTCAGGGCGCGCGACCCCACCGAGGTGCCCATGGCGTTGGCGACGTCGTTGGCGCCCACGCCCCAGGCCATAAAGAAGCCGAATACACAGGCGAGAATCAGCAAGATGTGCCCGTACTGACTGATAATTTCCATCGTACTGCTCCCTTATCGCGCCAGAAGTAGCTGCAAGCGGTTGCCCACGCCGTGGGCGCAGTCGGCCAGCTCACCGATCAACTCGATGACGCGGTAGAGAAAAATCACGTTGACCGGCGGCAGGTCTTGCTCGATTTCGAACAGGGCGGCGCGAATTTCAACTTCGAATTTGTCGGATTTGCGCTCCTGGTCGTCCAGCTCCTCGGTCATGCGCTTGGCGATGTCCATCTCGCGGCCGGCAAAGCCGGATTCCAGCAGCTCATCCAGCTCGTTGATGGCCCGCAGCGCCTGGGCGGAGGTGGCCACGGCGCTCTCCACAAAGGTGCTCATCAGATTCTGCAGTTTGGCGGGAATTTCCATCTTGCGGCCGATGGCCAGCCCGGCGATATCCTGGGCGGTATTGGCGACCTTGTCCTGGGCGTGCAGCAGCTCCAGCAGGTCGGAGCGGGAAACCGGCATAAACAGGCTGTCCGGGAGGTGCAGACGCAGGTCGCGCTTGATATCGTCAGCGCGGTTTTCAGCACTGGAAATGCGCTGCTGAATTTTCTCGGCCTGGGCCAGATCGCCCGCGATCAGGGCTTCGAAGAAGGGAACCAGATCGGCGGAGGCCTCATGGGCGGTCGCCATGTGCTCTTTGATCGGCTTGATCGGCGAGCGGCCAAACAGGTTGGCAATATTCGTGAGGGCCATGGTCAGCTCCTTGGCTCGGGGGTCGAAAACGCGCGCATGGTACCTTAAACCGCGGTGAACACGGTAACCGGGTGCACAGACATCGCTGTCGGGTGGCGCGGTTGCAGCTACAATGGCCCCTCGGCCGGCCCCGGGCAAGGCCCATGGGGAAGGCCCGCGGGGCTGTACATGCAAAAGAATAGAAGATGGGTGTTTCCTATGGCGGTTAGCAGACTGGCGGAGAGAGTGCTCGACCTGGCGGGGGTGCTGGAGGAGCTGGTGGCTGGGGGATATGTCAGCCGCAAAGACGCCAACCGGCTGATCGGCACTCCGCGCACTGCCGAGCAGGCGCAGCTGCACCCGCTGAGCTATATCGCCAGCTGCGAGCTGGACAACCTCAAGAATCCCGGGCGCCTGCTGGACAGCGATACGCTTTCGCAGTGGCTGGCGGAGAGCGCCTCCCTGCCGCTCTTCCACATCGACCCGCTGAAGGTGAATGTGGCGGCGGTCACCGAGGTGATGAGCTTCCAGTTTGCCAAGCGCCACCAGATTCTCTGCGTGCAGGCGAGCAAGGACTCACTGCTGGTGGCCACGGCGCAACCGTTTGTCCACGGCTGGGAGGCCCAGCTGGAGCACACCAGTGGCCGCTCGGTGCAGCGGGTGGTGGCGGACCCGGCGGATATTCAGCGCTACAGTGTGGAGTTCTACTCCCTGTCCCGCTCCATCTCCGGCGCCAGTAGCCTGAAAGGCAACTCCTCAAGCGGCAACTTCGAGCAGCTGCTGGAACTGGGCAGCCTCAAAGACCCGGAGGCCAACGACCAGCATATCGTCAATATCGTCGACTGGCTGTTGCAGTATGCCTTCGACCAGCGCGCCAGTGATATCCATATCGAGCCGCGCCGGGAAATGGCCCGCATCCGATTCCGCATCGATGGCGTGTTGCACACCATCCAGGAACTGCCGGATCAGGTGAACGCCGCCGTGACCAGCCGCCTGAAAATTCTCGGGCGCATGAATGTGGCGGAGAAGCGCAAGCCCCAGGATGGTCGCATCAAGACCAAGCGCCCCGACGGCCGCGAAGTGGAGCTGCGCCTGTCCACGCTGCCCACCGCCTTCGGCGAAAAACTGGTGATGCGGATCTTCGACCCCGAGGTGCTGGCGCGCTCCTACAGTGACCTGGGCCTGGGCGGGGACGATCTGGCCCGCTGGAAGGCCATGCTCGCCCGCCCCAATGGCATTGTGCTGGTGACCGGCCCCACCGGTTCCGGTAAGACCACCACCCTGTACACGGGCCTCAAGCAGCTCGCCACCAGCGAGGTGAATGTCTCCACCATCGAGGACCCGATTGAGATGGTGGAGGAGAGTTTCAACCAGACCCAGGTGCATCACGGCATTGGCCTGGATTTCGCCGCCGGTATCCGCACACTGCTGCGTCAGGACCCGGACATCATCATGGTGGGGGAAATCCGCGATCTGGAAACCGCGCAGATGGCGGTGCAGGCGGCCCTGACCGGCCACCTGGTGATCTCCACCCTGCACACCAACGATGCCCCCACTGCGGTCACCCGCCTGCTGGATCTGGGGCTGCCCCACTACCTGCTGAAGTCGGCGGTGCTCGGGGTTATGGCTCAGCGCCTGGTGCGCACCCTGTGCCCCGCCTGCAAGCAGCCCGACAGCGTCAGTGACGACGACTGGCTGGCACTGACCAAACCCTGGAAGGCGCCCAAGCCGGACACCGTGTTTCGCCCCGAGGGCTGCCTGGAATGCCGCAACACCGGTTACCGCGGGCGCCAGGGGATCTATGAGATATTGCCGTTCAGCGAACCGGTGCAGGCGCTGCTGAGTGCCGACTGCGATCTGCAGGCCCTCCGGCGCCAGGCCATGCGCGAGGGTATGAACAGCCTGCGGCTCTCCGGCGCCAAAAAAGTCGCCGCCGGTATCACCACCGTGGCGGAAGTACTGCGCGTGGCGCCGCCGCCGGATATCGCCTTCTGATGCCATCATTGCAGTTCGGCAGTCTTTGATTTTTTTAAGGTTGGATCACCCGATGTTGGAACTCGCCCACTGTCCCGCAGAGTTGCGCCCCACGCTGGAGGAGCGCTGGCGCCAATGGTGTGAAGCCGCCGGCGCCGAGCGGGTCGAACAGCTCGCCGCGGCCCTGAGCGCGCCGCAAGCGCAGCGGGCGCTGGCGCGCAGTTTTGTCGGCTCGGACTTTTTTGTGCGGCAATGCTGTCGCCACCCCGACCTGCTGCCGGCGCTTGTGGACAGCGAAGACCTGGGCCTCGACGCTGACTGGATGCGCACTGTCGATGAGGAGGCAGAGCTGGACCGGGCCCTGCGGCGGTTGCGCAACCGGGTCACCGCCGAGGTGATCTGGCGTGACTTCGCCGGGCAGTGGGATATCCCGCGGGTGTGCCGGCGGCTTTCAGATCTGGCGGAAATCTGCATCCAGAGTGCGCTGGACTGGCATCACCGCGACCTGGCCGCGCGCTACGGCGAGCCAAGGGATAGCCGCGGCCGCGCCCAGTCCATGGTGGTGCTGGGCATGGGCAAGCTGGGGGCGCGGGAGCTGAATCTCTCCTCGGATATCGATCTGATTTTTGCCTACCCGGAGCCCGGCGAAACCGATGGCGAGCGACCACTGGAAAACCAGAAATTTTTCCAGCGCCTCGGCCAGCGCATCATCAAGTCCCTGGACGCCGTGACCGCCGATGGGTTTGTTTTTCGCGTCGATATGCGCCTGCGCCCCTACGGGGACAGCGGGCCGTTGGTGAGCCATTTCGCCGCCATGGAGGATTATTACCAGACCCAGGGGCGCGAGTGGGAGCGCTACGCGATGGTCAAGGCGCGACCGGTGGCCGGCGACCGCGAGCTGGGCGCCGAGCTGATGGAGCTGCTGCGGCCGTTCACCTACCGTCGCTATATCGATTTCAGCGCCATCGACGCCCTGCGGGAAATGAAGGGGCTGATCCAGCGTCAGGTGCGCGCCCGCGGCCTGGAAGACAATATCAAGCTCGGCCGTGGCGGCATCCGCGAGGTGGAGTTTATCGCCCAGGCTTTCCAGCTGATCCGCGGCGGCCGCGAACCGGCATTGCGGGAGCGCAGCCTGCTGAAGCTGCTGCCCCTGCTGGAGCGGGATGGACACCTGCAGCCCGGGGTGGCCGAAGGCCTTGCCCGCGCCTACGTGCTGCTGCGCCGTGTGGAGCACGGTGTGCAGGCGGAGCGCGATCAGCAGACGCAGACGCTGCCCGCCGAGGAGCATTGCCGACAGGCGCTGGCCTACGCCCTCGGCCGCGACAGCTGGGCATCCCTGCTGAATGATTTGGCGGCGGCGCGCCAGCTGGTGGCGCGGGAGTTCGATATGGTGATTGCCCCACCGGAGGACATTGCCGGGCCGAGTGTCGCGGAAGAGTGGCAGGGCTTCTGGGGCAGCTGCGCCAGCGAGGCCAGCCGGGAGGTGAACCTACAGAGTTTGCAGCGCGCCGGTTTTGAACCCGCTGAAGCGGCGCTGGCACCGGTTGCCGACCTGCACGAGTCGCCCATGGTGCGCTCGCTGCCCAATGCCGCTCGCGAACGCCTCGATCAGTTTATGCCGCTATTGTTAGCAGCGGCCGCGCAGGAAGCCGAACCCCTGCTGGCGCTGCAGCGGGTCCTGCCGCTGGTGCGCGCGGTGCTGCGCCGCAGCGCCTATCTGGTGCTGGTCAATGAAAACCCGCCGGTGCTGAGCCAGCTGCTGCGCCTGTGCAGTGCCAGCCCTTTTATTGCCGATCAGCTGGCCCGCCATCCAATCCTGCTGGACGAACTGCTCGACAGCCGCCGCCTGCTCGCCCCTGCCACCGCAGCGGATATCGCCGACGAACTGCGCCGCGAAATGCTGCGGGTGGACCCGGAGGATCTTGAGGCGCAGATGGAGGCCCTGCGTCATTTCAAGCAGGGACAGGCGCTGCGCATTGCCGCCCAGGAGGTCACCGGGGCGCTGCCGCTGATGAAAGTCAGCGACTCCCTCACCTGGCTGGCGGAGGCCATTCTGCAGCAGGCGCTGGCGCTCGCCTGGCAGCAGGTGACGGAAAAACACGGTGAGCCGGAGGGTGCTTCCGCCGAAGATATGCGTTTTGCCATTATCGCCTACGGCAAGCTGGGCGGGCTGGAACTCGGCCATGGTTCGGATCTGGACATTGTGTTCGTGCACGATGCCAATGCCCAGGGCGTGACCGGTGGTGGCGAGCGTCCGATCGACAACCTGAGCTTTTATACCCGCCTGGCCCAGCGTCTGATCCATATTCTGCAGACCCGCACCCTCAGCGGCCCCCTGTACGAGGTGGATACACGACTGCGCCCGTCGGGCAATTCCGGTCTGCTGGTGACCTCGCTCGGTGCGTTTGAGAAGTACCAGCGGCAGAGTGCCTGGACCTGGGAGCATCAGGCGCTGGTGCGCGCGCGCCCGGTGGCCGGCAGCGGGCGCCTCAGTGGCGACTTCGAACGCCTGCGGCTCGACTTGCTTTGTTCCCAGCGGGACGAGCAGAAACTGCGGGAGGAAGTGGTGGCCATGCGCGATAAGATGCGCGCGCATCTGGATAAGGGCAATAAGGGTTCATTCGACCTCAAGCAGGGGCCGGGTGGTATTGTCGACATCGAGTTTATGGTTCAATATGCCGCTCTGGCCTGGGCGCATAAAGCACCTTCGATCGTGCGTTACACCGATAACATTCGCATTCTCGAAAGCCTCCAGGAGGCAGGCCTGATGTCGGCCCACCAAGCCGCACATCTGATCGACGCCTACAAAGCCTACCGATCTGAAGGTCATCGCCTGGCATTACAACAGCTGCCGGGAGTGGTAGACGGTGACCAGTTCAAAGCGGAAAGAAAGACCGTTTCTACAAACTGGCAACAGCTGTTCGGCTGAGCGTGCGCGCCGCCGCCGCTGTGCTTTGTGCATAAACTGTTTTTCCCGAATCCGGTTCTGCGGATTTTTGTAGGAGTTTCTCATGTCTTTTGCTGATCGCGACGGCGTAATCTGGTTTGATGGCGAGCTGGTTCCCTGGCGGGATGCCCGTATTCACGTACTGACTCACACCCTGCATTACGGTATGGGGGTGTTCGAGGGGGTGCGCGCCTATCAGACCGATGCCGGCGCCAGTATCTTCAGGCTGCAGGATCACACCCGCCGCCTGTTCCGCTCCGCCAAGATTATGAATATGACCATGCCCTATGATGCCGAGACGCTCAACGAGGCGCAGCGCATGGTGGTGCGTGCGAACAATCTGAACGAGGCCTACCTGCGGCCGATGGCCTTTTATGGCGCCGAGGGGATGGGCCTGCGCGCCGACTCTCTGCAGACCCATGTGATCGTGGCCGCCTGGGAATGGCCCAGCTATATGACGCCGGAGGCGCGTGAGCTGGGTATCAAGGTGAACACCTCTTCCTATACCCGCCACCACGTGAATATCAGCATGTGCAAGGCCAAGGCCAACGGCAACTACATCAACTCGATGCTGGCGCTGCAGGAGGCTATCCGCAACGGCTGTGAGGAAGCCCTGCTGCTGGACCCCGAGGGGTATGTGGCCGAGGGTAGTGGCGAGAACGTATTTATCGTCAGTGACGGTATCCTCTACACCCCGGAGCTGACTTCCTGTCTGGATGGCATCACCCGCAATACGGTTATCGAGCTGGCGCGGGAATGCGGTTACCAGGTGGTGGAAAAGCGCATTACCCGCGACGAGGTCTATATCGCCGACGAGGCCTTCTTTACCGGCACGGCCGCCGAAGTGCTGCCGATCCGCATGCTGGATGGCCGCACCATCGGCGCGGGCCGCCGCGGCCCGGTCACCAAGCGCCTGCAGGAGCTGTACTTCAGCGTGGTGCAGGGGCGCAGTGCCGCGCACCGGGGCTGGCTGACGGATGTGGCGGAGCAGTCATCTGAAGCGAAGATTGCTTGAGCCTGCTGGAAGGTGGCCCTCCTTTTATGAGAGGAGGTGCTGCTGATGGGGTGCTATTTGTGCTGGTGCGGGATATTCAAGCTAAATAAGGTTGTCTGATTTGGTTGAGCTGTTCAGCCTGTCTGATATGAACGCTAAGTTGGCCCTCCTTAGTGAGGGCTTACTCTCTTTCCATTCATGCTTTTGCTCATATATCCCGAACAGCCGGTAACCTTTCTGTGAAAGGAAGTCGAGAATTTCAATGAAATAATTGTGGTATGTATTATTTTTGTTCATGCCACATTCCACCTCGATCAAGTCGACCCTCTGGTTTGTCAGCATGTTAGTTGCGCCTAGGAGCACATTCAGGTCGTTTCCTTCAGTGTCAACTTTCAAGTAATTGATATGGTCGATATTGTTCTCTGCCGCAAAAGAGTCTATGGCTCTTATCTTTACCTGCTCTGTGGTTGAGCAATCCATCACGGATGTAATTCTGTTTTGCGTGGATTGCTCATTAACGGTAATTCTTCCTTCTCCGTCGGAGGCTGAAAGCGCAATTAAAAAGTTTTTGGTTTGCTTTAAATTTCCGGTGTTGGACTTGAGCTTTTCAAATGTTTTCTGTACAGGCTCGAAGCAATAAATCGTCGCCGCAGGAAACGCTTTACGAAACTCAATTGCCGATTGTCCGATGTTTGCGCCCACGTCAAAGACTGTATTGACTTGCCACTCCGGAAGCAGCCTGTGAGCATCAAAAAATATTGATACCCCTCTGCTGTTAAGGGTGCGAGTGGCAATGCTTTTTTTAAGTCTCCTTAGTTTATGCTTCATGACCGGCCGTGACTTTGCTCGGTTGGATATTGGGCCTTCCAACGCAGTAGTAGTGGAAACCTTTCTCGGCTATTTCCCCAGGGTCGTATTGGTTGCGGCCATCGAAAATAACGGGGGCGCTGAGTAAGCCCTTAATTTCTTTTGTGTTCAGTGCCTTGAACTGCTGCCACTCGGTGGCCACGATCAGCGCGTCGGCACCCTTGAGGGCCGCCTCCTTGGTGCCACAGAGTTCGAGGTCGTCGCGGTCGCCGTAAATACGCTGGCACTCTTCCATCGCCTCCGGGTCGAAGGCGCGTATGCGAGCGCCTTTCTCCCACAAGCGCTCCATCAGCACGCGGCTGGGCGCTTCGCGCATATCGTCGGTGTTGGGCTTGAAGGCCAGCCCCCACAGGGCGAAAACCTTGCCCTGCACATCACCGTCAAAATGGGCGATGATTTTCTCCGCCATGTAATGCTTTTGCTGCTCGTTACGGGATTCCACCGCGGCGAGAATTTCCGCTGACAGGCCCAGCTGCTCCGCCGAGGAGATGAGCGCTTTTACGTCCTTGGGAAAACAGGAACCGCCATAACCAATACCAGCGTAGATGAACTGGTAGCCCACCCGGGGGTCGGAACCGATGCCGCGGCGCACCGCTTCAATGTCGGCACCTACCCGGTCGGCAATATTGGCCATCTCGTTCATAAAGCTGATTTTGGTGGCCAGCATGCAATTGGCGGCGTACTTGGTCAGCTCCGCGCTCTTAACGTCCATCACCAGGATTTTTTCGTGGTTGCGATTGAACGGTGCGTAGAGCTGGCGCATTTTCTGTTCGGAGGCTTTTTCGGCTGTGCCGATAATGATGCGGTCCGGGCGCATGCAGTCGGCGACGGCGGAGCCCT
Source organism: Microbulbifer aestuariivivens (assembly GCF_039545115.1). Lineage (NCBI taxonomy): Bacteria > Pseudomonadati > Pseudomonadota > Gammaproteobacteria > Cellvibrionales > Microbulbiferaceae > Microbulbifer > Microbulbifer aestuariivivens. The sequence continues at coordinate 26,217 of NZ_BAABRT010000012.1, read as the reverse complement.
CCTTGAGAAATTCCGGGTTGGAAATGACATCGAAGGCCAGCTCGCCTAGACCGCGTTGCGCAAGCCGCGCCTCAACGGTTGCGCGCACTTTATCGGCGGTGCCCACCGGTACGGTGGACTTGTTGATGATGTACTTCTTTTCCGCCATGTGGGTGGCGATGGTATCGGCCACGGCCAGCACATGGCGCAGGTCCGCGGAACCATCTTCATCTGGCGGCGTGCCGACGGCAATAAAAATCAGCTCGCCGTGCTCGACCCCGATGGCGGCGTCGGTGGAAAAAGAGAGATTGCCGTTGGCGACGCTCTCTTTCACCATCGGCTCGAGGCCGGGTTCGTAGATGGGGATATGGCCCTGCCTGAGGCGGGCGATCTTGCCTTCATCGATATCGATACAGGCCACATTGTTGCCGGCCTCCGCCAGCACAGCTGCTTGCACCAGACCCACATAGCCGGTGCCAAATACGGTTACATTCATCCGTGAGACTCACTTGTTGCGTGATTGACGGTTTGCGAAAGGCTCGGCACGAGGCTTGGCTCTCTCTGTGACTGCGTTTGCGACCCTGTCCGGGCTGCGGCCAGCTGGCTGTGCACCAGCAGCACCGCCAGGGGAATCCAGTAGAAGATCCAGATGTAACTGGGTTTGACCAGTGGCTGCTGGGCGTAAATCAGCATGGCGAGCACGCCAAAGCCGAACCACAGCAGGTAGATGCCCGGCACCCAGCTCAGCAGCGCGTCGCGGCGCAGGCCGATACGGGCGATGGCCGCAAGCTGCCACAGGCAGGCGGCAATACCCGCGAGGCCGGCGAAGCGGGCCACATCTATTAGGTAATTGTGCGGGTGCGGGAGTGCGCGGTCCAGTTCGATAAACTGCTTGTGCACCAGGCCACTGCCGATCCAGGGCGATTGCAGGAAGCCCTCCAGGCTCTTGGCCCACAGCTCCAGCCGGATCGAATAGGCCTCTCCACGGTGCAGGAGAGGCAGGTCCCCGTATAGGAGCACATAGGTCGCTGGCAGCACTGCCACCACACCCAGCACCACGACTATTCTCAGCGCTTTGGAGCGGCTCACCACCGCCGCCAGGCAGATGGCAGATGCGGCCATCACGATGGGAATCTTGGTCTGGGAGAGTACGATGTAGATACAGCCGAGGCCGAGGCCGGTCCAGGACAGCCAGCGCCAGCGCCGGGGTTCCAGAGACAGGCCGTAGCAGCAGAACAGGACATGGAAGCCGTAGAGCATGGCGGTCTTGTCGATATTGTTCTGCATCGAAATACCGCCGATGCGATACAGTTTGCCAAAACCGCCGTCGAGGCCGTAGACGATGAGGGATGCCCCGCAGGAAACTGTGCCGAGCGCGATCAGCCAGCGCAGCCAGCGGTGCAGCATTTGATCGCCCCGCTGCTCCATGACCAGGTAGAGGGCACAGTAAAACAGCAGGAAGTAAATCAGCACCTTGAAGTAGAAGCTGACCTCGCGCTTTATAGTTGCCGTGGCGCTGTCCCCCCACAGGGTCGAGAGGGTCAACACCAGCGGCACGCTGATAAAGCAGGCGAACTGCCAGGCGCGCAGGAAGCGCCAGTCCTGCCGCCAGACCAGCAGCAACAGGGTGCTGGGCAGCAGGGTCAGGTAAAAGATGGTCTGGATGCGGCCCACATCCGGCAGTAGGTGGAAGCCGATCAGTATCAGCAGCAGGCTGGCGCTGAGGAACTGGATCAGGCCGGATACCCAGCGGGAGTTCGGCTGGCGGTAGAGTCCGGCGCGGGAACTAACGGCACTGCTACTACTTGATCCAGACATAATCGTGGCTGTGTGGCAGGTTCATGGAGGTTTCGACAATGTACTGGGCGTACAGGGTGTTGTTGATTTCCCGGTGGAAGAACGCACGACAGCGGCCAGCCCAATCCCGTCGCTTGTCGTCATCTGCGTGAAATTCGGAGATCCGCTGCAGCAGGGACTCCTCGCTGTCGAAATAGACCAGGGTTTCTGCCGGCATAAATTCATCGAAGCGCGCACCGGCGTGGGTGAACACCAGCAGACCATTACCGGCCAGCTGGGCCATGCGCGCGGAGGAATACCAGTGGTAGCCTTCCTGGCGGTTCAGGTTCAGCCCCATCTTGCTGTTGGCGAGGATATGGTCATAGTCGCGGCCCCACAGCGTGGGCTGGTCATACATGCCCGGTGTGCGGAAGTTGAGGTCCGCCGGCAGGTGATCCTTCAGGTATTGCACGACTTTGCCCCGCTCGGTGTAAGCCTGGGCTTTGCTGCAGAACAGCAGGTCCACTTCGAGCTTACTATGCGCACTGCAGTCCGCAGTCTCCACCGATGGGTCCACCGGGTTGGGCATATGCCAGAGTTTGGCGCGCTTGCCTTGGTAGCGTTGCAGGTCCTCGACACCGGTGGACACAAACATGGCGTCGGCAATTTCGCAACGCTTGGCAATATTGTCCGAGTTCCTCGGCACGAACAGCGGGTCGTTGTTGCAGGCGGCGATCACCGTCTGCGGCCGAAGGCGGCGGATCTCGGCAAAAGTTTCGTTGTCGATCAGGTCGCAGTGGCCGAGGATCACCAGATCAGGCTCGAAGGCCTCGACGCTCTGCAGCAGCCGTCCGTTGACCTTCTTGCGGCTGACCAGCTCGCGAATACGAAAGGGCGCCTCAAAGGCGGCCACATCTCGATCGCTGAAGGCCAGCACATTGTGCCCGGCGCGCACCAGCCCGGTGTAGAGTTTGAGCGCCCAGCTGACGGAGGTGTGCCCGTACTTGCGCTGCTGGTGGTTGTCGACGTGGATGATACGCATAGGGTGGGTGGTACTGGCAATCTGGTGGGGCCGCCTGCCTCTGCTGCCGCAGTTTGCCGTGTGGCAGGGTGGCGGTTTAAGGGCGGTTGGCGTGAATACTGGAGCGGGATTATAGCGGCGCTGCGCTAAACGAGTCCATGCGACCGGTCACTGTCTGCGGCCTGAGACCTGCGGTCTGCGGCGTCTGGGGCCAAATGCTGGCCGAGGTCTGGGGCTGGGTCGGGGTCGGGGTCGGGGGGCGATTAAGAGGCGCAACCGATCAGGTGCTCAGGCCGCATCGGTGGCAGATGCCCGGCCCGGTGACTGGCTGTACCGGCAGCAGGCTGTTTGGTGATGGCGCGATAACTCAGCGCCATAACCCCTGGTCATAACCCTCCCCGGCAATAACTCTTGGCCAAAAGTCCTGTCTATCCCCCTGGCTATGCCCCGGCACCGTAACTCCTCAATCGAACACCGTGGCTGGTTTTACTGCTGCCATTACTTTCTGCTTCTGCTTCTGCTTCTGCTTCTGCTTCTGATCGGTTGGCTTATATAGCCGTACCCTCATAGTTCGCAGTACTGCATGGAAGTGCTACATAGCAGTACCGTCATAGCACTACCTTTTATATAGCAGTACTTTCTGTAGCCACAGGCTATCAGTTCTCTAGACTGTGTCGATCGGGTAGGATGAGCTTCGCGCCCGACGGGCGTAATTCCAATTACTAGAGTCGAGGTTCCTCCATTGCGACTGACAGTCTGGCGCTTTCTCGACGGTAACCGCGCCCATGAAAAACAGACAGCGGCGCTGCTCAGCGGTATGCGAGCCTGCGGCTGTCAGCTGGACTGCTACGATCTCCCCGCGGCCGGTCTCTGGACGCTGTTGCGCCGGGGCCTGAAATCGCAGGTGCAATCGCTGCCGCAGCCGGATTTCATTGTCGGCGCAGGGCACCGCAGTCACGCTCCGATACTGTTTGCGCGCCGCTTCTACGGCGGGCGCAGCGTTGTGGTGATGCAGCCCTCCCTCCCCCTACACTGGTTTGACTACGCGATTATTCCTGAGCACGACCGGCCGCCACCGCTGGAGAACGTGATTCTCAGCCAGGGTGCCCTGACCGAGCCCCTGCCAAGGGGGCGCCGTCGCCCGCGCAAGGGATTAATTTTGCTGGGTGGGCCGAGCAAGCATTTCGGCTGGGACGCGCATGCTGTGCGCCAGTGTGTACAGCGTCTGCTAGCCGCCCCTCTGGATTGGACTCTTTCCGACAGCAGGCGCACCCCTGGTGGCACACTGTCGGGCCTGTCTGCGGAGGGGCTTGAGATCTGCCACTGGCGGGACTGCCCGCCGGGCTGGCTGGCGGAACAGTTGAGTGAGGCGGAGCAGATCTGGGTGACCGGTGACAGTGTGTCGATGATCTTCGAGGCTTTGCAGAGCGAGGCCCGCGTTGGAATTATCCCCCTGCCCAGTCGCCGGCGGTCTAACAAGGTCCGCGCCGCCGTGCAGCGATTGGTGGACCAGGGGCTGCTGACGGACCGGGTCGCAGATGTTGCGAGTCCCGTAGTGGCTCTGCGGGAGCCTCTCGCCCAGGAGGTGCTCTGTGCCCGCGCGCTGCTGCGACGCTCGAAACAGTCGGTAGATTAGTGGCCCGGCAGTTAGAAAAAGCTTTCTTGAGGTACCCATGATCCTGATTTCTACTCAGTGTTTCCCGCCCCGCCGCGGCGGCATCGAGATGCTGATGGAGGGTCTCGCCAGCAATCTCGCCGACACTGGTCGGCAGGTGCTGGTACTGGCTGATCGTGTCAATGAAGCTGAAAATGTAACTCTGGATAGTGCCGCAGATCGCACTGGCCACCCTTATCTGGTGCGCTTTTTCGGCGGCGTGAAGTCCTGGCGCCGCCGTCGCAAGGCCCACGCTGTGCGCGCCGCTGTGTGCGCGGGTGGTGTCGAAGGGGTATTCGCTGACTCCTGGAAAAGCGCCGAGTTGCTCGGCGGGCTGGGTGTGCCCCTCGCCGTGTTGGCCCACGGAATGGAATTTCCCGCCCGCCCCAGTGCTGTCAAGCGTGCGCGCATCCGCAAAGCACTGGCCGAGGCCGATGTCGTTATCGCCAATTCCGCCTATACCGCCGAACTGGCGCGCCCCTATCTAGGGCGCAACACCCGTCTGACCGTGATCAACCCGCCTATTGGACCACAAGCGGATGCCGGGCCTGCCCAGCTGGCCGCGCTGGATCAGGTGATTGCCGGGCGAGCGCCGGTAATGCTGACGCTGGCGCGGCTGGAGCCGCGCAAGGGGGTGGATATGGTGATTCGGGCGCTGCCGCAAGTGTGCGCACAGCACCCGGATGCCCTCTATATCGTCGCCGGTAAGGGCGATGATCGGGGCAGGCTTGAGGCGCTGGCTGCGGAGCAAGGTGTTGCGGATCGGGTGCACTTTGCCGGCGCGGTCAGCGAGGAGGAGAAGGCGGCGCTGTTTGCCCGCGCAGATGTGTTCCTGATGCCCGCTCGGCGCGAAGGGGACTCGGTCGAGGGCTTTGGCATCGTCTATCGTGAAGCCAACTGGTACGGCGTGCCGGCACTGGCGGGGCGCGAGGGCGGGGCGGCCGATGCGGTGATCGCCGGCGAAACCGGTTTGCTGTGCAATGCGAACAGCCAGGCCGATGTGAGCGCGCAGATCCTGGCTTTGCTGGACGATCCCCAGCGGCGCAAGTGCATGGGCGAGAATGCCCGGCAGCTGGCCCACGGCAGTGGGCAGTGGCGTGCCGCGATCGAACGATTTATCGATGCTCTTGGCTGAGGGGCGTTAACGCCATCAGCGATCTGGTTCTCTGTGCATTCACCTTTTGCTTTTGCACCTGTGTGCTACCCCATTGGCTGATCAGGTTGTGATTCATCAGTCGCGGGAATAGTGGTCCTCGAAACGGACTATGTCGTCCTCTCCCAGATAGGAGCCCGACTGCACCTCAATGAGTTCCAGAGGAATGGCGCCGGGGTTTTCCAGCCGGTGCTTGACGCCCAAGGGTATATAGGTGGACTGGTTTTCGCTCAGCAGTCGCTGCTCATCGCCACAGGTGACCCGCGCCGTGCCGGAAACCACAATCCAGTGCTCGGCGCGGTGATGATGCATCTGCAGACTCAACTGTGCCCCGGGGTTCACCATGATACGTTTGACCTGGAAGCGTTGCCCCGTGTCCACAGCGTCGTAAAAACCCCAGGGGCGATAAACCTTGCGGTGCACCATGGCCTCTGGGCGGTTATCCGCCTTCAGGCGCTCGACTACTTTCTTAACTTCCTGCACGCGATTCTTTGCCGCCACCATGATGGCATCATCGCTCTCAACAATGACCAGATCATGCAGGCCGATGGCGGCAATGAGCTTGTGATCACTGTGCACATAGCAGTCGCGGCATTCGTGGAGCAGGATATCGCCATTGGTGGTATTGCCGCTGTCATCCTTGGTTGAGGCGTCCCAGAGCGCCGACCAAGAGCCGACATCGCTCCAGCCGCAGTCGAGGGGGGTCATGACGGCATCGCGGCTGTGTTCCATGACCGCGTAATCGATGGAGTCGCTCGGGCTCTGCAGAAATGCGCTGCGGTCAGGGCGCACGAAATCCACATCAATGGTGGCTGCCGCCATGGCCCGCTCGCAGGCGCTCAGAATCTCTGGTCGGTGGTTGCCCAGCTCCTCGATATAGCGGCTGGCCCGAAACAGGAAAATGCCGCTGTTCCAGAAGTAGTCTCCGCTTTTGAGGTATCGCTGTGCGGTTTGCTGGTCGGGTTTTTCTTCAAACTGCTCCACTTTGAATACCCGACTGTTATTGCTTCGCCCTGGCGCGCAGCGAATATAGCCGTAACCGGTTTCCGGGGCAGTGGGGTGGATGCCAAAGGTGGCCAGAGAGCCCTGGTCTGCGGGCTGACACGCCGCCTGGATTGCCTGCCGAAACGCATCGAGATCGCGAATCAGGTGGTCTGCGGGTAGCACCAGCAATAGTGGATCGCCCTCGCCGGCGGCGAGAGCCCGCAGTGCCGCCAGAGCCAGCGCGGGGGCGGTATTGCGCCCGGCAGGCTCCAGCAGGATGCCGCTGTGGTTCTGGCGGATGGCGCGCAGCTGCTCTGCCACGGTAAAGCGATGCTCTTCGCCGCAGACCAGCAGGGGCGGCAGGTGCTCAATCGCCATCAGTCGGCTGCAGGTTTCCTGCAGCATGGTCTGCTCCCCGCAGAGGGTGAGAAACTGCTTGGGGTAGAGCTGACGCGAGAGTGGCCAAAGGCGGGAGCCGGAGCCTCCAGCCATTATCACGGGCAAGATCATCATCTTGGCGAGCCCCTCAATCCCTATTGCCTCGGCGATCACCTGAGAGTGGACTGGAGTAAGGCGCCCGCCGGGCGACCACACCATCCCTGATCTGATCATTATGGACCCGTCCAGCGCGGAGGTTATTGAGCGCGGTGCTCGCAGGCGCTCAGTAGGTGCGAAGTAGGCCCTAAGCAGGGTAATCGGCTGCGCAGGTTCTGCGATCAAGGGTTTCGGCGCTTGAAAGCATGATTTGAAAGCTGCAAAAGCCTACAGGCCCCGGCGCTCGGCCTGCTTCCAGGTGATGGCACGGTCGGATAGCTCCCAGTGAATCCTCCGCCACATGCGAAGGATGCGCCGCTGGATATAGTGCTTGCGGACTCGTGGAAAGTATTCCGCCAGTGGCAGGAATGCGGCACAGCCGAGGCCGTCGATCAGGCACAGCTCCGGCTGCCCACCTTTCTGTCGGATCACCAGATTGTGAGGCAGGATATTCTTGGTCAGTATGCCGGTGTCCTGCAGCCATTGGGAAAAGCGCTGCAGGGCTTCCTCAATGGGCTTGTCGAGGCCGTGCTGCTTGAGATAGTGCTCCAGCGTGATAGCCGGCTGGCCCTGCGGGTCGACGATTAATTCTGTGACTGCGCCGGCGCCTTCGGAGGTATCGTGGATACCGTACCAGCGGGCCAGATGGCGCCAGGCGATACTCTGCTCACCGGCTCCACGCAGTGCCCGCTGCCGATATCCGTCGAGTTCGCGCAAGTTGTCGTCAAAGCGACTATCCCCACCCAACCGCTTGTACCAGGGCGCGCGCCGTTTGAGCTCGTCGATGCGCCCGGCGCGCATGACCTTGACGCATTTTTCCGGGTCCTGCGGATGGCGGTAGCAGTGGCGATTGCCGCCACTGGCAAAAGGGGTCAGCCCGCTGAGGTCAATCACGGTGTGCTCCGCTGTGGCTCGGACAGTAATCGTTCATAGAGGGCCATGGTGCGCCGCGCCTGGGTTTCGAGAGTAAATTCGCTCTGCAGTATCGGTCGCAGGTTGCTGTCGAGCAGCTCGAGGGTTTTGTCTTTCAGTGCTGGGATGTCGCCGTCGGCCACTAGTCCGAAGGGAAAGCAGGCCTGCAGGGACTCCGCCGGGCCGCCGATATCGTAGCCGATCACGGGCGTACCGATGGCTGCGGCCTCGATCACGGTGCGGCCGAAGGGCTCGGGGCGCTTGGAGAGGTTGTACACCAGTGTCGAGGCGCTGTACCAGTAGCGGATATCACTGCGCTGGCCGACGAACGAGACCCTGTCCTCAAGACCCAGTTCCCGTGCGCGCTGGCGCAGCTCATTCGCGTAGTGCTCTTTGTTGGGCTCGGCGCCACCGAGCACCACCCCGTGCAGGTCATCGCGGTCCAGGTCGGCCAGCAGCTGCAGAAAATCCTCCTGGCCTTTCCAGCGGGTCAGGCGCCCCGGCAGCAGCAGCCAGCGTCTGTCCCGCAGCGCCGGGAATTCCGCTTCCACCGAGTCCCGCCAACCCTGCGGAGGGATGAGCTGGTGGGGAAACTCCGCCGTGTCCACCCCCCGGTAGATGATCTCCGGTGGTCGCTTTAGGTAGCTGGTGTAGTTGGTTGTCAGGTAGTCGCGCACACACTGGGAGATGGCGATGACCTGCTCGGCGCTGGCCATAATGGCGCTGTAACGGTTGATGGAGTAGAGGCCATGCGCGGTACTGACCAGCCGGGGCCTGCTGGAGGGTGGCAGTTTCTTCCAGGCGAAATAGGTGAGCCACGCCGGCACCCGCGAACGCACGTGCAGAATATCCGGTTGCTCGCGCCGGATCAGCTCCCGCAGCGGTCTTACCTGACGCAGGCTCGCCAGGGATTTGCGATGGATCGGCAGGCTGAGGTGTCTCGACCCTTCGAGCTCCAGTTGCTCGACCATGCGGCCGCCACTCGAAACCACCAGGGAATCGTGACCCGTTGCCACCAGTGCACGGGCCAGGTCGAGGGTGCCGCGCTCGACGCCGCCGGAATTCAATGCTGGCAGTAATTGCATCACTTTCATTGAGAACTCGCGAATTTCCTGGCTTGAATGTCCCATGCAATCGGATGGCGGGCGTTACCACGCAGGCTCAACCTGCAGTACTTGGGGCGCGACTTTGTACTTGAAAGCACTGAAGTGAGATGGCGACAAAGGAAAAAAGCGACACCTAGCTGGCTTCTCAATCGAGTCCACCAAGAATGTGCTAAATGTGCTTTAGGCACCAACCGTGAAGCAGGGGCGAGCATTATAGACATCCCCGCCGATGGGGTATAGGCTGCCAAAACAATCCCGTCGGCGGGTGATCCCGCATTGCGGCTAGTGACAGGAGGTTACGTTGCGGCCGGTGACAGGAGTTTACGTTGCGGCTAATGACAGGAGTTTATGTTGCAACCTCTGCTTGATATTTGCATCTGTACGTGCCGTAGGCCCGAGCAGCTGCGCCGCACGCTCATGAGCCTTTCGCGGATGAACTTGCCGGATGCAGTCGGGTTATCGGTGACCGTGGTGGACAACGATTCGTCGCAGGGCGCTTCCCGCACTGTAGAAGATCTGCAAGCCACTTTTCCATTTCCGATTCGTTACGTTGTAGAGAGTCGGCCTGGAATTCCTCTAGCCCGTAACCGCTGTCTCGACGAGGCCAAGGCCAAAGGTGTTGATTACCTGGTTTTTATTGACGACGACGAGTGGGTGGACAGCGGTTGGCTGGTAAATCTATATTCTTATGCGCAGAAAGTTGGCGGTAACTCGGTTGTATCCGGGCCTGTGATTAGCTGCCTACCGGTTTCTTCGCCGGAATATTACCAGGTGTTTTTTTGCCGCAAAAAAGGCACGACTGGCGAGCTGATGCCTTACTGCGCCACTAATAACGTGTTGATCCCCAGTTTCCTGTACTCAGAAATGGGACTTCGCTTCGATGAGCGCAACCCTTATGCCGGCGGCACAGACGTAATGTTCTTTACGGAGGCGAGGTCACGGGGTGTCGAAATACGTCGCTGTGTTGAGGCGGTGGTTTATGAGGATGTTCCCGAGCATCGTGCGACGCTGACCTGGCTCTCGAAACGCAAATATTCGGTAGGGATTACACTCGCCCGACAAAAACTCTATGCCGGTCGCAATCGTTCCCAGCTGATGGGGTCAGCCGTAACGCAGTTTGTAGTGGCATCTTTGACACTGCTGGTAGGCCTGCCTTTTCGTCGACTGCGAACGCGCAGCTGGCTCCGCGCCTGCCGCTCAGCGGGTATGGCCTGTGGTGTGCTGGGAGCCGAGTCACAGTTTTACCGCCGCGCTCACACCTGAGCCGCGCCGCGCGGCGTTTATCCCCCCCTCGCTGATCTGCCAATCATCTCCCCCGCGGGCGACGCTCCGGTCGCGGGCGGTTAGAATGCGCTCTCTACCGCGCCTTCAACCGAGTACACAACACCTGTATGCAGTTTTTCTATACCTGGCTCATGCGCCTTGTCCTGCCGTTTATTTTGCTGCGCCTCTGGTGGCGGGGGCGCTCCCTGCCCGCTTACCGGCAGCGCTGGCGCGAGCGGCTGGGGCAGGTTCCCCCGCGGGCGAGCCGCCGGCCCCTGGTCTGGGTGCACTCGGTTTCGGTGGGCGAAACCCTGGCCGCCGTTCCAGTCATTGAAACCCTCGCCGCCCGCCATCAGGACTGGCAGTGGCTGGTCACCACCACCACGCCCACCGGTTCCGAGCGGGTGCACGCGGCGCTGGCGGAAAGTCTGGGTGGCCGCCTGCTGCACTACTATCTGCCCTACGACCTGCCGGAGTGCCTGACCCCCTTCCTCGACAGGCTGCGCCCGCGGCTGCTGATCATTATCGAAACGGAGTTGTGGCCCAACCTACTGCGCCTTTGCGAGAAGCGGGATATTCCCGTGCTGCTGGCCAATGCGCGCCTCAGTGAAAAATCTGCACGGGGCTACGGGCGCTTCGCCGGGCTGACGCGCACTATGCTCGGTCGGCTCGCGCGGGTGGTGGCCCAGTACCCGGATGATGCCGAGCGCTTCCTGAAACTGGGGCTGCCGGCTGAACGCCTGCGCACCAGTGGCAATATCAAGTTTGACCTCACTATCGACCGGGGGCTTTCCAGCGAAGCCCAGGCCATTGGTCACCAGTGGCGCGGAGCCAGCGGTCGTCCGGTGTGGCTGGCCGCCAGTACCCATGAGGGTGAGGACGAGCTTGTCCTGGAGGCCTTTACCCTGTTGCGGGAGCGCTTTGCGGATTTGCTGCTGGTGCTGGTCCCCCGACACCCGCAGCGCTTCGACAGTGTTGCCCGCCTGTGCCGGGAGCGCGGCCTGGCCTGCCGCCGGCGCAGTGCCGGTGGCAATGTCGGTACCGCCGAACAGGTGCTGCTCGGGGATACCATGGGCGAGTTGCTGCGCTTTTACGGTGCCTGCGATGTCGCCTTGGTGGGGGGCAGTCTGGTGCCGGTGGGTGGCCACAATATGATCGAACCCGCCGCCTGGGGGGTGCCGGTGGTTTGCGGCCCGCATCTGCATAATTTCGCCAAAGTGGCGGAGCTGCTGCGGGGTGCCGGTGCGCTTCGGGTGGCGGAGACACCGCGGGAGATCGCCGCGAGCGTCGCAGTGTGGCTCGAAGATGCGCAGCGGAGGGACAGGGATGGTGCTGCTGGCCGCCGTGTGGCGGAGGCGAATAGCGGTGCACTTGGGCGCCTGGTGGACGAGATCGAGTCGCTGGCGGTAACGCTCTGAGGCCTCAACAGGGCCATGCGGGTTTTAGTCAGCCATATCGTTGTCAGGGCTGTCAGCTGTCAGCGCCAGGAGTCAGCGGCGTTGGCCACAGGACAAGCAAAAAGCGGGGCCTGGGCCCCGCTTTTCGTTTACCGGAATGGGTTTGGCACTGAACAGCTACTTGGTTGGCTGAACGGTCGGTTCCGCAGCCGTGGCTGTGGATTCGTTCAGCCGCACAACCGGTGTGGCGGGGTTCAGCTTCGCTTCCAGCTCCTGCAGGTCGGCGGGCGCCAGCAGGCCGGCGACGCGCTTCAGGCGCAGGGTGTTGTCGATATAGTCGTAAATGGCGTTGGCGTAATCCGTTCTGGCCTGGAACAGCGCACGCTGAGCCAGCAGCACATCGACGATATTGCGGGTACCCACTTCGTAGCCGGCCTGATTCGCTTCCAGGGCCGCCTGCGCGGAAATCACCGCCTGCTTGCGCGCACTGACCCGGGATACGTCGGTAGCCAGGTTGCGGTGCAGGGTGCGGGCGCTCTGGATGGTGTTGCGCTGTACCAGATTGCGCAGGTCCTGGGCCTGGAACGACAGGTCGCGGGCCTGACGGCGGCTGGCACTGAGGCGACCACCGGTAAAGATCGGTACGTTCAGGGTCAGTGCGGTGACCGTGGTTTCGCTTGTTGTGTCGACAGGCAGGTCGATAGGTAGCTCTCCGGGTAGCGAAGTAGAGGTATCGCCTTCCCGGGTGAGGTCCGAGTAACTGACGGAGCCGTAGAGCGTCGGCAGGTGTTCTGCTGCGGCGGCGCGGGCGCTGCTGCGAGCCGCATCGGCTGCCAGGCGAGCGGCTTTCAGATCGAAATTGTTCTGCAGGGCAAATTCCACCCAGGCGGCGCGCTCTGCGGGTTCCGGCGGGGCGACGGTGAAGCCGTCCTGCAGGGGCGCGACCTGGTTGTGCTGGGTGCCGGTGAGGATGGACAGGGCGTCGAAATTGCTGAGCAGGCTGTCTTCCGCGGTCAGACGTCGGGCCACGGCATTTTCGTAGGCGGCCTGGCTGTCGTAGACATCGGTAATCGCGGTGAGGCCCACCTCGAAGCGCTGGCGGGTCTGCTCCAGCTGCTTGGCCAGGGCCTCTTCCTCGGCCTTGGCGGCTTCCAGCACATCGTAGGCACGCAGGACGTTGAAGTAAGTGGTCGCTACGCGCAGCATCATCTCCTGCTGGTTGGCGCTGAACTCCGCCGCCGCCTGCTCGCTCTGGAATTTGCCCTGGCGGTAGCCGAACCAGGCGGGGAGGTCGAAGATGGCCTGGTCGAGGCGCGCCGAGTAGACAGTATCGTCGACATCGGTACTCCGACTGTTGGGCGTGGTCAGGACGCCGGTGGGGCCAAAGGTGTAGTCAAACTGGGTGGAGCTGGAGCTGGTAGTGCTGCGCTCCGCGGAGCCATTGATCTGCGGCAGCAGCGCGGAGCGGCCGAGGTTTTTCGCCTCCAGTCCCGCCTCGAAGGCGGCGCGATCGGCCGCCAGTTGTGGATCGTTGTCCAGCGCCTGCAGGTAGATTTCCCACAGGGTGTCTGCCTGCGCCTGAAGGCTGCCAAGGCCGAGGAGAGCGGCCGCCAGCAGGGATTTCAGGGGGCGACCGGCGCGCTTGCCGCGCCTGTGGGTGGGGTCAATTCTTTTCATTGATCTCTACTTCCTGTGGTGGATGCGGTCTCAAACATGCCAGTCTCCCCACTGGCCGGGCCCGCGGGGGGGCCTGCAAGTCGCGAGAGTGTACCCCCCGCTTTGGGGGTCGTCGAGGCGAGGGGGTGGCTTTTTTGCTATATCTTCGTTGAACCGACAGCAATGTGCGGTTATTCACCGCGGGGCGGTTGGGAGCACAAGTGGCGGCACAAGTAACGGCTAGTTCTTGCCCCTTCTCCCTTTCGAACTCCCTCTATAGACGCCACCGTCCGGCATTTGGATGCATGAACGGTCAAATGGATGTTTCTCTCCCATGGAGCAGGGTGCTACCGATTCCGCCCGTGGCTGGCGGCGAGCCTGTCACGAGTGCGACCTGTTGCTGGCCAATGACACTGCTCCGCCCGGCGGCAAGCTGGTGTGCCCGCGCTGCAATGCGCTGATTCACCGCAATCCCGCACACAGCATGCATTACACCGCGGCGCTCAGCATCAGCGGGCTGCTGCTGTTTATTCCCGCGGCAACCCTGCCGCTGCTGAAATTTTCCATTCTCTCTTTTGGCTCGGAAAACACCCTCTTGAACGGGGTCCATGCCCTGTTTGGCTCCGGTTATATCTGGCTGGCCTCGCTGGTGCTGTTTTGCAGCGTTGTGGCGCCTTGCGGGCGCTTCCTGCTGCTGGCCTTTATCAGCCTCGGCTGTCTCTGGGGGGCGCTGGACCGGCCGGTAACCGCGGCGGTGCGCTGCTATCAGCACATCAGGGAGTGGGCCATGCTGGATGTCTATATGCTCGGCATACTGGTGGCGCTGATCAAAATGCAGGACCTCGGCCACATGGTGGTGGAGACGGGACTCTATTGTTTTGTCGGCCTGATGCTGCTGTCCAACCTCACCCTGCTGTCTTTTGATCAGCAGTCCGTCTGGCGGCGGATGGCGCGCAGGCGCGGGGCGGCGCAGGCCGAGAAAAATGACAGCGCCGGCGAGGTGGCACCGTGAGTCGGGCCGAGAACGCGCTGGCACACGGCCTCTGCACCTGCCTGTGCTGCCACCAGTTGCAGAGGCTGCCCGCGGGGGCGTTTCGCGGCCGCTGCCACCGCTGCGGGGCGACTGTGTACGGCCGCATCGAGGGCAGCCTGATGCTGACCTGGGCGCTGGTGCTGACCGCCGCCTTCCTGCTGGTGCCGGCGAATATCCTGCCGGTAATGACGGTCATCTACCTGGGTTCCGGCGAGCCCAGCACCATTCTCGGCGGCACTCTGGAGCTGTATCGCAATGATCTCTGGGGCATTGCGCTGCTGGTGTTTATCGCCAGTATCGCCGTACCGGTGATGAAGCTGCTGGGCCTTGTGGTACTGCTGCTGCAGGTGCAGTGGCGCGGGCCGCGCAGCCCCCTGCAGAGTATGCGCATCTACCGGGTGGTGGCGGCTATCGGGCGCTGGTCGCTGCTGGACCTGTTTATGATTTCGATTCTGGTGGCGTTGGTGAACCTGGGCGCCGTAGCCGAAGTGCGCGCCGGTCCCGGCAGTACCGCCTTCGCCACCGTGGTGGTGGTCACCATGCTGGCTGCGCGCACCTTCGACCCGCGCCTGCTGTGGGACGCCCGCTATCGCCGTATGGGGGCGTCGGGCGATGACTGAAGCGCAGACTCCCCAGACGCAGATTCCCGAAGCGCGGCTCAAGCGCAGCCGCGGCCTGCCGCTGGTGTGGCTGTTGCCGCTGGTGGCGGCCATCATCGCCGTGTGGCTCTTGTACCGGGATTTCACCCAGGGCGACATCGGCGCAGAGATTCTTTTTCCCTCCGGGGACGGTCTCGTGCAGGGCAAGACGGTGGTGAAGTACTCCGGGGTGGATATCGGCGTGGTGCGCGATTTTCGCCTGGTGCCCAATGCGCAAGCGCTGGACGGCGCGGACGGAGTACTGGCCAAAGTCGAGTTCAACCCCAGTGCCGAGTTCCTGCTGGTGAAGGGCAGCCGCTTCTGGCTGGTCAAGCCGGAGGTCTCGGTGACCGGCATCAGCGGCCTGGAGACGCTGGTGTCCGGTAACTATATCGCCGTGGAGCCCGGCAGCGGAGGGCCGGAGCGGGAGTTTGTGGCCTTGGCGCAGCCGCCGGCACAGGTGTCCGGGGAGGGGCTGCGGGTGCTGGTCAGGGCGCCGCGGCTCGCCTCCCTCAACCGGGGCTCGCCGGTGTATTACCGGCAGTTGGAAGTGGGCGAGGTGGAGAGCTACCGGCTGTCGGATAACGACAGCGAGGTGCAGATAGAACTCTTTATCCGCAAGCGCTACGCGCATCTGGTGCACCGGGGCAGCCGCTTCTGGAACAGCTCCGGTATCAGTATCGAGGGCGGCATCAGCGGGGTGAAAGTGGAGGTGGAGTCGCTCGCCTCCCTGCTCGCCGGCGGTATCAGTTTCTACACCCCGGAGAAACAGCGGCAGTCGCCACTGGCAAAGAGCGGGCAGGAATTCCACCTTTACAGCAGTTTCGCCGAAGCCGATGCCGGCATCCCCATCACCCTCAATTTTGATCGGGGGGTGAATGTCACCCCTGGCAGCACGCAGGTGGTGTACCACGGCATCAAGGTGGGCGAGGTCAGCGGCAGCAAGGCCCGCGCCTCCCTGGATGGCATGGTGGTGGAGGTACTGATGGACCCGATCACCGATGACCTGCTCACCGAGAACACCCGCTTCTGGAAGGCCACGCCGACCCTCGATATTTCCTCGGGGCTCAGTCAGCTGCTGGAGGGCAACCGTATCGAGGTGGATCTGCGGCGCGGGCAGCGCTCGGTGCGGGAGTTTTCCGCCAGCGCCGAAGCGCCGCAGCGGGACCCCCGCGTGCCGGGACTGCACCTGAAGCTCACTACCCGCGATCCTGGCTCGTTACAGCGCGGCGCCTCGGTGTATTTCCGCCGTATTGAGGTGGGTCTTGTGCAGGGCATGGCACTCAACCGGGATGGTTCCGGGGTCACGGTATTTGCGGTGATTCAGCCGCGCTATGCCCATCTGGTGCACAGTCGCACCCGCTTCTGGAATGTCAGCGGGCTGCGCGCCAGCGCCGGTCTCGACGGGCTCGAGGTGGAGGCGGACTCGCTGCTGTCACTGGTGCGCGGCGGCATTGCCTTCGGCAGCAGTCGCCGGGCGCGGGAGAGCGCGGCGCCGGTGCGGGATGGCGCAAGCTTCCCGCTCTATCCGAGCCGCGAGGATGCGTTCGAAGAGGGGCTCGACATCACCATTGATCTCCCTTCCGCCGATGGGTTGCGCGAAGGTGCGGCGATCCGCTACCGCGGCATTCAGGTGGGGGAGGTGCGGCGCCTGCGGTTGGGGCATGACCTGGCGACGGTGCGCGCCAGGGCGACGCTGTTTCAGCACGCCGACAGGTTCGCGCGGGCGGGCACCCGTATGTGGGTGGTGGGGCCGCAAATCGGCCTCGACAATGTGGCCAATGTGGACACGCTGATCACCGGGCGCTATCTGGAGCTGGAGCCGGGCTTCGGGCCCCCGCAGACCGAATTTCGCGCCGAGCTGCAGCCCCCCGCGCAGGACCTGGCGGAGACCCTGATGCGCCCGGGGTTGACGGTTATCCTCAATGCGCCGCGCCGCGGCTCGCTGCGCGCCGGCAGCCCGGTGTATTACCGCCAGGTGCAGGTGGGTGAGGTCACCGGCTACGCCCTGGGGGAACTGGCGGACCGGGTCTACATCTACGTCCATATCCAGCCCCGCTATCGCGCACTGGTGCGCGAGCACACGGTGTTCTGGGCGGCCAGCGGCATCGAGGTGAACTTTGGTTTGGAGAGCGGCCTCACGGTGCACACCGAGTCGGCCAGGGCGCTGCTGGATGGCGGTATTGCCTTCGCCACCCCAGAGCGTCCGGCCATGGGTGCGGAGGTGGAATCCGGCAGCCACTACCCGCTGTATCCGGAAGTGAAGCCCGAGTGGCTGGGCTGGCGTCCTAGAATAGAACTATATGCCCGCGAAAATGCCGGCGAAGGCGCTGGCGAAGAAGCTGGTATTGGAGTCGATGCCCGCGCAGAGCCGGTAAAATGATATCGTCAGCGGCCGCGCCGGCTGACCAGCACAGGCTAAAGCGGCAGACCGCCGTCACCAGGAATACACAGGGAGAGTGCCATGCAATTTAGAACCCTCGGCCAACTGGTCGCACTGGCGCTGGGCGCGCTGGCATTGCTGGCCTGCGATACCCTGGATGTCGAGCGGGTGCAGCCCGGTGCCGCGCCGGTGGCGTTTTCCACCTACGCCTGGGGGCAGTCCTCCCTGAGCGAGGACACCGGCGCCGCCGCGCAGCTGGTGGAGCTGGACGAGGATCTGCGCACCGCCGTTGCGGCGCTGATGCAGTCCCGCGGCTACCGGCTGGTGAATGACCCCACGGGCGCCGATATGGTGATGGACTACCAGGTCGCCATTATCGAGGAGGAATTCGCCAGCGAAGCGGAGAACTCCAGCTGGGAGGCCCAGTTCGACTCCAACGCCCAGCGTGGTGTGGTGGAGCTTCCCTCCCAGGTGGGCGCCCCGCGGGTAATACTGACCCTGGGCCTTGGCCGCCCCGGCGGCCGGGTCATCTGGGGCGGCAGCGCCACCAAGCTGCTGGCCCGCCCGGAAAACGCCGAGGAGCGCCGCCGGACGCTGAATACCGCCGTGCAGGAACTGTTGCTGGACCTGCCTGCGGCGGCTTACTGAACCCGCTTTTTTGCCCGCCGGGGCGGAAAACCGGACAATACCGCTTTCACCGGACAGGGATGCCGGGTCTCCACAAGCTTGGGTTGTGCCTAGGAGCTCCCGATATGGTTTCCCGATTCACTGCCGCGCGCCTGTCTCCCGCGGAGCGCCTTTCCCCCGCCGCGCGCTTCACCCCCGCCGCGACCACTGCCTGCCGCTGGTCGGCGCGGGCCGCGCTGATCGCCGCCTGCCTGTGGTTGTTTGGCTGCGCCGCAGTCCCGCAAGTAGCGGTGGATTACGATCCGCAGGCAGACTTCTCCCGCCTGCAAACCTATTACCTGCTCGACCCCCTTGCCACCGGCCCGGTGGCGCCACTGGAGCTGAAGCGCGCCCGCCAGGCGGTGGAGCAACAGTTGCAGTACCGCTACCGCCCCGCGGACAGCGCGGCAGCGGCAGACTTTCTGGTGCGGGTGCAGCTGCAGGGTAGCGAGCGCGTGGCGGTCTACGAGGACCGCTTCAGCCTCTACGGCGGGCACGGCCCCTGGGGTTTTGGCTGGCAGGTGCCCCTGAACGTGCGCCAGTACCGGCAGGTCCATCTGGTTATCGATGCCCTGTCCGCGCAAAAAGCGCCGCTCTGGCGCGGCAGTGTGCGTTCAGCCGCCATGGGCGCGCGCAGCCCGCAAGAGCAGCAGCAGCGCCTTGCCAGCGAGGCGGCGTTAATCTTGAGTCGCTTTCCGCCTTACTGACAGGCAAACTCTCCTAAACATGACGCCAATGAAGGATGGAACGCCATGAGCAGGGATAGCGAGCAGCAACCGCCGCCGGATAGCCGGGATCTCAGCCCCCCCTTTACCCGGCAGGCGGTGGAGATACTGGAGCGGCAGCCCGTGTTTCAGGGCTTCTTCACCATGCTGCGCCTGAAGCTGCGCCACCGCCTTTTTCGCGGTGGCTGGAGCGCGACAATGCAGCGAGAGCTGTTTGTGCGCGACCCGGCGGTGGGGGTGCTGCTCTACGATCCCGAGCGCGACCTGGTGGCGCTGACAGAACAGTTTCGGGTCGGAGCGCTGGAGCGCGCCGGCGGCCCTTGGTGCCTGGAGGTGGTGGCGGGTATGGTTGAGGCGGGGGAAACCCTGCAAGAGGTGGCCCGCCGCGAGGTGTTCGAGGAGGCCGGTATCGCGGTGGAGGAGCTGCGCTATATCCGCAGTTACCTGCCCAGCCCGGGTGGCAGCAGCGAGCGCATGCACCTCTTTTGCGCCCTGGTAGACCTGAGCGCAGCGGGCGGGCACTTTGGTGTGCCTTCCGAGCACGAGGATATACGCTTGCGAGTGTTGCCCTGTGAGGAGCTGCTGGAGGTTCTGGAGGGCGGCGATCCAGAGGGGACGCCAATCGACAACGCGGCCAGCATCATCAGCCTGCAGTGGCTGCGACACCACCGGGCGACGCTGCGCGGGGGAGCGCATCCCGAGGTGGGCGGGCGCTGAGCTGCGCCACCCACAAACTGAGATCTCAATCACGGCGGCAAGCCAAGGGGAGTGTCAATAATGACCCCAAGGAAAAATCTGGCCAGTATCGAGCGCAAAGTCGGCGACCTGATCAGCAAGAGTCGCGCAAAGTCCGCCTATCAGGTCGACTTGCCGGCTTATCATGCCGACTGTGACGCCAATTACCTGCGCCTCTGCAAGTTGCTGCCGGAGCTGCCCACCCGCGGCCAGTGGCGCTACCAGATGCCCCATGGCGCGCTGGAGCTTTCGGTGTTGGAGCGCTCCCGCTACACCACCGAGGTGTGCCTGAGCGCTTCCACACACCCGGCAGATGGGGGGGAAGGCTGTGAGCGGCATAAAGGGGGTGACGGCCACAAAGACTGGATGGCGCCGCCGAAACTGACCGTGCGCCTCTACCACGACGCCCGCATGGCGGAAGTGGTCGCGGTGGATGGCCGCGGCCCGCTGCCGGAGCCGGCGGCCTCGGCGCCGCGCGGGGAGCGCCGGCGCCCCCAGGGCGCCGACGAACGCCAGCAGGCCAATCGTTTTCTGGGCGAGTGGCTGGGCCACTGCCTGGCGAATGGGCGCACGGAATTTGAATTGATACTGGATGGCCGGCGGTTGTAGGAGATCGCTGCCGGTGGAGATGAGTCGGTGAAAATAACAAAAAGCCCGTCAGGCCTTTTCGCCTGGCTGCCGCTTGCGGCATGCACAGGGAATTGCAGAGCGAGTAAAGCAAGTGAGTGAAAAGCCGCAAGGGCGTCCGCACCGGTTGGTACAGTTCACCGATCCCCATATTGGCGGCCGGCCCGACTATCAATTGCTGGGGCTCGATACCGGGCGCACCCTCGACGAGGTGCTCGGTCGTATCGAGCGGGACCAGCCCGCCGCAGAGCTTTTGGTCGCCACCGGCGATATCACCGCCAACGGCTCGGAAGCCGCTTACCAGCGCTTTCTGGCGCGCATGCAGAAGGTGGATACGCGCTGGTGCTGGCTGCCGGGCAACCACGATGTGGTCGGGCGTATGCACCAGCTGGCGCCGGACCGTTTCGTCGACGAGCTGGCGCTGGGGGCCTGGCGGCTGCTGCTGTTGGATACCAGCGTCGAAAACCTGATATGCGGCGGTCTTTCCGATGCCCGCCTCGATCGCCTCGCGAGCCTTCTGCAGCGTGACCCGGAGCGGCCGGTACTCATCCTGATGCACCACCAGCCGGTGCCGGTGGGCAGCGACTGGATCGATGGCCACATGCTGCACCAGGGGCGCGAACGCTTTCTTGAGCTGGTGCGTGCAACGCCGCAGCTGCGCGCCATAGTGTGGGGCCACGTGCACCAGCAGTTCGACGGCCAGCTGGGCCATGTCGGCCTCCACAGCACCCCGTCCACATCGGTACAGTTCACCCCCGGCAGCGGCCCCTTTGCTGTCGATGAGAAGATGCCCGGCTATCGCTGGCTCGACCTGTATGATGACGGCCGCTATGCAACCGGTGTCGAACGGGTACTGGTGTCGGAGTACAGCGTCGACCTGACTTCCGACGGCTACTAGCCCGGCTGGTTCGGCCTTCTTTCTCGCCTCTCTTGCTCGCCCCTCTTGCTCGCCTTCTACCCCGTTGTTATCCCGCAGCCTGTCCCGCTCCGGTCCCCTGTGGATCGAGCGGGTGGGTCTTACAATGGATCTGTTGCCAGCAGGTTGGGAGGCCGCGATATGGTGGCAGAAAGCAGTATGGTTGCAGAAAAATGCAAAGCGATGCTGTCAGCGGTATCGGCGCTGTCGGTGGCGGTCTTGCTTGCCGGGACCACCCTTGGCTTGGCCGGCGCGCTCGCTGGCTGTGCCGCCGGACCCGCTCAGCGGGTTCAGGCCAGCGCCGCCTCATCCGAAGATTTATCAGCCAATCTGACCGTGGCCGGCGCTGCCGGGTCAGTGGTCGGGTCAGGGGGCCTGCAGTCGCGATCCAGCTCGCTGGACAACGTCAGCGCGGTGTTTGCCCTGGATTTGAGCGGTGCCAGTGTGTATGTGGCGCCACTGGAAATCCGTTACCGCCCCAGGCCGCCGGGCGCGTTGCAAAACTCGGTTATTGGGCTGGATGCCCGCAAGCGGGAGCTGGATAGCGCCGACCGCGCCCGCCTGCAGGAAGTGATGGAGCAGGCGTTTGCCGGGCAGTTTCTCGGCCCCCGCGGTGCACGCCTGACCTCGCAGCGGCGCGGGGCGAACTACACCCTGCGGCTGCGACTGGATGACTTCTATCTGCCGGCGCCCCTGCAGCCGACCAGTGGCCTGCAGCAGGTGTTCAGCGAGGGCGTGGCCTCCGGCACCCTGGCGGGAACCCTGTACGACCGCGAGGGCAACCCGGTGCTGCAGTTCAGCGAGCGGCGCCAGTTCGGCGATCATCTTGCCGGTTTTGCCGGCCCCGGCGGTGCTTCCCTGCAGCGTTTCTCCCCACCCGCCTTTTGGGCCGGCATGCGTATGGACTTGCGGCACATCTTTGCCGGCCTCAATCGCAGCCTGCCCTGATCTAATCAGGGCAGCGTGGGGCGCCTCTCTCGGTTCGGGGTTTGCTATCGACGCGGCCGGGATATAATCCCTCGCCATGTCACAATCACAATCCAAGTTTGAGCCGGTGCTGATTTACCTGCACGGCTTTCTCTCGTCTCCCCAGTCTTTCAAGTGCCAGCAGATGCGCGCCTGGCTGGCGGATAGCCACCCTCGGATCACCTTCTGTGCGCCCCAGCTGTCGCCGCATCCGGGTATCGCCATGGAAGCGTTGAGCGCACTGCTGCAGCGCTACACCACCCAGCAGGCGCCAGTGCCAATCGGGCTGGTGGGCAGCTCCATGGGCGGCTTTATGGCCACAGTCCTCGGCGAGCGCTACCGGCTGCCGGCGGTGCTGGTAAACCCGGCGGTGCAGCCGGCCCGCTTTATGCCCGCGTATCTGGGCCAGACGCTGCGCCCCTACAGCGGCGAGGAGCGCGAGTATCGCCTTACCCGGGCGGACGTTGATACCATGGAAGAATTGGAGGGGGAAATCCCAGCGCCGCTGCAGGGCCGCTACTGGCTGCTCGCGCAGCGTGGTGACGAAACTCTCGACTGCCGTGAGGCCGAGGCCTTTTACCGCGGCCAGCGCCAAACCATCGAAGAGGGCGGCGACCACAGTTTTCAGGGGTTTGAGCGCTACCATCAAGCCATCATCGATTTTCTATTCAACCAGCAGTAAACAAATAACAATATGGCCAATTACTCTGCCGAAGATATTGAAGTCCTCACGGGATTGGACCCGGTGCGTAAACGCCCGGGGATGTACACCGACACCACCCGTCCCAACCACCTGGCCCAGGAAGTCATCGACAACAGCGTGGACGAGGCCCTCGCCGGCCACGCCAAAAAAGTCGAAGTGGTGCTGCACAAGGATCACTCCCTCTCGGTCAGTGATGACGGCCGCGGTATGCCGGTGGATATTCACCCCGAGCAGGGCCGCCCCGGGGTAGAAGTGATCCTGTCCACGCTGCACGCCGGCGGCAAGTTCTCCAATAAGAACTACCAGTTTTCCGGCGGCCTGCACGGGGTGGGTGTGTCGGTGGTGAACGCCCTGTCCAAAGTGCTGGAAATCACCATTCAGCGGGATGGCCATGTCTATCGCATGGGTTTCCAGAACGGCAATAAGGCCTCGGAACTGGAAGTGATCGGCACCTGCGGCAAGCGCACCACCGGCACCAGCCTGCGCTTTATGCCCGACCCGCAATATTTCGACTCGCCGAAGTTTTCCGCGCGTCACCTGCGCCACCTGCTGCGCGCCAAGGCGGTGCTCTGCCCGGGCCTCACCGTGGTCTTTATTAACGAGCAGGATGGCGAATCCGACGAGTGGTATTACGAAGACGGTCTGAAGGATTACCTCGCCGCCGCCAATCAGGGCTGGGAAGTACTGCCCGCTGAACCCTTTGTGGGCAGTTTTTCCGCCGCCACCGAAGCGGCGGACTGGGCGGTGCAGTGGCTGCCGGAGGGCGGCGAAGTCACGGCGGAATCCTATGTAAACCTCATCCCCACCGCCCAGGGCGGTACCCATGTAAACGGCTTGCGCAGCGGCCTCCTGGAGGCGATGCGCGAATACTGCGAAATCCGCAACCTCATGCCCCGCGGCGTCAAGCTGGGGCCAGAGGATATCTGGTCGCAGTGTTCTTATGTGCTGTCGGCCAAGCTGGCGGACCCGCAGTTTTCTGGCCAGACCAAAGAGCGCCTCTCCTCCCGCGAGGCCACCGCGTTCGTCTCCGGGGTCGCCAAGGACGCCTTCAGCCTGTGGTTGAACCAGCACACGGAAGAGGGCGATAAGCTTGCCGAACTGTGTATCGGCAATGCGCAAAAGCGCCTGCGCTCCGCCAAAAAAGTCGCGCGCAAAAAAGTCACCCAGGGGCCCGCGCTGCCGGGCAAGCTGGCGGACTGCGCCAGTGGCGATGCCAGCCGCTCGGAACTGTTTCTGGTGGAGGGTGACTCCGCCGGCGGCTCCGCCAAGCAGGCCCGCGACCGCGACTTCCAGGCCATCATGCCCCTGCGCGGCAAAATTCTGAACACCTGGGAAGTGGACTCCGGCGAGATTTTCTCCAACCAGGAAGTGCACGATATCGCCGTGGCACTGGGTGTGGACCCGGCCAGCGACGACCTCGAAGGGCTGCGCTACAACAAAGTCTGCATCCTCGCCGATGCCGACTCCGACGGCTTGCATATCGCCACCCTGCTGTGCGCACTCTTCCTGCGTCACTTCCGCGCACTGGTCACCGGTGGCCACGTGTACGTGGCCATGCCGCCGCTGTTCCGCATCGATATCGGCAAGGACGTCTATTACGCCCTTGATGAAGCGGAAAAGCAGGGCATCCTCGATCGCATCACCGCCGAAAAGAAAAAAGGCAAAGTGCAGGTCACCCGATTCAAGGGCCTCGGAGAAATGAACCCGCTGCAATTGCGGGAAACCACCATGGACCCGAATACCCGCCGCCTCGTGCAGCTCTACATCGACCCCGGCGATGACAGCAACCAGATTATGGATATGCTGCTCGCCAAGAAAAGGGCGGGAGATCGCAAGCAGTGGCTGGAGAGCAAGGGCAACCTGGCAGAGGTGGGCTGATTCAGTTCCCACGGGTCAGCGTCGAGCGCAATGCTTACACGCTAATAAAGTAATCAAAAGAGCCCCGCAATGCGGGGCTCTTTTGATTGTAGACTCACATTGTTCACGGGAGCTGGTGTGGTTGCGGGTTTCAGAGAGGTAAGCCTTATCAGAATAAATGATGGTGCCTGGTTTTCTTTCTTGATCCTAAGTCATCACACAATAAAGTCTTGCCTCATTTGTGTGCAGCTGAGGGTGATGGTGCTTCAGTGGGGGGGATGAATAAGGCGTCTTAATTTCACTCTGACGCAGATTGTTCCTGCAGGAGTTCAGCTTAAAAGTCGTTATTGTATCGTGAAGAATAAGGTGACTTTCTTTATCTTTCCACAATTTTCCAACCTGTAAATATGATATCTTTTCGATCTGTTTGTTGGATGAAAGTCAATGGTTGATTTCTTTTGGTGGGGTGAATATAAGCTTCACTGGGAGATTTCTTAATTTAATAATTGAGCTTTCTATTAAAATAATATTCAAGAAGAAGGTCTGCGAATGAAATATATAGTGTTTGTAATGTCATTATTGTTCTTATCTGGCTGTTCAAGTCAATTTACTAAGCCGCATGAGGGTGTTGATAACGCACAAATAAGATTGGCATCAATTCCAAGCAATAATAATTTTATCCATGAGGTAGAGTATGATAAATGTATTTATGGCAATGGTTCTGATCAGATCGCCACGCTGGGGTCAAAGGCTAACTTGATTCGCAGTTTAAGCAGGAATGGCATACCGCTCTATGATTCCGGCATTAGTGATTCCCATCAAAACGAAGTGTATATTCCAGCTGGAAATCAGTTTGCTTTTCAGTTTAATGGTGTTGGGATAGCTGGATACTTTCCCGGCGTGATTGATACTAATTATGGTGCGTTATATTCGTGGTGCAGAAGAATAGTTTCTTTCACTCCTGCGCCTGGGGGTCTCTATGAGGCTATCTACGATATTATAGAAGCACCGAATGGGAGAAAAGCGTGTGATGTTAAGCTCTTTGAGATTTCCAAAAATGCAGCTGGCGCATACGAAAAAGTTGAGGCTCAAAACTACAATGTGGTGAGTAAGTACTGTGGTTCTTGATGGTTTGGTTTAGGGTGACGTTTTGGCATTTATTTTTCCCGCCTTTGGGAAGGCTGTAAACGGAATAATTGCAATTGGGGTCATGTAATTGGGGCCAGAGCAGAATTATGACGCCTATTTTTTCTGCTCGATCCTGAGGAATTCCATTAGGGGTTTCCCTCTACTTTTTATAATCTCTTTTTCAGGTTACAGTGAGTGGCCTGAAAAAGTACCTGTGGCCCGCAAGAGATGTTCAGCGGGATTCTACGCCTTAATTTACTCTGACCCCAATTATTCTGCAGCGAGGAGGGGGAAATTGCCGGGCTGGATGTGGCGGGCGAGCAGCAGATGTTTGCCCGCAATAGCCGTGGCCAGATTACCGGTTTAAGTTTTGCGGGTATTGAATATCACTTCGGCTACGATGCG
>NZ_BAABRT010000011.1:0-121427 GCF_039545115.1 Microbulbifer aestuariivivens | reverse complement strand
CAGAAGTGAAACGCAACATCGCCGATGGTAGTGTGGGGCTTCCCCATGTGAGAGTAGGTCATCGTCAGGCTTCAAACCCGAAAGGCCGTACAGGTAACTGTACGGCCTTTCTTCTTTTACGCTGAATCGAAATGCACAACCGCTGCGATCAAGGCAGATCATGGCCTTATGCGAGGGCGGATAACCTGGACGAGGCAAATACTCGTCCCACTCTCGGCTGCGTCTCAGTGCTCATGACAAGTGGCCGTGCCTTGGGGTTCAGCGTCTTCAACGCGCATTAAACGATTAGCACGGTTAGCACGGTTAGCACGATTAAAGGGTCGCCCTGCAGGGTGGCCCTTTTTTGTTTGGAAAGTTGAATTGACGGTAATTTTCGACGCACCGCGTATGTCTGGATAGGTATCGGTGCTTTGTTTTTCGATGGGGGCGTCACTTAACTGGCAGCTCGTTTGCGACCGGCGCCAAGGCGAGGCAACTCTTCGGGAGACTCGGGTGTTTCTCTTGTTTTTTTATTTCTCTTATTTCTCTTATTTCTCTTATTTCTCTTATTTCTTTTGTTTCTTTTGTTTCTCTAGTTTTTCGGTTTTTCTGTTTGCGCACGTCGCCACAGCCTCAGTCCTAATTTCAATTGCAACCAGAGAGAAAATTTTATTCTTCAGTAGGCCGTGCAGAGTTAGGGTATGACAGCAGGTGACTGTCTATCCGTAAAAATGTGCGGTCACGGCGTCGCGGCAGCTCTGGTGTTTTTTTCATCTTTTATAGCTATCCCTTACGGTGTCTAACTCTGGGCTATCTTTCCCGGGGTTATGCACAGTTGTTTCCAGTATCTCTGTGAACAATCTATGACGAGTCACCCTGTGAGCGCACACTAGTGCTTTGTCCTCCTCCCCTGAACCCTGGTCCTCGCTCTTTCCACAGATAAGCTCTTGTCTTGGGGATAATTTCTGTGGAATGACGACCAGGAAGCTTTTGTTAATGCCAGTTATGCGCAAGGCTTTAGTCTGCCGTGTTTCAAAAGCTGTTTGGATATACAGGCTTTAATCCTCGGTGCCCAGTCGGTGTTTTTTTGCGCGGGTATCTGTATGCCACGATTTATCGGCACCAGCCAAATCTATACCGTGTTTATTCACAGCTCCTTCCCGTGATTCTGTTAGTAATACCGACTTCACTGGCTGTGGATAGTAGCTGGGGCGATCAGTTGATGTGGTCAGCCGGACAAGTGAGCAGAATCACCGGGGCTGTCTGTTGCGGGATATTCAGGAAGATAGGTGCGGCAGCAAAAGCCAAGTGCAAAACTACAATGGCGGCAGGCAGGCAGGCAGGCAGGCAGGCAGGCATGCTTGTCTGACACATATTGATTAATGAGGAGGAGTGCTGGCCGTATGCAAAGAGTGACTTCTGCTTTAAATCCGGACTTTTCTATGTCCCGTTTGTCCATGGGTCTTTGGCGGATCGGCAGCTGGAAAATGGGCGCGCAGGCACGGCTGAGTCTCGCGCAGGAACTGCTGGATATGGGGGTAACGACCTTCGATCTTGCGGATATTTATGCTGACTATCAATGCGAGACCCTGTTCGGTGAGGCACTGCGGCTGGACCCCTCGATCCGCGAGCGCATGGAAATCGTCAGCAAGTGCGGTATCAAGCTGTGCGGGCGAGAGAAGAATTACCGCTTGAACCATTACGACCTGAGTCCAGCGCATGTGATGCGCTCAGTGGAGGGGAGTCTGCAGAAACTCGGCACAGACTATCTCGATCTGTTGCTGCTGCACCGGCCCGACCCGCTGCTGGATGCGGAGGCGCTCGCCGGTGCGTTGGATAAACTGGTGGAAAGCGGCAAAGTGCGGGCTGTCGGGGTGTCTAATTTCTTGCCACACCAGTTGGGATTGCTGCAGTCACGCCTTTATGCGCGCCTGATCGTCAACCAAATCGAAGTTTCATTGCTGCACAATGCGCCTATGTTCGACGGCCAGCTGGACTATTGCCAGCAGGAGAGGGTTATTCCCATGGCCTGGTCTCCTTTCGCGGGTGGAGATTTGTTTACCGCTGAAACGGAGGCGGCCGTGCGTGTGCGGGACTGTATGGAATCGCTGCAAGGTGAATTGGGATTGGATGCTCAGCAAATGGCTCTCAGCTGGCTACTGAAACATCCCAGCCAAATGGTGCCGGTACTTGGTAGTGGCAAAATTGAGCGGCTGAGGAGTGCGGTCGCGGCGATGGAGGTGGACCTGCCACTGGAACCTTGGTTTTTATTGCTGCGGGCCGCTCGAGGCCGTGACGTGGACTAAGACTGAGTTCAGTCTGCGTGGGCGTTCTCCGGGACCAGCTCGAAGGCCCGCAGTCCCAGTTCGAAGTTTTCCCATGGGGCCAGCTGCGCTGGGATTGAGACCTGCCGCAGGGGATTTAAGCCGTGGCAGTCCATGACCCGCAGTGTGTCTCCCTGCACGCAGTGAATAAGACTTTCCGGGTCGCTTTTCGCTTGCCGGACCAGCTGTTGGTAGTCGCAGTCTCCCCCGAGTTGGATAAAGCGCGATTCACCTTCGGCCTCTTCGACCCGCAGCCATAGGCTGCCCCGCGGAGTGTCCGAGTCCCCGAGCAGCAAGGGGCCACGGCTGTCCTCGTGCAGAGGTGTCCGTTCTTTGCTGTGCGGGGGTTCCTCCGGTGTGCCGAGCCAAATCCAGCCGGACAGGCCGATGCGGGTGAGGTGCCACTGGCTGTGCCAGACAGTGTCCATTTCGTCCACCCGCAACTCACCATACTCTCGCTGGTCAACGGCTGGCTCCAGCTGGGCCTCCGCTGCGGGATTGGCAGCGCGGAACCGCTGAAGCTGCAGGGTCATTTCATCGTTAACTTGCCAGTGCTTGCACAGCCGCCACTGCATCGGGTAGCGACCCCATTCAACGATGTACTCCTCGCCTGTGCGCAGGCTTGCGGCCACGCGCCAGGGGGAGCCTTCGATCATTATGCAGGTGTCCCCCGCACCACTGGTTGAGCGCGCGGCCTTGCCCGACATAAGAGTGTCTGCGTCGGCGGTGGCCTCCGAGACATTGACGATGAATGTGTCACCCCCTTCGATGACCTCGTACCAGGGAAAGCCGTGGCGGAGGGGCGGGGGGAAGGCCAGGGGAGGACGGCCGGAGAGCAGCCGGTGTAACAGCACCGACTTTTCGATATCCAGGTCGGAAAGTGTATAACCCTGTTGCTGGGCTATCTGGCCCCAGACGAAGGCCGCCTGGATCAGTTGTTTTTCTGGCTCTGAAAAGTTCATGGCGGTGCAGCCGTGACTGGTATGAAGAAACCATACCACCGGGAGGCCGGCTGCGCGAATTCCCGTCGCTGGGGACTCGCCCGCCGTGTTTGGTTAAACTGCCAGGCACTGATGGTAAATGTGGAGTTCCGTCCGATGGCAATGGAGCAGACCAGAGAACTTGTTGTGGGGGCGCTGTGTGCCCTTTCGGTCTGTTTAATGGTGCTGGCGCCGTTCAGAGCTAACGCTGCTGCAGAGAAGTCGCAGCCGGAGGCCTGTCACTTGCATGGCTGGTCGCAGTCGCTGCGCTGCTATCAGGTCCCGGTCGGCACTGAATCGAAACCGGTGTTGCTGGCAGTCGCGGTTGCACCCGCGATCAACCCGGATGGCAGTGAGCCTCTATACCTGCTGGCCGGTGGCCCGGGTCAGGCGGCAAGTCATCTGGCACCGCTGCTGCACAGTTTTCGCAAGGTTAATCGCAACCGGGACATCGTGATGGTGGACCGGCGCGGCGCCGGAAGAAGCGGCGCCTTTGACTGTGGACTGCAACAAGAGCTCCCGGCGGACCTGGAGACGTTGAGTGCGCGGCTGGGCCGCTGCTACCGGGAGCAGCAGGCCCGCACCGAGGGCCTGAACAGCCGCCGGGCGGTTGAAGATCTCGAACAGGTGCGCGGGCATCTGGGGCACGACAAAATCGCCCTCTGGGGCGGTTCCTGGGGTACGCGCACAGCGCTGCTGTACCAGCAATGGTATCCACAATCCCTGAGTGTTTTGGTGCTGGACGCGGTGGCGCCCATCGATGCAAAGGTTTTTCTTAGCGCCGGGGCCGCCGAGCAGGCACTGGTCGAGCTGCAGGAAGACTGCAGGGAGGACAGGAGCTGCGCCGCGCTGGGAGACTGGCGCAGTGAACTCGATCAATTGCTGCGCGACTGGGAGAGTGTGGCTGGCCGTCTTGCCGATCCACTGACCGGTGCGCCTCTGCAGCGCCGCGTGCCGCGCTGGGAGCTGGCCAACGCGGTGCGCACTGCCCTTTATGACCCCGCTGCCGCGGCGCAGCTGCCGTATGTGATTCACCAGGCTGCTGTTGGCAACCTGCTGCCACTCTCCGGGCTTACGAGCCTCTTTTTACCTGCAGCCGACTCCATGTCGATGGGCCTGACGTTTTCTGTTGCCTGCGCTGAGGAGCTCAGCAGGATCAGCGACGCAGAGGTGGTCGCGGACAGCCGCGATACATTTCTCGGCAGCGCTTTTATTGACCTTTTCCTTGCCGGGTGCCGCGTCTGGCCAGTGCCGCCAGCCCCCTACACAGATCCGCAACCGCGGGACCATCCGGTGCTGCTGATTTCCGGCAGTGCCGACCCGATCACCCCGCCCCACTATGCCGACAGCCAGCTGGAATACCTGAGCCATAAACGGCATCTCATAGTCGATGGTGGTGGGCATATCAACAGCCGCCGGGGTTGTATCCCGGAATTGATCGCAGACTTTCTCGGCGACCCGGAACAGCCGCTGGATGCCGCTTGCGTGAGTGAAATCCGCCGACCGCCCTTTATGGTGGCTGCGTCTGGTCCTGCTCTGGATGCCGGGTCTCAGCAGGCCGGCTCTGCGGTTGTTCGCAATGAGGTGGCGGAATGATCGAAGTGCAATCCCTGCGAAAGCAGTTTGGCGGGCGGTTGGTGTTGCGCGACCTGAGTTTTACCCTCCCCGACGGCCGGATCACGGCGCTGCTCGGTGCCAACGGCGCAGGCAAAACCACCTGCCTGAGAATTGTCACCGGCCTTTTGCGCGCCGACGCCGGCTGCGTCCGCGTCGGAGGTATTGATGTGGCCCGCGATCCACTGGCGGCAAGGCGCCTGTTGGGGGTCGTCGGCGATCGCGAGGGGCTTTACGAGCGCCTGTCGGTGCGGGAGTACCTGGCCCTGTTTGCACAAATGCAGGGGCTGCGGGGAGCGCAGCTGTCACAATCGCTGGAGGCGGTGCGCGCTGAGCTCGAACTGGAAGACCTGTGGGAGCGGCGCACCCTCGGTTTCTCGCAGGGGGAGCGGATGAAGGTGTCCCTGGCCCGCGCGCTGGTGCATCGTCCGCGACACCTGATCCTCGACGAGCCGACACGGGGCCTGGATGTGCTGGCGGCGCGGCTGTTGCGGCGCACGCTGCTGCGTCTGCGGGATTCTGGAACCAGTATCGTGTTTTCCAGCCATGTTATGTCCGAAGTGCTGGAGCTTGCGGACCGGGTGCTGGTCATGGCGGCGGGGCGGCTGGTAGGGGATGATGAGCCGCGTGCGCTGATGGCCGGTTGTGGCTGCGATAACCTCGAAGATACCTTCGTCGCGCTGGCTTATGGTCGGGCGGTGGACGCTGCGCGGGGGGAGGCGCTATGAAACTGTTGCGGCGATGGATGCCGGCGCCGATTGGCGCGCTGTTGTACAAAGAGCTTCTGGAAGCGTGGCGCGACAGGCGCGCCCTGTTTACGGCCATCACCTTCGCCCTGCTGTTTCCCGCGATGATTACCGCTGTCACGGTTTTTATGGTCAAGGTCAAAGCCGAGAACGATTCCCGGGTGGCGGTGCTCGGTGGCGGGCAGGTGCCGCTATTGATACAGCAGCTGTCCGGCGGGCGGTTACTGGTGGATCAGCTGGATGAAGGTGACCCCGCACAGCTTCTTGCCGGTGACTACGACCTGGTGCTCCAAGTCGGCGAGGATTTCGCGCGGGACTATAGTGCCTTCGCCATGCCCCGGCTTTATCTGTATGTTGATGGCGCATCCAAGGACGCCGGTCGCGCCCGCAGCCAACTGCTGGAGCGCCTCGCGCCCCTGCAGCAGCAGATCGTCCAGCAGCGGGCCATCGCCCGCGGGGTCGCCCCGCAGCTGTTCTCGCCCTGGCGCATAGAAGTGCGCGATGTCAGCACACCCTCCGAGCGCGGCCAGT
Organism: Microbulbifer aestuariivivens; assembly: GCF_039545115.1. Taxonomy (NCBI): domain Bacteria; kingdom Pseudomonadati; phylum Pseudomonadota; class Gammaproteobacteria; order Cellvibrionales; family Microbulbiferaceae; genus Microbulbifer; species Microbulbifer aestuariivivens. The sequence goes on along the minus strand of NZ_BAABRT010000011.1, from coordinate 115,253 downwards.
TGATACTGGCTTCCGTGCCGGCGTTGCTGATCATGACACTGTTTGTTGCCAGCCTGGCGACCGCTGTGGATGCCTCGGCGGGCGAGCGGGAGCGCCTCAGCCTGGAGAGCCTCTTGATGCAGCCACTGCCAGCCTGGCAAGTGGTGCTGGCGAAGACGCTGGCGGTGGCCAGCATGGGCTGGCTGGGCGGTTTGCTCGCAGTCGGGGCGCTGGCGCTGCTGATTCCGGTTATGCCGCTGGCGGAATTGGGGATACAGCAGAGCAGCAGCCTTGCCGACCTGGTGACCATGGGGCTGCTGCTGTTGCCGCTCGCCTTGATGGTGGCGGTGGTGCAGTTGCTACTGGCGCTGGGTTCCAGATCCTTCAAGGATGCGCAGATGCGGCTCAGCATTCTGCAGGTGGCCCCCCTGTTTGTGCTGATGGCTCTGGATATGTCCCAGGTGCAGCTGGATAAGCCGGCCTGGCAGCTGGTGCCATTGGTCGGTCAGCAGCAGTGGCTGAAAGCGCTGCTGGTGGGCGAGGCGGTGTCGCTGCCGATGCTGCTGGCGGGTTCGCTGGTCACCCTGCTGATGGTGGGCGGATTTGTCGCGATTGGGGGGCGGGCACTGCGCCGTGAAGCCTTGTTGGCGGCGGCCTGAACAGGGTGTATGCGTGGGAATCTTTTAGCTGGCAACGGGCTAGGGGCTTGTGCAAGCCGCCCTCGATACTAGCGGTCATCGGTCATCGGTCATCGGTCATCGGTCATCGGTCATCGGTCATTAAATTCTGACCCGTCTCGGCCGTCGCCAGCGACGGCAGTCTGACGCAGTGGGGAAAACGGATACATGAGTAAGGGTGCTTCAGCCGCATTGCGGCCGTTGATGGAGTTGCTGGCAGATGGTGAGATCCATTCCGGCGAATCTCTCGGTGCCGCGCTGGGAGTCAGTCGCGCCGCGGTGTGGAAGCAGTTGCAGAAGCTTGAGCAGCTGGGGCTGTCGGTTGAGTCGGAAAAGGGGCGCGGTTATCGCCTGCCGGGCGGTCTCGATCTGCTCTCTGTCGATGCCATAAAAGCGCGCTTGAGTGATGGCGGGCGGGCGCTGCTCGGCGAGCTTCGCGTCGTCGATCAGGTGGATTCCACCAATGCGCGGGTGCTGGAGTGCCTGGAATCCGGCTCCGGCCACGGCCTGGCGATACTCGCGGAACAGCAGACCGCGGGCAGGGGGCGCCGGGGGCGGGCCTGGCTGAGCCCATTCGGCGCCGGTATCAGTTTATCTGTCGGCTGGCAGTTTCAGGGCGGTGTGCAGCTGCTGGAGGGGCTGAGTCTGGCGGTGGGGGTGGCGCTTGCGCGGGCGCTGGAGCGCTTCGATGTACCGGGTGTGCGCCTGAAGTGGCCCAACGATGTCTGGTGTCAGGGGCGCAAGCTCGCCGGAGTGCTGCTGGAATTGAGCGGAGATCTGACCGACCGCTGCGCTGTTGTTGTGGGGGTGGGGCTGAACGTCGGCCTTGCCGAGGCTGCCGCGCGCGGCATCGATCAGCCGTGGATTGATCTCGCCACCGTGCGCCCTGGCGTGGCTCGCAATGAGCTGGCGGCGGCCATGCTGGACGAGTTGTTGACGCTGTTGAACGACTATCCCCGCGCGGGCTTTGCGGCCTATCGCAGCAGTTGGGAACGGCTGGATCAATTCGCCGGGCAGGAAGTCAGTCTGCACACGGCCTCGACCGAGTGGCGCGGCAGCAACCTCGGCGTCGATGCCAGCGGCGCGCTGCTGCTGGACATTGATGGCGAGGTGAGGCGCTTTCACGGCGGTGAGGTCTCCCTGCGCGCTTCGGGCGACTTAGATGCAGACCGAGGCCGCAAATGATCCTGGAGCTCGACCTCGGCAACACCCGCAGTAAATGGAGGCTGCTCTCGCCAGCTGGCGCCACGCCCGTGGGGATACCGGGGCATGCCGGCGTAGTGGAGACCCAGAGCCTAAGGGTTGGTGCGGTACCGGCAATGTGGCGGGAGTTGCCGGTCACGCGGGTACGGGCGGCCAATGTGGCCGGGAGCGAAGCAGCCACCGGGCTTTGCGCCATCGCCGAGGAGTTGGGCTGGGGCTCTGTTGAGTTTGCTCGCGTGGAGAGCCAATGCGCCGGTGTCACCTGCGGTTACCGCGATGTGTCCCGCTTGGGAGTGGATCGCTGGCTCGCGGTGATTGCCGCCCATCAGCATTTTCAGCGCCCCTGTCTGGTGGCTGACTGCGGTAGCGCGGTCACCCTTGACTTGTTGGGGGCTGGCGGACAGCATCTCGGCGGCTATATAGTCCCGGGGCTGGGTCTGATGCGCCGGGCGCTGTTCCGTGATACCGATGCGGTCAAGGTGCCCGATACCCTCGAGGCCGGAATGAGTCTGGATGCGGGCTGTGATACCACTGCGGCGGTGAACCGCGGGCTGGTGTTGATGGTGCTCGGCGCTATCGATGAAGCCATGGGGCGGCTCGCGGTTAAGGCGCCTGCGCCTTTACTGGTGCTCACCGGTGGTGATGGCGCGCTGCTCGCATCGCTGACGCGCCATCGCGCCGAGTTGCGGCCCGATCTGGTCCTGGATGGCCTCGCACTCAGCAACCCGTAACTGATAATCAACCGGGGCTTTCGCTCCCACTGACTGCCTATGCGCTGGATCGTACTCCTTCTCTTGGTCGCCAATATTGGCGCTTTTGCCTGGTTTCGCTATTTCGCCGGCCCGGCTGCACCGGCTGTTGCGGGAAATACAGCTGAAGTTCCGGCGCTGCCGGAAGGTAAGCGCATCGAGCTGGTGGGTGAGGTGCCTGCAAATACCCAGCCGAGGCTAGAGCAAGAGCCAAAGCCGCAGCCAAAGCGTGAGCGGGCCGTCAATGTGCCTGCCGCAGTGGCAGGCAAATCTCTGTGCACCATTATCGGTCCGGTGGAGGAGGTTTATCAGGGCGAGGACATCGTCGAGAGGCTGGCGGCGCTGCAGATTCCCGCCCGTTTGCGCGAAATACAGATGGCGGGACAGATGCGCTACTGGGTGTACCTGTCGCCACTGGGGTCGCGCCAGGAGGCCCTGCGCAAGCTGCGGGAATTGCAGGCGGAGGGCGTTGACACCTATTTAATACCCAAGGGGTCACTCACCAATGGGATTTCCTTCGGGATATTTTCCGAGGAGGAGCGGGCTGAATCCCTTGCGGCTGAATTGCGCCAGCGGGGTTATCCGGTGTTGACCCGCGAAGAGCCGCGCACCTATCTCGAGCGCTGGATACTGCTCGAGGCGGGCGCGGAGGCTGCGCTGGCGGAGGCGTTCTGGCAGCAGCTTCAGCTCGACTATCCACAGATGGATCGCAAACAGAATCTGTGTCAGGAGCTAGAGTCAGACTAGGGTGGCCGGCGGCTGTCGGCGTGACTGCCGGCGAAGTGAAAAAACTGCTTGTGCAACAGTTGCTTGTCGGCGGAAGTTACCCTAGAATCCCGGCCTCACTTGAGGGGTCGAACATCGGCAGCTCAAGTATAAGAGGCAAAGCTGGCGTAGCTCAGTTGGTAGAGCAGCTGACTTGTAATCAGCCGGTCGGGGGTTCGACTCCTCTCGCCAGCTCCATTTTGTCTCTGTGTTGTCACATTAGGTTTCGCAGCTAAGTCTGTGAAATCCAAAGAAAAAGTGTTGACAGCGCAACGGCCTGTGTAGAGAATACACGCCGCTTTCGAGCAGGGGTTCCCGAGTGGCCAAAGGGATCAGACTGTAAATCTGACGCGCAAGCTTCGGTGGTTCGAATCCACCCCCCTGCACCATTTTGAGATGCCTTTCACGAGGTGTCGCCAGCGGAAGGTTTGGTTTGAGGCCTTTTGCCTGGAGCTCCCGCACGCGGGCATAGTTCAATGGTAGAACCTCAGCCTTCCAAGCTGATGATGCGGGTTCGATTCCCGCTGCCCGCTCCACTTGTTCGCTCGTGGAGTATGAGGGAATGGGTCGCCGGGATGGCGCCCGAGTGGTCGGCAGTGTCGACCAGCTGCCTGGCTTTCATCTTTGTAGTGGTTGCTTGTGGTGGCGAAGTGCTCATGTAGCTCAGGGGTAGAGCACACCCTTGGTAAGGGTGAGGTCGGCGGTTCAAATCCGCCCATGAGCTCCATTTTTCAATGGCCGCGGGGGCAGGTGTCTCTGCGGCTGTTTGTATCCGGGTGTTGCGTTTTTGGTGCCCGATTCGGCGGCTTATGTGCATAGGTGACGCCTTGGTGCGCCTATCTTGAGGAGGCTAGCAATGGGAAAAGAAAAGTTTGAACGTTCCAAGCCCCACGTAAACGTGGGCACCATCGGTCACGTTGACCACGGCAAAACCACCCTGACTGCAGCTCTGACCCGCGTTTGTTCAGAAGTGTGGGGCGGTGCGGCCGTTGCTTTCGACGGTATCGACAATGCGCCGGAAGAGCGTGAGCGTGGTATTACCATCGCCACCTCTCACGTAGAGTACGAGTCCCCGACTCGCCACTACGCGCACGTTGACTGCCCCGGCCACGCTGACTACGTAAAGAACATGATCACTGGTGCTGCGCAGATGGATGGCGCTATCCTGGTTTGTTCCGCAGCTGACGGCCCCATGCCGCAGACCCGCGAGCACATCCTGCTGTCCCGTCAGGTAGGTGTACCTTACATCGTGGTATTCCTGAACAAAGCCGACATGGTGGACGACGAAGAGCTGCTCGAGCTGGTTGAAATGGAAGTTCGCGAACTTCTGGACCAGTACGAGTTCCCGGGTGACGACACTCCGATCATCACCGGTTCCGCTCTGATGGCCCTGAACGGCGAAGACGACAACGAAATGGGTACCACCGCTGTTAAGAAGCTGGTTGAAACCCTGGACGAGTACATCCCGGAGCCGGAGCGCGCCGTAGATCAGCCGTTCCTGATGCCGATCGAAGACGTATTCTCCATCTCTGGTCGCGGTACTGTAGTAACCGGTCGTGTAGAGCGTGGCATCATCAAGACTGGCGACGAAATCGAAATCGTCGGTATTCGTGAAACCACCACCACTACCTGTACTGGTGTTGAAATGTTCCGCAAGCTGCTCGACGAAGGTCGTGCTGGTGAGAACATCGGCGCCCTGCTGCGCGGCACCAAGCGTGACGACGTAGAGCGTGGTCAGGTACTGGCCAAGCCGGGCTCCATCACCCCGCACACCAAGTTCGAAGCGGAAGTGTACGTACTGTCCAAGGACGAAGGTGGTCGTCACACCCCGTTCTTCAAGGGCTACCGTCCGCAGTTCTACTTCCGTACCACCGACGTAACTGGTGCGTGTGAGCTGCCGGAAGGTACCGAGATGGTAATGCCGGGCGACAACGTCCAGATGACCGTTACCCTGATCGCACCGATCGCCATGGAAGATGGTCTGCGCTTCGCGATCCGCGAAGGCGGCCGTACCGTTGGCGCCGGCGTGGTAGCCAAGATCATCGAGTAATCGCTGATCCCGAAGGTGCCCCGGCTGTCTGCGGTCGGGAGCCTTTGCCAAATCGAGGGGGCGGTGCTAAGATTCGCCCCCTCGTTTTTCAGGTGCTGCGGCACCTGCGAGTGTTTCTAGGCCAGTAGTTCAATTGGTAGAGCACCGGTCTCCAAAACCGGCTGTTGGGGGTTCGAGTCCCTCCTGGCCTGCCAACTTCCGAATCGCCCTGTCATGATAATGCCTGAGGGCGTCGCAAGCCTTGGATGACTTCTAGGTTTGTGTTTGTAAGCGCTAAGGGCTTCTTCGTATGAATGCTAAAGTAGAGGCGAAAACCTTTCGTCTTGACGGCCTGAAGTGGCTGCTGGTGGCTCTGCTGGTCGGTGCCGCCGTGGCGGGTAACTCCTACTACGCCGAATTCCCCATTCTGTACCGTGTACTGGCGATTGTTGCCTTGTGTCTCGTGGCGCTGTTTGTAGCGGCGAAAACCGCCAAGGGCAATGCGCTCTGGACCCTGCTGCGCGAGGCGCAGACCGAGGTTCGCCGGGTTGTATGGCCGTCTCGTCAGGAGGCCACCCAGACTACCGCGATTGTGGTGGTTTTCGTGCTCATTATGGCGCTGATTCTATGGGCGCTGGATTCTGCCCTCGGGTGGGCGGCTTCCAAGATCATCGGCTAAGGGTGACGCATGTCTAAGCATTGGTACGTAGTTCAGGCCTATTCCGGTTATGAAAAGCGCGTCGCCTCCTCTCTGAAGGAGCGCATCGAGCTGCACGAGATGGATCACCTGTTTGGTGAGGTGCTGGTACCCACCGAAGAGGTGGTTGAAATGCGCGCCGGCCAGAAGCGCAAGAGTGAGCGCAAATTCTTCCCGGGTTATGTGCTGGTGGAGATGGAGCTCAACGACGATACCTGGCACCTGGTCAAAGAGACCCCGCGAGTGCTGGGTTTTATCGGCGGCAAGGCGGACAAGCCGGCCCCGATCACCGACCGTGAAGCGCAGGCCATCCTCAATCGCATCGACGATTCGGTGGATAAGCCGAAGCCCAAGACCTTGTTCGAGCCTGGCGAGATGGTGCGGGTTATCGATGGTCCGTTTAATGATTTCAACGGTGTGGTGGAAGAGGTCAACTACGAGAAGAGTCGCCTGCGGGTGGCGGTGTTGATCTTTGGTCGTTCCACACCGGTTGAGTTGGAGTTCGGTCAGGTCGAGAAGACCTGAGGCGAAGCTGAAGGATTTGGCCCTCTCCCGCCCAAGGTGGGGGAGGGCTTTCGCGTCCCTGAAAGATGCTGCCTGAGCGGTCATCTCGGGGTGAGAGGGGAGCCCAGTCCTGTGGCCATGCGGCTGTTCAGGGCAGGCGTTAACACCCAGACAAAGAGGAAGCTGTAATGGCTAAGAAAGTAGAAGCTTACATCAAGCTGCAAGTTAAGGCCGGTCAGGCCAACCCGAGTCCGCCCGTCGGCCCTGCGCTGGGTCAGCACGGCGTGAACATCATGGAGTTCTGTAAGGCGTTCAACGCGCAGACCCAGAGCCTGGAGCCGGGCCTGCCGGTTCCGGTTGTGATCTCTGTTTACAGTGATCGCTCCTTCACCTTCATCATGAAGTCGCCGCCCGCCGCAGTACTGCTGCGCAAGGCTGCCAAGATCAAGAGTGGCTCCGGTCGTCCCAACACCGAGAAAGTGGGTAAGGTTACCCGCGCTCAGTTGGAAGAGATCGTTGAAATGAAGAAGGCCGACCTGACTGCGTCCGACCTGGACGCGGCCGTGCGCACTATCGCCGGTTCCGCACGCAGTGCTGGTATCGAAGTGGAGGGTGTGTAAGTGGCTAAGTTGAGCAAGCGTCAGCGCGCAATCGCTGAGAAGGTAGAGTCCGGCAAGGCTTACGGTTTCGATGACGCCGTCGCACTGCTGAAAGAGCTGTCAAACGTCAAGTTCGCCGAGACTGTCGATGCCTCTGTGAACCTGGGTATCGACCCGCGTAAATCCGACCAGGCTGTGCGTGGCGCGACCACTCTGCCTCACGGTACCGGTAAAGACGTGCGTGTTGCCGTCTTTACTCAGGGCGCCAATGCAGACGCCGCTAAAGAAGCCGGCGCCGACCTGGTGGGTATGGACGAGCTGGCGGCTGAAGTCAAAGCCGGCAAGATGGATTTCGACGTGGTGATCGCCTCTCCAGACGCCATGCGCGTTGTCGGTCAGCTGGGTCAGATCCTTGGTCCGCGTGGCCTGATGCCGAACCCGAAGACCGGTACCGTAACCCCGGACGTGGTTACTGCGGTGAAGAACGCCAAAGCTGGTCAGGTGCGTTTCCGCGCTGACAAAGGCGGCATCATCCACGGTGGTATCGGCAAGGTGAGCTTCGACGCGAAAGCGCTGAAAGAGAACCTGGAAGCATTGATCGCTGACCTGAAAAAGGCCAAGCCGGCTTCCGCGAAGGGTGTTTACCTGAAAAAGGTCACTCTGAGCACGACTATGGGCCCTGGTCTGACCATCGACCAGGCCTCTCTGGACATCAAGTAATACCCGTCCAGGGGAACCTAACTTTGGGGTCCGCGCTTCGCGCGGGCCGTCAAAGACCGTAGGCGTCAGCGGGAATCGGTTATCCGTTTCCCGCGGCTTAATTCCGGGGCGAAGTTGTTCGGCTCGGGGCCTACGCAGACGGTGTCGCCCAAACCAGTATTTTTTTACTGGATTTGAGCTGTAAGCACCGGAACGGATCGGGGCATTAGCGCCGGTCTTTTTTCAAATCCAGGAGTGACACTATGGCTATTGGACTCGAAGACAAGAAAGCAATTGTCGCAGAAGTCCAGCAGGCTGCTGAGGGTGCTCTGTCTGCGGTCGTTGCGGATTCCCGTGGCGTAACCGTGAATGACATGACTGCCCTGCGCAAAGAGGCTCGCGAGAACGGCGTTTGGTTGAAAGTCGTCCGCAATACTCTGGCGCGTCGCGCTCTGGCGGGAACTGATTACGAATGTCTCACTGAGAAATTCGTCGGTCCCAGCATTATCGCTTTCTCCAACGAACATCCGGGTGCCGGTGCGCGCATCCTGAGCCAGTTCGCCAAGGGGAACGACAAGCTGGAACTGAAAGGTGCCGCCTTTGAAGGCGCGATCACCGACGTCGCACTGTTGGCAAGTCTGCCGACGTACGACGAGGCGATCGCCAAGCTGATGAGCGTTCTGAAAGAAGCATCCGCTGGCAAGCTGGTCCGCACTATTGCGGCCGTTCGCGACCAAAAGGAGCAGGAAGCTGCCTAATTGTTTCGCTGAGGCGAAATGGTGGTTTTCAATCAAATTTCGAGCAGGCGACTGCTCAACCAAATCAGGTACTGACAAATGTCTCTGACTAAAGAAGATATCATCAATGCTGTTGCTGAAATGTCCGTTAAGGACGTTGTCGAGCTGATCGAGGCAATGGAAGAGAAGTTCGGCGTAACTGCGGCTGCTGCTGTTGTTGCTGGTCCGGCTGGCGGCGAAGCTGCTGCAGAAGAGAAGGACGAGTTTGACGTAATCCTGGCTTCTGCCGGCGAGAAGAAAGTCAACGTGATCAAGGTTGTTCGCGGCATCACCGGCCTGGGCCTGAAAGAAGCCAAGGCGCTGGTCGACGGCGCTCCGAGCCCGCTGAAAGAAGGCGTGAGCAAGGACGAAGCCGAAGACGCGAAGAAGCAGCTGGAAGAAGCTGGCGCAACTGTAGAGCTGAAGTAATTCGGCTGTTGCGCATCTCCGCTGTCCGTCGGTTTGACCGGCGGTCAGCGGCAAGGCTGGTGGGCATTTGTCCGCCGGCCTTTTTGCCGTTTTCGGCCTAGGTGTTTTTCCGCGCCACTGTCGCTGAGGCAGTCCAGCGGCCTAGTAGCACCTTAACGCACACCGGACGCGACTGAAAAGCGCCGGATTATGGAGAGGTTTCCGATCAGTGTAGCGCGCTGCACTGGTCAGAGACTTCTCACCCGGGAGAGCCCCGTATCGCCGGTCAGCCGGCCGGGGTTCCACTGAAGTCTTGTCACTGATCAAGCTGGGGAATATGAATGGCTTACTCATACACTGAGAAAAAACGCATCCGCAAGGATTTTGGCAAACTGCCAAAGGTCATGGACGTGCCTTTCCTGCTTGCGATACAGCTGGATTCTTATCGCAAATTCACACAGGCCGACTCTCGCCCTGACGACCGACTGGATGTCGGACTGCAAGCGGCGTTTAAGTCCGTATTTCCAATTGTTAGCTACTCCGGCAATGCCGCGCTGGAGTTTGTGAGCTATACGCTGGGCAAACCGGCATTCGATGTGCAGGAGTGTACGCTGCGCGGTGTCACCTATGCGTGTCCGCTGCGCGTGCGCGTGCGGCTGATCATTTACGATAAGGAATCTGCCAACAAGTCCATCAAGGACATCAAAGAGCAGGAAGTCTACATGGGCGAAATTCCGCTCATGACCGAAAACGGTACCTTTGTGATCAATGGTACCGAGCGCGTGATCGTCTCCCAGCTGCACCGTTCCCCGGGTGTGTTCTTTGATCATGACAAGGGCAAGACTCACTCTTCCGGCAAGCTGCTGTACGCCGCGCGGGTAATCCCTTACCGCGGCTCCTGGCTCGACTTCGAGTTCGATCCGAAGGATCTCGTCTATGTGCGTATCGACCGTCGCCGCAAGCTGCCGGCGACCATTCTGCTGCGCGCGCTCGGTTACAGCTCCGAAGAAATGCTCGACATGTTCTTCGACACCAGCAAGTTCGAGCTGCACGATGACTCTGTCAGCCTTGAGCTGATTCCATCGCGCCTGCGCGGTGATGTTGCCTCCTTTGATATCAAGGATGGCAAGGGCAAGGTGATTGTCGAAGAGGGGCGTCGGATTACCCCGCGTCATATCCGCCAGCTGGAAAAAGCCGCTGTTGATCGACTGGACGCGCCGCTGGATTACCTCTACGGCCGTGTTCTGGCCCATGACGTGATCGACGATTCCACCGGCGAAGTGGCCGTGGAATGTAATACCGAAATCACCGAAGAGGTGATCGGCAAGCTGCGCGCGCTGAACATTAAGAGCATCGAGACGTTGTACACCAACGACCTCGACCGCGGGCCGTTTATCTCCGATACCCTGCGCAGCGAGCCCTCGCGCACGCAGCTCGAGGCGCTGGTAGAAATTTACCGCATGATGCGCCCCGGCGAGCCGCCGACCAAGGAATCTGCCGAGTCCTTGTTTGAAAACCTGTTCTTCACCGACGAGCGCTATGACCTGTCTGCGGTAGGGCGGATGAAGTTCAACCGTCGCCTGGGGCGCGAGGACGAAACCGGTCCCGGCACTCTGAGCAAGGAGGACATCGTCGATGTCCTCAAGACCCTGGTGGAAATCCGCAACGGCAATGGCATGGTCGACGATATCGACCACCTCGGTAACCGCCGTGTGCGCTCCGTTGGCGAGATGGCTGAAAACCAGTTCCGCGTTGGCCTGGTGCGGGTAGAGCGCGCGGTCAAAGAGCGCCTGTCCATGGCCGAGAGCGAAGGCCTGATGCCGCAGGACCTGATCAACGCCAAGCCGGTGGCAGCGGCCGTGAAGGAATTTTTCGGTTCCTCGCAGCTGTCCCAGTTTATGGATCAGAACAACCCGCTGTCGGAAGTGACCCACAAGCGTCGTGTATCCGCACTCGGCCCGGGCGGTCTGACCCGCGAGCGCGCCGGCTTTGAGGTGCGCGACGTTCACCCGACCCACTACGGCCGCGTGTGCCCGATTGAAACACCGGAAGGTCCGAACATCGGTCTGATCAACTCACTGGCCACCTACGCCCGCGCCAACCACTACGGCTTCCTGGAAAGCCCGTACCGCAAGGTGGTGGACGGTCAGGTCACCGACGAGACCGAATACCTGTCCGCGATCAACGAAGCCAACTACGTGATCGCCCAGGCGTCGGCAGCGGTGGACGAGAACGGCCGCTTCACCGATGAGCTGGTCAGCGTTCGTTACAAGAACGAGTTCAGCCTCAAGGGCCCGTCGGAAATTCAGTACATGGACGTCTCCGCCAAGCAGGTGGTGTCCGTGGCGGCGGCGATGATTCCGTTCCTGGAGCACGACGATGCCAACCGCGCATTGATGGGCTCGAACATGCAGCGTCAGGCCGTACCGACCCTGCGTGCCGAAAAGCCGTTGGTAGGCACCGGCATGGAGCGCACCGTGGCGCGCGACTCCGGCGTGTGTGTGGTTGCCCGTCGCGGTGGTGTGATCGAGCGTGTCGATGCCAGCCGCGTGGTGGTGCGTGTTCACGACGACGAGGTGGAAGCTGGCGAGGCCGGTGTCGATCTCTACGGTCTGACCAAGTACACCCGCTCCAACCAGAACACCTGCATCAACCAGCGCCCCATCGTTAAGACCGGTGACGTGGTTGCCCGCGGTGACATCCTCGCCGACGGTCCGTCCGTGGACCTGGGTGAGCTGGCGCTGGGCCAGAATATGCGCATCGCGTTTATGCCCTGGAACGGTTACAACTTTGAGGACTCCATCCTCATCTCCGAGCGTGTGGTGCAGGAAGATCGCTTCACCACCATCCACATTCAGGAGCTGACCTGTATCGCCCGCGATACCAAGTTGGGCAGCGAGGAAATCACCGCGGACATCCCCAATGTGGGCGAGTCGGCGCTGAACAAGCTGGATGAGTCCGGCATCGTCTACATCGGTGCGGAAGTGGGCGCCGGCGATATTCTGGTGGGCAAGGTGACGCCGAAAGGTGAAGCCCAGCTGACACCGGAAGAAAAACTGCTGCGCGCCATCTTCGGCGAGAAGGCGTCCGACGTGAAGGACACCTCCCTGCGCGCGCCCAGCGGCACTCGCGGCACCGTTATCGATGTGCAGGTCTTCACCCGCGATGGTCTGCAGAAAGACCAGCGCTCCCTGGATATCGAGAAGGCCCAGCTGGACCAGGTGCGCAAGGACCTCAACGAGGAATTCCGCATCGTCGAGGCCGCCACTTTCGAGCGCCTGCAGGCTGCCCTGCAGGGTCAGAAAGTCGCTGGTGGCAAGGGCGTCAAGAAAGGCGACGAGCTGTCCGCGGAAGTTCTGGAAAAGTTGCCGCGCGAGGACTGGTTCAAGCTGCGCATGGCGGAAGAGAGCCTCAACGAACAGCTCGAAAAGGCCGAAGCCCAGCTCAAGGAGCGCCGCAAGCTGCTCGACGAGCAGTTCGAAGACAAGAAAAAGAAACTGGAGTCCGGCGACGACCTGGCTCCGGGTGTGCTGAAAATCGTCAAGGTGTACCTGGCGATCAAGCGCCGCATTCAGCCCGGCGACAAGATGGCTGGTCGCCACGGCAACAAGGGCGTGATCTCCGTGATCAAGCCCGTGGAAGATATGCCCTACGACGAAACCGGCGAGCCGGTGGACATCGTTCTCAACCCGCTGGGCGTACCATCGCGTATGAACGTGGGCCAGGTTCTGGAAATGCACCTGGGTATGGCCGCCAAAGGCCTGGGCGTCAAGATTGATCGCATGGTCAAGGAGAAGCAGGAGGCGGAGAAATTCCGCGGTTTCCTGGGTGAGGTCTACAACTCCACCGGCGGCCGTCACGAAGACCTGGATCAGCTCACCGACGAGGAAGTGCTGGCCATGGCCGAGAACCTGCGCAAGGGCGTGCCGATGGCGACTCCGGTCTTCGACGGTGCCGACGAAGGCGAGATCAAAAAGCTCCTGCGTCTGGCGGATGTGCCCGACTCCGGTCAGATCACCCTGTACGACGGCCGCACCGGTGATGCATTCGAGCGTCCGGTTACCGTGGGCTACATGTATATGCTGAAGCTGAACCACCTGGTGGACGACAAGATGCACGCCCGTTCCACCGGTTCCTACAGCCTGGTCACCCAGCAACCGCTGGGCGGTAAGGCGCAGTTCGGTGGTCAGCGCTTCGGTGAGATGGAGGTCTGGGCACTGGAGGCGTACGGCGCCGCCTACACCCTGCAGGAAATGCTCACGGTCAAATCCGATGACGTGGAAGGCCGGACCAAGATGTACAAGAACATCGTGGACTCCGACCACCGCATGGAGCCCGGCATGCCGGAATCCTTCAACGTACTGGTCAAGGAAATCCGTGCGCTCGGCATGAACTTCGAGCTGGAACACGACTGACCCGTAGCGGTGTGAGCGCCTGCTGACAGGCGATAGCAATAGAATGCCGGCAATCCCAGGGTAACGGGATGCCGGCGGGCCCGGCTGAGGCCGGGTTGACTACCTCAAGTGGAGGAAAGGCCTTGAAAGATTTGTTAAACCTGGTGAAAGCCCAGGAGCACCTGGAAGAGTTTGACGCCATCCGCATCGGTCTGGCGTCCCCGGACATGATCCGGTCCTGGTCCTACGGCGAAGTGAAAAAGCCGGAGACCATCAACTACCGTACCTTCAAGCCCGAGCGTGAAGGTCTGTTCTGCGCCAAGATCTTCGGCCCGGTCAAGGACTACGAGTGCCTGTGCGGCAAGTACAAGCGCATGAAGCACCGCGGCATCATCTGCGAGAAGTGCGGCGTGGAAGTAACCAAGGCCAAGGTGCGTCGCGAACGCATGGGTCATATCGAACTGGCGAGCCCGGTTGCGCACATCTGGTTCCTGAAGTCACTGCCGTCCCGTATCGGTCTGCTGCTGGACATGACCCTGCGCGATATCGAGCGGGTTCTGTACTTCGAATCCTATGTGGTCACCGATCCGGGCATGACGACTCTGGAGCGCGGCCAGCTGCTCAACGATGAGCAGTACTTTGAAGCGATGGAAGAATTCGCCGATGAGTTCGAGGCCAAGATGGGTGCCGAGGCGATCCAGGAACTGATGCACGACATCGACCTGCCGTCCGAGATTCAGCGCCTGCGCGAAGAGATCCCGGCCACCAATTCCGAGACCAAGATCAAGAAGCTGTCCAAGCGTCTGAAGCTCCTGGAAGCCTTCTACAAGTCCGGTAATAACCCGGAGTGGATGATCATGCAGGCGCTGCCGGTACTGCCGCCGGATCTGCGCCCGCTGGTGCCGCTGGATGGCGGTCGCTTCGCGACTTCCGACCTGAACGATCTGTACCGCCGTGTGATCAACCGCAACAACCGTTTGAAGCGCCTGCTGGAGCTGAATGCGCCGGACATCATCGTGCGCAACGAAAAGCGCATGCTGCAGGAGTCCGTGGACGCACTGCTGGATAACGGCCGTCGCGGCCGCGCCATCACCGGTTCCAACAAGCGCCCGCTGAAGTCCCTGGCTGACATGATCAAGGGTAAGCAGGGTCGTTTCCGTCAGAACCTGCTGGGTAAGCGCGTCGACTACTCCGGCCGTTCCGTGATCGTGGTGGGCCCGACCCTGCGCCTGCATCAGTGCGGCCTGCCCAAGAAAATGGCTCTGGAGCTGTTCAAGCCGTTTATTTTCGGCAAGCTGGAATCCCGCGGCCTGGCCACCACCATCAAGGCGGCCAAGAAGATGGTCGAGCGGGAAGAGGCGGTAGTGTGGGATATCCTCGACGAGGTCATCCGCGAGCACCCGGTACTGCTGAACCGCGCCCCGACCCTGCACCGTCTGGGTATCCAGGCATTTGAGCCGGTGCTGATTGAGGGCAAGGCCATTCAGCTGCACCCGCTGGTCTGCGCCGCCTACAACGCCGACTTCGACGGTGACCAGATGGCGGTACACGTACCGCTGACCATCGAGGCGCAGCTGGAATCCCGCGCCCTGATGATGTCCACCAACAACATCCTGTCACCCGCCAACGGTGAACCGATCATCGTGCCGTCTCAGGACGTGGTGCTGGGTCTGTACTGGATGACCCGCGAGCGCGTAAACGACAAAGGTGAAGGCATGGCCTTCTCCGATATCAAGGAAGTGAGCCGCGCCTTCTACGCCGGCCAGGTGGGCCTGCAGGCCAAGGTCAAGGTGCGCATTCGCGAAGTGATCGTCGGTGAAGACGGCGAGAAGCGCGAGAATACCGCGGTACAGGACACCACCGTTGGCCGTGCGCTGCTGTGGAACATCGTGCCCGAGGGCCTGCCCTTCGAGCTGGTCAACCAGCCGATGAAGAAGAAGGCCATTTCGCGCATCCTCAACGAGTGCTACCGCAAGGTGGGCCTGAAGGCGACGGTAATCTTTGCTGACCAGCTGATGTACACCGGTTTCGACTTCTCCACCAAGTCCGGTTCCTCCATTGGTGTGAACGACTTCGAGATCCCCGCCGCCAAGGCGGAGCTGATCGCGGCTGCCGAAGACGAAGTAAAAGAGATCGAGAGCCAGTTCGCCTCCGGTCTGGTAACCGCCGGTGAAAAGTACAACAAGGTGATCGATGTCTGGTCCCGCACCAACGACAAAGTCACCCAGGCGATGATGGCTGGCATCCGCAAAGAGAAAGTCATCGACCGCGAGGGCAAGGAAACCGAACAGGATTCCTTCAACTCCGTATACATGTACGCGGACTCCGGAGCCCGGGGTAGTGAGGCGCAGATTCGCCAGCTGGCCGGTATGCGTGGCCTGATGGCGCGTCCGGATGGCTCGATTATCGAGAACGCCATTACCGCGAACTTCCGTGAAGGTCTGTCGGTACTGCAGTACTTCATCTCTACCCACGGTGCCCGTAAGGGTCTGGCGGATACCGCTCTGAAGACCGCCAACTCCGGTTACCTGACCCGCCGTCTGGTGGACGTGGCGCAGGACGTGGTGATCACCGAGGTGGATTGTGGCACCGACAGCGGCCTGACCATGGCGCCGGTGATCGAGGGCGGTGACGTCATCGAGTCTCTGGGTGACCGCATTCTGGGCCGTGTTGTGGCCCGCGATGTGACCAAGCCTGGCAGCGACGAGATCGCGGTGCCGGCGGGTACCATGATCGACGAGAAATGGGTCGAGCGCATCGAGAGCATGGGTATCGACGAGGTACTGGTGCGCTCGCCGATCACCTGTGAGACCGCCCACGGCATCTGTTCTCAGTGTTATGGCCGCGACCTGGCCCGTGGCCACCGCGCCAACTCCGGTGAGTCTGTCGGCGTAGTTGCCGCACAGTCCATTGGTGAGCCGGGTACCCAGCTGACCATGCGGACCTTCCACATCGGTGGTGCGGCGAGCCGTGCCTCCGCCGCGGACAGTATCCAGGTCAAGCAGGGCGGTACCGTGCGGCTGCACAACGTGAAAGTGGTGGAAACCACCAATGACACCCTGGTGGCGGTATCCCGTTCCGGTGAACTGGCGCTGGCAGACAGCGCCGGCCGCGAGCGCGAGCGCTACAAGCTGCCTTACGGTGCCAACATCAGTGTGCGCGAAGGCACCGTGGTTGACCCCGGCCAGATCGTCGCCAAGTGGGACCCGCACACGCATCCGATCATCACCGAGGTGGCCGGCTGGGTGAAGCTGTCCGGCATGGAGGATGGCCTGTCCATCCGCAAGCAGACCGACGAGATCACCGGCCTGTCCTCTATTGAGGTGATCGATCCGGCCGAGCGTCCGTCCGCTGGTAAGGACCTGCGTCCGGCCGTGACCCTGGTGGATGAAAACGGTGAAGAGCTGACCCTGGCGAACAGCAATGCGCCGGCTCACTACGCACTGCCGCCCCGTGCGATCCTCAGCCTGAAAGATGGCGACAAGGTGAGCGTCGGTGACGTTATCGCCCGTATTCCGCAGGAATCCGGCGGTACCAAGGACATCACCGGTGGTCTGCCGCGGGTTGCCGACCTGTTCGAAGCGCGCAAGCCGAAGGAGCCGTCCATCCTGGCCGAGATCTCCGGTACTGTGTCGTTCGGTAAAGAGACCAAGGGCAAGGTTCGCCTGCAGATCACTCCGAAGGACGGCAAACCGCTGGCCAATGGCAAGGATCACTACGAGGTTCTTATTCCCAAGCACCGTCAGCTGACCGTGTTTGAGGGTGAAACGGTGGAGAAGGGCGAGGTGATCTCCGATGGCCCGTCCAACCCGCACGACATCCTGCGCCTCAAGGGCGTGGAAGAATTGGCGCGCTACATTACCAACGAAATTCAGGAGGTTTACCGCCTGCAGGGTGTAGGCATCAACGACAAGCACATCGAAGTGATCGTGCGTCAGATGCTGCGCAAGGTGGAAATCCTCGAGATGGGCGATTCCGAGTTCATCAAGGGCGACCAGGTTGAATACCAGCGCGTCATCGAGGAGAACGAGCGCCTGCGTGCCGAGAACAAGCAGCCGGCGCAGTTCGAACGCCTGTTGCTGGGTATTACCAAGGCGTCCCTGGCCACCGAGTCCTTCCTGTCCGCGGCCTCCTTCCAGGAGACCACCCGCGTACTGACCGAGGCGGCGGTGACCGGCAAGGAAGACAGCCTGCGCGGCCTGAAGGAAAACGTGGTGGTTGGCCGCCTGATTCCGGCGGGTACCGGCCTGGCGCACCACCTGGAGCGCAAGCGCAAGCGCAGCCTGCAGTTGACCGAAGGTTACGCCGAAGGCCCGTCTGCCGCGGAAGTAGAGGCAGCACTGACCGAGGCGCTGAAGTCCTCCGGGGAGTAATCCCGGTAGCGGGGTGTGAGCCCCGCCACCTGGAGGCCCTGCAGTTGATGCGGGGCCAATACCATGGGTGTCGGCATGAGTGAGCACTCACAAATATGTCGATTGACTCGCGGGATGGCCGGCTATAGAATGCGGCCCCCGCATATGGGGTGTGCCGTCTGGTGAGCGCGTTTGCGTGCCCGGGCGACATACACTGACGATTGGCCCTCACTGTCAGAGGTGGGGGCGTTTTATTTTGGAGTGATTTTTAATGGCAACGATCAACCAGTTGGTTCGTAAGCCGAGAAAACGCAAAGTCGAAAAAAGCGACGTTCCCGCTCTGCAGGCCAGCCCTCAGCGTCGTGGAGTTTGCACTCGCGTGTACACCACTACACCGAAGAAGCCGAACTCTGCACTGCGTAAGGTTTGCCGTGTACGCCTGACCAACGGCTACGAAGTAACTTCGTACATCGGTGGTGAGGGTCACAACCTGCAGGAGCACAGCGTGGTACTGATTCGCGGCGGTCGTGTAAAAGACCTGCCGGGTGTGCGTTACCACACTGTACGCGGTGCACTGGACTGTGCCGGCGTAAACGATCGCAAGCAGGGCCGTTCCAAGTACGGCGCCAAGCGACCCAAGTAAGGTTTACCCCTTATTTGACCCAATGCGTTTCGGTTTCCAACCGGAGTAAGGCTGAGCTCGCCGATTTGTATTTTTACGGCGGCGTCTCAGAGCAACCCTGAAGAGAGGCAATTACAATGCCAAGAAGACGAGTAGTCGCTAAACGCGAAGTACTGCCCGATCCTAAGTTCGGGAATGTCACCCTGGCCAAGTTCATGAACCATGTCATGATCAGCGGCAAAAAATCTGTAGCCGAGAGCATCGTTTACGGTGCCCTGGACCAGGTTTCAGAAAAACTGAACAAAGACCCCATCGAAGTATTCGAAGAGTCCCTGGAAAATATCGCCCCCATGGTGGAAGTAAAATCCCGCCGCGTTGGTGGTGCGACCTATCAGGTGCCGGTTGAAGTGCGTCCCGCCCGCCGTATGGCGCTGGCAATGCGCTGGCTGGTGGAGTTCTCCCGCAAGCGCGGCGAAAAATCCATGTCTCAGCGCCTGGCCAACGAAATGATCGACGCTTCCCAGAACAAGGGTGGCGCGGTTAAGAAGCGTGAAGATGTACACCGCATGGCGGAAGCCAACAAGGCGTTCTCTCACTACCGCTTCTAAGCCTCATGACTTTTTTCAAATTGCTGAAAAACAGCGTGAGACATTAATACCGAAAGGCAGCGTGGGAACATTCCCTGGCTGCCTTTTGCCGTTATATCGAGGATACAACTGTGGCACGTAAAACGCCTATCGAACGCTATCGCAATATCGGTATCTGCGCCCACGTAGATGCCGGTAAGACCACGACCACCGAGCGCGTACTCTTCTACACGGGCCTGTCCCACAAAATCGGTGAGGTGCACGAAGGCGCCGCCACCATGGACTGGATGGAACAGGAGCAGGAGCGTGGTATCACCATCACCTCTGCGGCAACCACCTGTTTCTGGGCCGGCATGCAGCAGCAGTTCCCGCAGCACCGCGTCAACATTATCGACACCCCCGGACACGTTGACTTCACCATCGAAGTAGAGCGCTCCCTGCGCGTACTCGACGGCGCAGTCGTGGTTCTGTGTGGTTCTTCCGGTGTACAGCCGCAGACCGAGACCGTATGGCGCCAGGCCAACAAGTACGAAGTTCCGCGTATGGTCTTCGTCAACAAGATGGACCGCGCCGGCGCGGACTTCCGCAAGGTAGTCGGTCAGCTGAAAACCCGTCTGAACGCCACTGCAGTACCGCTGCAGATGACCATCGGCGCCGAGGACGAGTTCAAAGGCGTTGTCGACCTGGTCAAGATGAAAGCCATCCTGTGGAACGAAGAAGACATGGGTATGACTTTCGACTACGCCGACATTCCGGCCGATATGCAGGATGAGTGCGAAGAAATGCGCGAGTTCCTGGTTGAGGCGGCCGCGGAAGCCAGCGAAGAGCTGATGGAAAAATACCTGGAAGATGGTGAGCTGACCGAAGAGGAAATCAAGGCAGCAATCCGTCAGCGTACCCTGGCCAACGAAATCGTACCGGTTCTTGGCGGTTCTGCGTTCAAGAACAAGGGCGTACAGGCGATGCTGGACGCGGTTATCGAATACCTGCCGGCGCCGACCGAAGTTAAGGCGATCGAAGGAACCCTGGACGATGGTGAAACCATCGAGACCCGTCAAGCCGACGACAACGCGCCTTTCGCCGCGCTGGCGTTCAAAATCGCCACCGACCCCTTCGTTGGAACCCTGACTTTCTTCCGCGTCTACTCCGGCAAGCTGGAGAGCGGCACCGCGGTATACAACTCCGTGAAAATGAAGAAAGAGCGTGTCGGCCGGATGGTGCAGATGCACTCCAACGACCGTAAGGAAATCAAGGAAGTACTGGCGGGTGATATCGCTGCGGCCATCGGCCTGAAGGACGTGACCACTGGTGACACCCTGTGTGCCGAAGACGCGAAGATCGTTCTCGAGCGCATGGAATTCCCCGAGCCGGTAATTTCCGTGGCGGTTGAGCCGAAGTCCAAGCCGGACCAGGAAAAAATGGGTATCGCGCTGGGCAAGCTGGCTCAGGAAGACCCGTCTTTCCGCGTCAAGACCGACGAGGAAACTGGCCAGACCATTATCTCCGGTATGGGCGAGCTGCACCTGGACATCATCGTTGATCGTATGCGTCGTGAGTTCAACGTCGAGGCGAACATCGGTAAGCCGCAGGTGGCTTATCGTGAAACCATCCGCAACACCACTGAAATCGAAGGCAAGTTCGTTCGTCAGTCCGGTGGTCGCGGTCAGTACGGTCACGTATGGGTGAAGTTCGAGCCGGCCGAAGACGAGTCGCAGGAAGGCCTCGAGTTTGAAAATGCCATCGTTGGCGGTGTGGTACCGAAGGAATACATTCCGGCGGTACAGAAGGGTATCGAAGAGCAGATGCAGAATGGTGTACTGGCGGGCTACCCGCTGCTGGGCCTGAAAGCAACACTGTACGACGGCTCCTTCCACGATGTGGACTCCAACGAAATGGCGTTTAAAATCGCCGCTTCCATGGCTACCAAGAAGCTGGCTCAGGTGGGCGGTGCAGTCCTGCTCGAGCCGATGATGAAAGTGGAAGTGGTTACTCCGGAAGAGAACATGGGTGATGTGGTTGGCGACCTCAACCGTCGTCGCGGCCTGATCCAGGGCATGGAAGACAGTGCTTCCGGCAAGGTGATTAACGCAGAAGTGCCGCTGGCCGAAATGTTCGGCTACGCCACCGACCTGCGTTCGGCCACTCAGGGCCGCGCCACCTACACCATGGAGTTCCTGAAGTACGCGGAAGCGCCTAAAAACGTTGCCGATGAGATCATCGCAAAAACCAAAGCTTAAGCTTTAGCATCTTTAAAACTTTTTAGTTAGAGGATCCTGAAAATGGGAAAAGAAAAGTTTGAACGTTCCAAGCCCCACGTAAACGTGGGCACCATCGGTCACGTTGACCACGGCAAAACCACCCTGACTGCAGCTCTGACCCGCGTTTGTTCAGAAGTGTGGGGCGGTGCGGCCGTTGCTTTCGACGGTATCGACAATGCGCCGGAAGAGCGTGAGCGTGGTATTACCATCGCCACCTCTCACGTAGAGTACGAGTCCCCGACTCGCCACTACGCGCACGTTGACTGCCCCGGCCACGCTGACTACGTAAAGAACATGATCACTGGTGCTGCGCAGATGGATGGCGCTATCCTGGTTTGTTCCGCAGCTGACGGCCCCATGCCGCAGACCCGCGAGCACATCCTGCTGTCCCGTCAGGTAGGTGTACCTTACATCGTGGTATTCCTGAACAAAGCCGACATGGTGGACGACGAAGAGCTGCTCGAGCTGGTTGAAATGGAAGTTCGCGAACTTCTGGACCAGTACGAGTTCCCGGGTGACGACACTCCGATCATCACCGGTTCCGCTCTGATGGCCCTGAACGGCGAAGACGACAACGAAATGGGTACCACCGCTGTTAAGAAGCTGGTTGAAACCCTGGACGAGTACATCCCGGAGCCGGAGCGCGCCGTAGATCAGCCGTTCCTGATGCCGATCGAAGACGTATTCTCCATCTCTGGTCGCGGTACTGTAGTAACCGGTCGTGTAGAGCGTGGCATCATCAAGACTGGCGACGAAATCGAAATCGTCGGTATTCGTGAAACCACCACCACTACCTGTACTGGTGTTGAAATGTTCCGCAAGCTGCTCGACGAAGGTCGTGCTGGTGAGAACATCGGCGCCCTGCTGCGCGGCACCAAGCGTGACGACGTAGAGCGTGGTCAGGTACTGGCCAAGCCGGGCTCCATCACCCCGCACACCAAGTTCGAAGCGGAAGTGTACGTACTGTCCAAGGACGAAGGTGGTCGTCACACCCCGTTCTTCAAGGGCTACCGTCCGCAGTTCTACTTCCGTACCACCGACGTAACTGGTGCGTGTGAGCTGCCGGAAGGTACCGAGATGGTAATGCCGGGCGACAACGTCCAGATGACCGTTACCCTGATCGCACCGATCGCCATGGAAGATGGTCTGCGCTTCGCGATCCGCGAAGGCGGCCGTACCGTTGGCGCCGGCGTGGTAGCCAAGATCATCGAGTAATACTTGCTCTTGATCTGAAGCATAAAAGCCGCAGCGGAAACGCTGCGGCTTTTTTTATGGGCCCATATGCGTGACGCAAAGTCGTATCGCCTGCATGCTGACACAGGGATTGGTGGTGACTGGTTGCCGTTACGATGGCTCGTGGTTTCGAGCCGCCCATGGTGGCCGACGTGGCTGCAAAACCTCAGTGAGTTTTGCGGCATTGGTCGCCGCTAGCTGGGTTGCTGAGGGGGTTGTAAATAAACCGCCAGTGTCGCCGATGTGCGGAAGCTTACACCGGAAAGACGATATGAGAGCTGAGTGTTTGCTTCCGTGTTGGGCTAGATGTTGGACAGATTGTTGGGCGGTTGTTGGGCAGGGCGTTGACCTGCGGCAAGCGTGTCAGGCTGTGTGCTGTAAGCGAGTGGGCGGAAGCTTATGAATCAGCCCGCTTTATATCACCCGATAGCAATCACAAGCAAAAGTGAGCGCAATCCAGCATCGTTATATTTTCAAAATACAGAAGGAGTTTATTTAACATGTCGCAATTTACTGATGTAACCATTACCCGCGAAGCCAATATCTACTTTGACGGTAAAGTGACAAGCAGGTCTGTGCATTTTGCCGATGGTTCACACAAGACATTGGGTATCATGTTGCCCGGTGATTACGAATTTGGCACAGAGGCGAAGGAGCTGATGGAAATCCTGGCGGGAGATCTTGAGGTCCAGCTGCCGGGAGAGGGCTGGAAGAAAGTAGCTGCCGGGGAATCGTTTGAAGTGCCAGCCAACTCAAGCTTCAAACTCAAGATTTATGCAGTTACAGATTACTGCTGTAGCTATTTCTAACACAAAGTCATAGCCGGTTTTAATGCTGGCTGGTGAACGCTGCCCGTCACTTGCAGCCTGGCGAGCCTAGGGCGGCGTTTTCACCTTTGAGGTTAAACTGCACATCCAGCTAACAAAGCGCCGGTGCTAGGGGGAATGGGGACTTTGCCCGCCAATTGAAGCCCAGCCAGGGTTTACCGCAGCATCATAATTTTGCCCACGCCCACGCCCACGCCCACGCCCACGCCCACGCCCACGCCCACGCCCACGCCCACGCCCACGCCCACGCCCACGCCCACGCCCACGCCCACGCCCACGCCCACATTCACGTTCTCGTCCAGAATTGCGCCCTCAGTTGCGCCGCTAGTTGAGTAGAAGTGCTGGCATTCATTGGCGGCACTGTAAATGAAATATGCGCAAGGCTGTTAAAACTATGCTGTTGCGAGCTTGCTGAACGCCATTCGAGGAGTCAGTCTGGTTGAGTATTACAGACCTTGTCTTGAGTGTGGGCTGAGAGGCTGAAACGGCAGGTGGGAGAATGTAACAGGCAGAATGGGAGAGGGCGGTTAGATGAAGGCAATTCGTGAAAAGGTGCTGAGGCAAGGTGGTGTGGTCTGAATATGGCTCGAGGCAGTCTGTGGATCTGTGGACTGGAAGAATCCGCAAGGTCGGGGGTTGGCGTGTAATCCCGCCATGTTATCAGTCAATCGTAAGCTCATGCCTATCCTGACTTTAATCCGCGCGAGGGAAAGATCCGGTATTTTTTGATTACCCGCGGTGTGAAAAAGGGATAAATTAAGAGAAAAATTGGCTAGAAAGTCTGTATCCTTAAAAAAGAATTTTCCTGCCTAATTAGAAGATAAAAGTATATTTATATACTTCCGGAGCATAAGTGGATGAGCGAACTGCTGTTCTATCGCGGGCTGGTCGCGCTGCACCGGGAAAGTCATCGAAATCTCAAGTTTTCCCCATGCAGTAATTATCGCTTTTCGATTGCGGTCAATTCAGTTCCGCTGACGGGCGTGGAGTTCTTTGAAGCCAGCCGCGATCTCCCAATTCTGTTTAGCTGCAGTGATGCGAAGCGGTATTCGCCGCTGGCCTTACTGTCGTTGAGCAACCATGGCCATGGGCTGGTGGATGAAGAGGGTAGATGGCGCGGGAGCTATGTGCCGGCCTTTATCCGCCGCTACCCCTTTGCCATGAAAGATGGAGAGACGGTTTGTATCGATTTCGAAGCCTCGCACTTTTCTGAAGAAGAGGGTGAGCCGCTGTTCGATGATCGAGGCGAAAACAGCAAAGCGCTGAACGAGATACTGCGGTTTCTTGAGCACTACGAAGCCTCGTGCGAGCGCACGCGTGAATTTTGTCGGCAGCTCAGCGCGGCGGGGCTCTTCAAGCCTTTCAATATTCAGGTGATTGCGGGTAACGGCAAGCCGGTGCGCCTCGATGGCTTATATGTGATTGATGAAGCCCGGTTGCGGGACGTCGACCAGGAACAGGTATATCGGTTGTTCAAAAGCGGCGAGCTTGCCTGGATTTATGCGCATTTGCATTCCCTGGGTGCGTTGAAAGGGCTGGCAAAGCGGCAGGAGCAAGATGTGGCGCTGGGCCAGGCTAAAGAAAAAGCGCAGACCGGGGCCCTGAATTAACTGGAGCGATCGATATCATCGCAAGCAAGTGCCAGATTCATCGGTAGGGTCTGGTTAAGGGCAGCCCATACCGGGACAGCCTGCACCATATGTAGTGGCCTTTAGTCATGGCCATGAGCAAAGACTATGAGAAATGGCCATGAGAAATGGCCATGAGATATGGCCATTAGAAAAGACGCGGCTGCTTTACAGTTTTTATAAGAAGCCCGCGGCATATGCAGACGCATAATAGATAAAACGACCGAAGAAAACAGTCGTTGCCAAGGAAAATACCCATGAAGCCTTTCCGTCACCATCTGCTGACTCACGCCATTCGCAAGGCCACCAAGGCGCAAGCCGGTCAGGCGGGCACCGGGACCGGCAAGCAGTTGGGTAGGCAGCTGACCCTAGGAACCCTGCTGTCTACGGGGGCGGTGAACCTGATGGCAGCGACCCACAATATCGATGCGGTGGACGCTTTTACCAATGTTGAAGATCTGGGTAATAACACCGAGAAGGTCACCAGTAATTACAAGAAAGGTGATATTGGGGTCAACGTATTCAACAATTTCGTGGTTGGCGATATCAACACCGTCAACCTTGAGCTGGACAGTGATATCAGCCAGCTGGTGAATATTGTGCGGGATAGCCGTCCGGAGGTGTACGGTATCCTGAACAGCTATCAGGATGGCAGCCTGGGTGGCAATGTGGTGTTTGCCAGTTCGCACGGCTTCCTTGTCGGACCATCGGGAATCATCAACGTCGGGCAGTTGTCGATTAAAACACCCACACAAAGCGAGATTGATGGCTGGCTGGATGTGACGACACCGGCATTCTCAGATGATGGTTTGGCTGCGCTCGATAACAACAGCTATGCGGTTTCCGCCGACGGCCTGGTTACGGTGTCGGGAAAAATCAATACCGCAAGCGGTGTCGATATCCGCGCGAACCAGGTGGTGGTGGATGCCGGTGCGGTCATGACCGCCGGTAATGCGATTCAGGCCATCTATGTGGATGCGGCGCAGGTCAATGCCGGTGACGCCAGTGTGCCCACCGAGCTACAGGAAGAGAACGGCAGTATATATATCAGTGCAACAGGCGCTGCGGTGGGCACGGATGTCTCCCTGGCCGGCGATCTGCTGGCAGATGGGGGCATCACCATCAGTGCCGACACCATCGAAGTGAGCAGTTCGGCCGTCGTGGATACCCGCGATGCGGCCGCAGCCAACACCGCGGAAACCAGCGCGAGCTTTATCGGCGACAGCGTGATCGTTGCTGGGGCGGTACTGGCCAGCAATATCAATATCAGCGCGGATAGCGAAGTTGTTATCCGTGGTGATCTGACCGCTCTCGGCAGTGACGATGGCAGCAGCGTAACCGCCGGTGTGATCGATATCGACAGCGCCTACGCAAACATCAGCGGCGGTGCGAATGCGGTGATACTGGCCGGTAGCGGCGAGGACAATGCGGTGCAGACGGCGCTGACCGACGATGTGGTGATTGTCGGTCATCTGGATGTTTACGACCAGCTGGAGGTCAGTGCCGGTCGAATTGATATTGCTGCCGGCAACGGGGTTTCCGCATCGGATGTCAGTCTGCACGCGAGTGATATCAACATCGATGGCAGCCTTACGGCGGATGCCACCGCCGCCGGCAGCGCCGGCCGGGTTCAGTTGGATGGCGATGCCAACTATGGGGACCTCGGCAATATCAGCGCGGATATTCTACGGGTCGATACCGAGAATAACTTTTATATCAGTGGTGATGCCACTGGCCTTGGCAGCAGCGGCGATATCGTCTGGGAAGAAAACAGCGGTGCCCTGAGCGTGGGTTATGCGCTGGAAATCCATGCGGATAATATTTCCACCGGTGTTGATGTGAGCGCGGGTGGCATCACCCTGACCGCCACCAATGCGGTACAGGTGGATGGTGAGCTGAATGCGGCCGGCGACGGCTCGACATCGGGCCAGGTGGCCCTCAGCGGGACAACGCTGGCTTTGGATTTTGCGAAAATCTCAGCCGATGGCCTCGCCCTCACCACTTCCAGCCGCATGGTGTTCGCGCAAGATGTGACGGATAGCGAATACGTGGCTGCCGGGACTGAAGATTTTAAACTCGCCGGGGATGTAGACTTTGACGGTGACCTGACTCTGAGTGCCGCGGGCATTACCGTCACCCAGAATGCCTCGCTAACAGCGGCCAATGTCACCCTAGAATCCAATGACAGCAATATTGATGGCACTGTCACCGCCGATGGCGGCGACAGCGATGCCGCCACTTTCGGTAGCATCACCCTGGTGCAGGATGCCGATTACGAAGATCTCGCTAATCTCAATTACAGTCTGCTCGCCATCAGCACCGACAACGATATTGTGCTGTCTAACGATGCGAACTCCAGCGCGGTCACCACCGCCAACGGAGCGGATATTGTGTGGGTGGACGGCCAGGACTTCGATTTTTCCGGGCGCGATATCCGCTTCAATGGCGGCAGCCTGACCGTCACCACGGATACTGAACTGGCGGCGGATAATATTTCCATCGATGTGGATGCCTTTTATAACAGCGGCACCTTTACCGCTTCCGAATCGATTTTGCTGACGGGCGCGATCGATGACAGCCTGAACCTCGCCGGGCTGAATGCCAGCGCCCTGACCCTGCAAAGCGACTCCTCGTTGAGCTGGGCCGAAGATGTGCTCTACGGCGGCCTGCTCAAGTTTGTGGCCGATAGCGTCAGCATTGAATCCTCCGCCTCGGTGGCGGCCGCCGGTATTGCGGTGGAAGCTGACTCGATCACCATCGCCGGCACACTCACCAGTAGCGCGGGTAGCAGCGACACCGTGGGTGATATCGATCTGGTCGGAAAAAATATTACCCTGACCAGCAGCGGAGTTCTCGATACTGTCGATGGCGACAGCAGTACCACCGATGGCGATGTGAACCTGACCGCAACGGAAACCGACGCGGTGGGCTATGGCCGGGCCGCGGCCGAAACCAGTATTGCATTGTCCGGCTCCATTGAGGCGAACAATGTCACTGCGAAAGCCTTCAGCTCCTCGACCAGTTCCTTCTATGAAGAAATCGGCACCACCCTCGGCCTCAAAAGCGTGGCCGCACTGGGCGGGGTGGATTTCAATTATATGGAAGCGGATTCCGACGCGACGGTGACGGTCAACAGTGGTGCCAATATTAGCGCCGCCGGCAATGTCACCCTGTCCGCGGACTCCCACTCCGTTGCGGAAGCGATGGCGCTGGTGATGGGGGCCGACGTACTGACCGCCGCGCTGGCGGGGATTTACGTCAGTGGCGACGCCACCAGCACGGCCACTGTGAAGAGCGGTGCGACGATCAGCGCCGGTGGCGACCTTGCGGTGACCGCGCACAATGAAACCTATGTATCCTCCAGCGCCTTTGTGCTGGAGGCGGACAAGGCCAATAAGGTCGTTGCCGCTGTCGCCGTGGGCGAGGCCGATGTGGATGCCACGGCGGCCATTGAAACCGGCGCCAACCTGAGTGCGGACAACCTGCTGGTGGCGGCGGAAAACCTCAACCGCTTTTACACCTCCGCTTCGGTGTTCGGCCTCTCCAATACCCGCTACGGCATCGCCGTGGCGGTGGGCGATTTCGACTCCAGTGCCACGGCGGAAATGGGGGCCGATCTCGGCAGCAGCGCCAGCCAGGTTGGGGATGTCACCCTGCTGGCCCTCGATCGCACCGTAGAGCAGCGGGTGCACTCCGGTGTCGCGGTGGGCAGCAGCATTCTTGCCCGCACCATTGGCTCCAAACTGGTTTCCGGTATGGGCAAGGTGCAGGGCGGTGTGTCCAGCCTGTTGGGCAACTATCTGCCGGGCGGCGTGGACACCAGCGCCTCCAGCGATGCCAGTGGCAAGGTGAACTGGAAGGGCGGCCTGTCCTTCTCCCTCAACCTGTCGGACAAGGAAGCCTATGCCTATCTCGGCACCAATGCCGATGGCCAGAGCGACGCCCCGAGCATCGATGCCAGCGGTAATGTGCTGGTGGTGGCGGCCACAGACCTGGGAACCGACAACGATGCGGTGATTGGCGGCGACGGCCGCGGCGCCGTGGGTGGCGACCAGGGGGGGTACCGCACTTCGGCGGAAACTGCGGTCACCTCCCCCAAGGCCGGCACCGTCGGTGCCCAGCAGACCAGTGCCGCGGACAAGAGCGCGGCACTCGCGTTCAACTTCGCCATCCACGAAGGGGATGCGGTTGCGGAAGTGGGCGACTTCGTCACCATCAATGCCCAGAACCTGGGGGTGGTTGCCGAACAGAAAATGCCGATCGTTTCCACTTACGATCGCTGGGACACCCTGTCCGATGTGACCAGTAAATTCAACGGCATCGGTGGCCTGCAAAACAATATTCTCACCACCTTTGCCAACGCCGGTGCCGGTGCCGATAAGGAAGCCTACGGCGGCTCGGTCAATGTGCAGTGGAACGAGATCAATACCAAGGCGTGGATCGGTGATGGGGCCTCGGTAACGACCAGCGGCAGCGGCGATTGGAGTGTCTCCTACGATCTGGATTCCAGTGTCACCAGCCCGGGAATTTTCAGCGATTTCGAACCCTTCAAGGACGTCACCTACCGCTACGACTTCGACAGCTCGGTGACGGTGCGGGCCTACAACCTGGTTGAAAGCGCCCATGTGGCCGGCAATATCGGCAGTTTGGGGATACTGCCCAATGGCAACGGCACCAATGATGACGGCAAGTCCGTGGGCGGCAGCATCACCTTCGTGCAGCAGGCAAACCAGGCGATTGCCGGTATCGGTGATGCCAGCATCAGCGCTGCCGGCGACGTCACAGTAACGGCGGAGAGCGACGAGCGCCACCTGGTGGTGACGCCGTCCTCGGGTATGGGCAGCGGCACCGGCTTCAATGGTGTGATCGCCATTCTCAACAGCGAAACGCTGACCCACGCATCGCTGTCCAATCAGGCTTATGTGAGCGCGGATGACCTGATCATTATTGCCGATCACCAGGTGGGTAACTGGGCCGCGGCCGGTGCGGTTAACTGGTCTAACGGTGAGAGTGCGGTGGGTGTCGGCATTGCGGCGAATATCAGCCAGGGCGATACCAAGGCCTTCATTGGCGATAATTCGCAAGAAGCGGAAAAAGTCGAGTTCAACAACGATTCACAGCCGGCACCCTCCGCGCCCACCAATCCAACCCAGCCCGCCAGTCCCGCCATCATTGCCCGCAATATCGAAGTGCGCGGCAAGTCCAGTGGCTCCACAGGCAGCGTCGCCGTGGCCGGCGCGCTGCTGACCGAGAATACCGGCGAGCCGGGTCTCGGGCAGAAATTTGAAAACTGGTACGGGACAAAGTTTGGCGGCTGGTCCGGCGATCTGGAGAGCAATACCGCAAGCAGCCAGAGTGCAGCGAATTCCGGTTCCGGCAGCAGTTCGGTGGCATCCGCTTCACAGGCGGGCAGTAACGACAGCTCCTCGAGCTCCGCTGACAATGGCACGGCATCGCTGGATTCCAGCCAGACCAGCCTTGCGGGCGCGGGCAGCGTCGCGGTCAGCGTGTCGAATCTGGATGCGAAATCCATTATTGACGGTGCCACCATTGCCGGGCACAGCGGCGAAGAAGTGGATGTGGATATCCAGGCCCTGCAGAACATTGTTTCTGTGGCCGCGTCCGGCTCCGCCGCTCTGAACCTGTCGAAGTCTCCTTCCACGCCCAACTCCAGCGCCATGGCCGGTGCCATTGCCTACCAGATCACCTTCAACGACGCGCTGGCGTGGTTGCTCGAGTCCGATGTGAGCGATGTCGATGACCTGTCCATTCAGGCATTGCACGGTGGCGAGCTCACCTCTGTTGGTCTGGCGCTGGCAATCGATAGCCCCAGCGCCGGGGGTAAATCTACCTCTGCAGGCCTGTCGATTTCCGGTGCTCAGGTGCGCGACGGTACCTCCGCACGGATGGAGGGCAGCAGGGTCAGCGGCAGTGGCAGCGGCGCTAATGGCTTCGAAGTGAGCGCCTACAACAACACCGATATCGGTGTGGGCGGCGGCACTTTATATGGCGGCGGCAAAACCGGTTTTGGTCTGGCGGTGACCTTTGCCGATATTGATGACCCGGGCAATCTGCTCGGCGATTCCAACCCCGATGGCAACAATGTGCTGTCGTCCGCTTATGGCGAGGACGTCTACGCCGGCAAGGCCGTGGAAGCGGTGGTTACCCATGCCGACGATAGTGCGCAGACTGGCAGCGAGATTACCGACTTCGACAACATTGCCATCAGTGCGCGCGGTGTGCAGCGTATCGGCATCGGCGCGGCCGGTGTCGGTTACAACAACAACGCCAGCAATTCCACCGGCTATATGGGCAGCTTCGCCATCGGCTCCATCAAAGGCGACACCCGCGCGCTGCTGGAAGATGTCACCATTACCGGTGCCGACAATGTCGCGGTCAATGTGGCGGGCACCAGTGTCGGCAGTCTGGATTCCGTGCTCGATACCATCGGCTCCAGCTCGGTCAATGAGGACTTTGATTTCAGCGGCGCTGCGGTTTTTGACAACTCGCAGATACACACCAGTGACGATGGCAGCGGTTCCGCATACAGCTATGCCAGCGAAGGCGAACGGATCATTGCCGTGGCCGGTGTGTTGCAGATGGGTGGCTCCAACTTTGGTCTGTCTTATGCCCATGCGGATGTGCAGACTGAAAAAACCGCGATTATCCAAAACGCCAATATCAACTCCAGCGGCGACATCGCCGACAGTATCGATATCTCCGCGCGGGATGAGGCGCTGCTCTACACGGTGGCCGCCGGCCTCGGTGTTGCCACCGGCAAGTTCTCCGGGGTTGGCTCGGTAGCGGTCAACAGCCTGAATAATAGTGTGCGCGCGGAGCTGGGAGACTGGGATGGCGACGATCTGGGTACCGTGTACGCGGACAATGTTTCGGTAACTGCACAGAATGACATGGACCTGGTCAATGTGGCCGGTTCTGTGTCCGTCTCCTCCGGCAGCGGTTTTGCCGCGGGGCTGGCGGTGGCTCTTAATCTGATCGGCGACAGCGGCCATGAAACCCGCGCGCGCATCGGCAATGTGGACCTGGAAGCCGCAGGCGATATCACCGTCAAAGCGTCCAGTGGAGCCGACGGCGATGCCAACCTGCTGGTGGGCAATGCCATCGGCATCGGTATCTCCACCGGTAGCTCCGGGCTGGCATTTGCCGGCGCCCTGAGTGTTACCGATATGGATCAGACGGTGCAGGCGTCGATCAAAAACGTGGGCAGCAATTCACTCGGCTCCGCAGGCAGCAGTGGTGGCACTATTCGCGTGCAGTCCGCCGATTACACCGACAGCATATCCACCGCATGGATCGGGGCGGTTTCCACAAGCGGTTCCGCCGGCGGTATCGCCGCGGCGGTGAACCGTGTCGACAGCGACGTTACCAGTGAAATTCTCGGCGATGATGTTTCCGCGTCCAGCACCGCGCTGCAAGCCGCAGATGTTTACCTGGAGGCATTACGGGACAACAGTCTTCTGACCATTGATGCCGGGGTCGCGGCCTCCAAGCAGGCCTCTGTGGCACCGTCCATCGGTACCGGCGTTGTGGATGGCGATGTCACTGCGCGAATCGCGGACAAGGCCACTATCGACGCCTACGGCAACGTGGCGGTGGAGGCACTGGCCAGCAGCGAAAATGTGGTGGGCAGTGGCGCGGTGGGGGTGGGCCTGAATGGTGGCGCCGGCGCCATCGCCATTTCCACCGCGGCGGAATACGGCCAGACCCAGGCCTATATCGAAGATGCCAGCGTCACCGCCCTCGGCCTTGGGGGCAGCTTCGATATTCTCGATGGCGCACTCACCGGCATGACGGCTCTGCCGGACCTCTCCGCCACGACGGAGGAGAGCGATGGCAGTTCCAGCGCTGCCGGTAACGGCGACGTTTCCATGGACGACCTGACCACCGCCTTCGGGTCGCAGGAACTGAAGGAGGGGACCGAGGCCGTCAGCGGCGTTGGCGTCAACGCCACCAGCTATGTGAAGCAGCAGGCGATTACCGTGGGTGGTTCCGGCGGCAAGAATGTGGCCATCACCGCCAACGTGGCCACCAATGTGTTCGAATCGAGCACCGATGCCTACATCAGAAATGCCAGCATCAACCAGGGGGTTTCCGCCGGCGATGGCGCCGATGTCACCGTGCGCGCTTCCAGTCACGATTATGGTCTTGGCGTTTCCGCCGGCATTGCGGTTTCTCTCGGCGGTGCCGGGGTGGGCGGTTTCTCCACCAACCATATGGGCAAATCCGCCAGTGCGGAAATCGCCAATTCCACCATCAATGCCGACGAGCTGACCCTGGATGCCGCTTCCACCCAGCTGGCGCAGGCGGTCTCCGCCGGTGTAGCCGCGGGCGTCGGTGCCGAGGGTGGCATTGGTGGTACCGCATCGGTCACCATCAACCTGATGAAGGGCGGCACCGAAGCCTGGCTGCACGACAGCACCGTTACCGCCGGTGATGTGGTGGTCAGCGCGGAGCGTCGTCAGGACGTGAACTCCGCTGCCGGTTCCGTCGGTATCGGCACCACGGTGGGGGCGGGAATTGGGCTGGCGGTGAATATTCTCGGCGGCGACAGCAGCGCGAAGATCGGCAACGATCTGGACGATAGCGCCGACGCAGACACCACCCTGATCAAGGCCGATAACGTCACCGTGGATGCGGATCGCCTGCAGAGCGTCAACAGCTACTCGCTGGGCGCCGGTGTCAGTACCGGTTTCGGTGTGGCGGCGATGATCAATGTCAGTGAAGTGAAAGGCGAGACCCGCGCCGCTGTGCACGGCCTGCTGCACGACAACGAAACCGCCAACAACAGCGCGGACGATTACTTCACCACGCAGATTATTGGCAGTGATGGCAGCAGCGATGCCACCACTGTCAGCGTCAATGCCCAGGAAATCCTCGATGTGGATCAGGAAACCCTGGGGATCGGGGTCGGCGCCAGCGCCGGTGTGGGTGCGGTGGCCAACGTGGTGCTGGGGCGCAGCCAGGTCTACGCCGAAGTGGTGGGTGCGGATATCGATACCGCACTGCTGGACATGGACGCCACGGCCCAGCGCCAAGCGTCGATGATCTCGATTGCCGGTGCCGGTTCCAGCAATGTGGGCGCCGCATTAAGTATCGGTGTGGCGCTGTTCGGGCAGGGGGATACCACCACCGAAGACGGCACCGATGCCGAGGGCGAATTTGATCCGTCGCGCCAGTCCGCCAACAGCGTGATGTCGGAAGACACCGCCGCCTACAACCCGCACCTGTCGAGCGAGGATATTGCCGCGATCGAGCAGGAGAGTGGCGACACTATCGAAGCCAGCAGCGCACCTTCCACCGCCACCAGTACCGAGTCCGGCAGGTCGCTCACACTGAGCGGCGAAAGTGTGGTGGCGGCGCGAATTTCCGGCGGTGATATCGATGCCGATACCCTGGATGTGGATGCGCAGACCCTGCTGCATACCTATCAAGGGCTGGGCGCGGCGCAGGTTTCCAGTGTCGGTATTGCCGGTGCTGTGGGGGTTACCCGTCTCTATGACATGACTATCGCCACCGTCGACAGCGATCTCACCTCGAACAATGTCACCGTGGATGCGCAGGTCAAAGACGTATCCGAGGATGACGCCGCCGGTGAAATGAAATCCTTCGTGGTTGGCCTCGGCGGCACTTCGGTGGTGGTGAATTACAACGATGTGCGCAGTGAATTGCGCACCGTCGCCGGCGTGACTTCGGCGCTGGGCGACGACAGCGGGGATATTGCTGTTTCCGCCCGCGACACCACCGAACTGCGTGTTGGGGATGTGGATGCCGGCAGGCCGGACGATCCCACCGACGGTTCCCTGAGTGTCAACATCGGTGCCGCGGCGGTGGGTGTGTCCATCGGTTTTGCGGAAAAGCACAGTGACGTAGATGCGTGGCTGGGCGAAACCGGTCAGGGCGTGGATGGGTTCAACAATATTTATGTGGACGCCTATTCGGACGGTCTGGTGAAAACCACCGCGTTCGCACTGGGCGGTGGCCTGCTGGCCGGGATTCAGGGTGTGGTTACCGATGCCCGCGATGAGTCCGAGGTGAACAGCACCGTATACGGGACTATTTCCGCCGGCAGCGGGGTGGTCAACATCGAGGCGCAGGCGGTGCCGGAGGTTTATTCCCGAGCCTACGGTGTCACCGTGGCCGGCGTCGGCGCTATGGGTGGCTCCTTCGCCTATGCCATTGCCGACACCAGCGCGGAAGCCGAAGCGGCGGACGGGACCTATTTCACCGGCGAAGGCTCGGTCATTATCCGTGCGGAAACCGGCGACGGCTCCGACGAAGATTATGTGAGTGCCGACGCCAATGCCTTTGCCGCGTCCGGCGGCCTGCTGGCGGGCATCGCCGGCAGTGAGGCGCTCGCGCGCAACAGCTCCCAGGCGGTGGCCACGGTGGGCGATGGGGTGCGAATCCCTGACAATGATTTCGCTGTGTATGCGCGCAACACCGCAGTGCAGATCGCGGATGCCGATGGTTATTTCGTCGGGCTGGTTTCCGGTGGCTACAACGAATCCACTGCGGAATCGAAAACCTCCGCGCGGGTGGATTACGGCAGCAATCCCATTTCCAACGCCGTCATGCGCAGCGGCGATTTTATTCTCGATGCCTACAATTACGACGAGAACCAGAGCTTCACCACCGCCGGTGGTGGCGGTTATTACTCCGGTTCCGCTGCAGTGTCGAACGCCAACAGCTACAACAACAGCAGCGCGAATAAAGCGGCGAGTATCAATATTGCCGACTGGGCTTCCGGTTACGCCGTTGTACCGGTGCTGGGCGGTGAGGTGCGCCTGTCTGCTGCCCACGAGAGCCAGTTCTTTGCCGGCACGGATTCCACCACGGTTTCCGTAGTGGGGGGGTCCGGCGCGGTGGCCAATACGGATGTCGACAACGATGTTGAAGTGAATCTGGGGCAGAACGTCAGCTTCAGTGCTCTGGAAATCGATATCGACGCGGACAACAGCGCGCTGCATATTCAAACACCCAGCCGCTCCGGCTTCGAAACCAGCATCAATGCCGGTGCCGGTGGCGCCGCCAACGGTTCTGCAGGAGTTTCCGATCAGGAGCTGACCGGCATCGATGCCGCGATCAATATTGGTCACAACGCCGTGCTGTCCATCAGTGATTTCGCCTGGCTCGACGGTACATACGACCACAACATTTCTCTCGATGCCCACAGCCGTTTTTATGTCTACGATTCGTCGGTGCTAAAAGTGGGCGGCGCATTGCAGGGGGCCGGGTCCGAGTCCGATGTGGATGTCAGCACCAGCAATACCATCATCCTTAGTGATGGTGTGCTGATTTATAACCCGGTTGGTGAAATCGGTATCGGTACCTATACCACCGGCTCAGCCACCGCCCAGGCCAATACCACGGTGTGGGCCGTTGCCGGTGTGGCCGGCGGTGTTTCCGATGTGGATGTCACCGTGACCAATACAGTGGATCTCGGCGAGGGCGTGGTGATCAATGCCTACGACGATATCGGTATCTATGCTGGTCGCGGTTCCAATTATCTGGGCGAGAACCAGATTACCGCCGACGCCCGCACCAATGTGTACAACTGGACAGCAGTTCCGATTCCCGCGGGCAACAAGGCCAACGCGGATATCAGCGTAAACAACACAGTGGTGCTGGGGAATGCGATTGATGTGGGCAGCGATGGTCACATCAATATCGAGGCCAACGAAGGCACCCTCTATGCCAATGCCGAAGGGGTTGAACGCAACCCCTATATGGAGCTGTTCAGCACCGAGACGACATTTGGCTCCAGCGCCAGTAACAGCAATTCCGTATTGACCTTCGAGGGCTCCGGCAGCGTCACCGCAGGTCAGAACGCTTATCAGTGGGTGGATGTGGATGCTTCGGGCAACATCACTTCCGACCTCGCCGGCTACGGGCTGGCCGAGCAGCTGGCCGACAGCTACTCTTCCCGCGCCAGCCTGCAGGCGTACATCGACGAATTGCAGGCGCTGGTGACCGAATACGAAGCCTGGACCGAGACCAGCACCAGCACCACCGGCACGGCTGCCGACGGCAGTGATGGCACAGGCACTGGCGGCAGCGCCAGTAGTGGTTCCACGACTACCTCTGGCAGCAGCGGCGAGAACCCCTATACCGATGAGATCAACGCGCTCAAGACCGAAATCGCCAATCTGTCGGTAATTCTGAATGACCTTTCGGCCCAGGAAAATAATGTTGTCTCCGTGACCGGTATCAGTGCCTCGGCGGGCAACGTCAGCCTGGTGGCGGACACCATCGATCTGCAGGGTGGCTTTGGCAGCGCGCCGCAGATCACCGCGCGCGGCGATGCGTATATTGATATCAACAACCGCGATGACCAGCACCTGCTGGTGGGTAACCTTTATATCGCCAACCAGACCGGCGGCAACGTCTATGTCACCGGCGGAGCCAGTCTCGACAGCGCCTATATCCTTGAAGAAAACAGCGCTACTACCGGCATCAGCTCCGGTATCCACATCACCCACAATCCGTCCGGCGGCAATATCAATAATTCCGATGTGATCGTGGCCGGTGACATTACCAACCTGCTGTCGACGGTGGACATCACCCTGGAAGAGGGCGACCTGCTGCAGCAGGCGGCAATTGAAGCCAACACCATCAATCTGACGGTGGAAAACGGCAGCCTGGTGGTCAACGCCGGCAACCAGGATCTCGCCTACGGCCGTTCACCGGCGGCCTATGTGAATTTCCTCAGCGGCTGGAAACCCACCGATGCCGACGATTTTGTTCAGTACTGGATTAATGACCGCTATGAAACGCAGATCGATGCCGTTGGTATCGATGAATTCAACAACTGGTTCTATGCCTGTGCCACGGCCAATAAATGTTTTATCGGCGGCAGTGCATTCAATGATGAAAATGCGTATTTCAATAATGCCAGTGACGACAATGCGGACTACAACAAGATCCATGTGTTCTTTAACTGGGGCTTCAGTGACAGTCAGGAATATGGCGGTTCAGACGCGGTAGACCTGAAGTTCAAGACCGACAGCAGCAGCCGCGGCGGCCGCCACTGGAAATTCCAGCCGGTGTATAACAAACAGGGCAACCTGGAGCGCTCTGCCAGTTACAGCACCGTCAAGAACAGCATGGGCGCACCGGGGGCGAGCATCGTCGGTGAGAAAGTCGTTATCAATGCGCGCCGGGTGGATATCAACGGCACCATCGAGGTGGGCAAGGAGAATAACTGGTCGGTGACCGTGGGCAGTGGCTTCGACAGTGCCATTGCCGGCTACATCGCAGTGGCGGGGCTTACCGATGGTGACCAGATTGAACTGTCACCGGGTGGTACGCTCAGCCACCGATACGAAAACCCGAATTACCAGCCGAATCCGTTTGCGCCGCAGTATGATCCATCGCGCTATGTCACGGAAACCTTCGATCCGGAAATCGGCAGGATCAACGGTGCTGAAAGTATTTCGCTGACCTACGACGTAGCCAGTGGCCAGCTGCTGGTGGACGACGTGCCGGTATCCGGCGGCGGTTATCTGTCTATCAATGCGAAGATTTCCTCCACCAGTGCAGACGGCAAGATTCTGGTGCGCGATGGCCTCGGCCAGATCAGCATCGAGAATAATTCCAATACCGATCTGGTGATTAATTCTCTCGATGCCGGCGACGATGCCGTAGGCATCGTGCGGATCACCGATCAGAACTTCACCAAGAACATGAATGACGGTGGCAGTCGCAACGACTACTACAGCCACTGGTATGTGCACAGCCCGGGCGGCAAGATTCAGGAATACGAGACCACATCCTGGGCGACCAGTTATGAGGACGGCACCTATCTGGGTGAGTCCGGTGGTACCGGCACCACCTCAAGCACCACCTATAATCCACTGGCCGGGCAGCTGTATTACATCCGCGAAGACGCAAGTGTCAGCCGCACTTATACGGACTTCCCCGACGGATATCTGGCCAAATACCCTAACACAGTGGGCGAGTGGCAGGGCACTGGCGCCGGCGGCGCGATTGAGTGGAATGTGGAGGCGAGCTATTACACTTCTTGTGCGGCCAACCCCGGTGTCTGCACCAATGGCAGCGCCAGCAGTTTCATTACCCAGGAATATGATGCCGATACCATCCGCACTTACTGGTGGGGCATCGAATACAGCTATTCGGATTACTACGGCAGCAACTGGACCAACACCGATCCGAGCGTGTATATCCCCTACTACCTGAATATGGAAACCCACAGTTATGTGAAGGCGGATAACGCCATCGGGATTTCTTTCAATGGGGTGGCCAGCGGTAGTATCGATATTGATTCCACAGCCAATGTGTTCGTCAACGGCAATATCTATAACCCACTCGGCACCACCGATATTCGCACCAATAGCAGTTTGAGTGCCGGTGCCGGTTCATCCTTCGATGCCGATACGCTGCGTCTGTACGCCGGCCAGAGTGACCTGGGTGCGCTCGCTGATCCGCTCAACGTCACCGCGAATACTGTTTCCCTGCAGGCCCGGGGCGGTTCGCTGTATTTCGATATCACCGGTAAGTCTGCGGCGGTGAACCTGGAAAATTTCACCGCGCTCTATGACATCGTCGGCACTGTGGATAAAGGCCTGGTCGGTGTCGGCAGCGGCATACATATCCAGAGCGACACCGTTAATCTGGTGAGCTATTCCGGCGGTATTGGCAACGCCGGCATTATTGGCGACAGCGCAACCTACGACTACATCAATCTGGATGTGAATGAAGTCACCCTGGAAGCTGCTGATGATATTGTGATTCACCAGGCCCAGGGAGATCTGGCGGTCAACACCATCAGCGCCAGTGAAGATGTGGTGATTTCGCTGGGCAATGGCAGCCTGATCAACGGTATTGGTCAGAGCGAAAAATCCGATGAGGAGCTGGCCTATCTGCAAAGCGTCTGGGATGCGCTCAATCTTCAGGGTGCGGATGCCGGTGTCATTGCGGTGACCGGTTACGAAAACCAGTTTACGGCGAATTATCACAACTACTGGCTGATCAAGCAGCGTCTCGATGACGACAGCGAAGCGGGCTTCGCGGTCAACGCGGCCTTTATGGACAGCTTCAAATCCCGTTACGACGTCTCCACCGATGCGGAAGCGACTGCGGCGGCGAAAGCGGAATTTTTTGCTCTGCAGGACTGGTTTGCCGACCAGACCGCGTCTGCGGACGTGTACGTCAATCCGGAAGATGCGATTGGTATTGAGCAAAAGGGTACGCTGGAAGGTTATGACTACGGCGATCTGTTTACCGGCAGTTACGACAGCAGCTTTGCGCTTGCCATCGACGATAGCTCCAACTGGTATGCGAACCTGATCGATGGCGCCCAGTGGAGCCAGAGTCAGCTGGATATCAGTATTAACGCCGCCGCCCTGAATGCGGACGCACAGGCCACACTGACCAACCGCGAGGCCAATATCGTCGCCCCGAACCTGCATATTGCCGTCAGTGGCGGCAGCGTCGGCGAAGACCTGGATGATCTGGTGTTTGCGATTGATCGCAGTAATCCGGTGATCACCGATGCACAGAAAATCGCGCTGCTGGAAGCGGGCCCGGGCGATATCGAAACCCTGGAGAACGGCGATCTGGTGACCTTCAGCGTGTCGCAGGTAGACCCGCTCAAGATCGATACCACCGGTGAGCTGACTGTCAGTGCCGCCGATGAGATTTATATCGAGTCAGCCAGTGGCCTCACCATTGGCAATATCGCTTCCAGCTCCAGTGATGTGCGCCTGGCTGTAAACGGTGCGATCAGCGCGGCCGCGGGCGGCTTCAATATCTCTGCACAGGATCTGTATATCGCCAATACCCAGGGGGATATCGGCGCGGGCAACGCCAATCTCAGGCTGCAGCTTTCCGGTGTGCTGCGCCAGGCCGGTGCGGCCGGCAGTCTTTATGTCACCCAGACCGGTGGCGACCTCGTGGTGGATGCGGTCAGTGCGGGTGAGCGTATATGGATGGTGAGCAGCCACGACATTGTCGGCCTCGACAGCGAGAGCGTGATCTCCGCCAGCCTATTGGGGCTTTCCGCCAGTGACCTCGGCTCCTCTGCCCAGGCGCTGAACCTGCGCATGTCCGGTGGCGGTACTGTCACTTTTGATGCCGCCAACGCCTGGCTGAATATTGCCGATACCTCGGAGGCGAATTTCAGTGGGGTCAGCGCCGGCATCATGGATATCGATGCCAGTGGTGACCTGGTGTTGATCGGCGACTTGCGGGCGGATTCGCTCGACCTGTATGCGGCAGGGGATATTCTCGGCTCGGTCGCGGGCGTCATTGATGTCAACGGTCAGGCGAAGTTGGCGGCGGACAATATCGCGCTCGACACCCATGATCTGGATATCGGCAGCGGCGACTTTAATGCCTCCGCCGGTGGCATGACGCTGGCTGGCGTCACCGTCGGGGGCGATTTCGATTTGCTGGCCGCCGGTGAGTTGCTGTTTAACGGCGACGTGGACGTGGCCTATAGCAGTGCCTCCAGCGGCGGCAGCGCGCGGCTGTTGGCGGATGCCCAGAGCATCACAATGGCGGCGGGCGCCGAGCTGCGCACCGAGGGCGATATCACCCTGACGGCGATCGACGGCCTGGACCTGCAGACGCTGATAGCCGCAGGCGATATCAGCCTCAGCGCGCTCAACCTGACCGACAGTGTCAGCGGCAGTATCAGTGCCGTGCAGCTGAATGCCAGCGCCGTTGCTGCGGACGCCCAGGCAACTCTCACGCTGGGTCATGTGACCGCGGCCGATATCGATCTGGATGGCAATACCATCCTCGTAAGCGGTGATCTTGCTGGCAGCGGTGTGATCAGCCTCGATGCGGACAGCGGGCTTGAGGTCCAGGGCGATATCGCCGGCAGCAGTCAGCGCGCAACTGGTATCACCCTCAATGGCGGCACCGGCGCTGTGGCGCTGGCGGGCGATGCCTACAGCAATGGCGATTTCCTGGTTGGCAATGGCAGCCTGCTGACGCTGGCCGCCGGCAGTGTGGTGGATGCCAGTGTGATCGATGTGACGGTTGCCGGTTTGCAGGCGAACGCCAGCAGCCGCATGGTGTCTGCGAACGGTGCGTCTTTCGAACTCGGTGCAGACGGGGCCGGGTTCGGCGCGCTGGATATTAACGCTGCGCTGCAGATCGCCAGTGCGGGTGATGTGACCTTCCTCGCCGACACCGCAGTTGGCAGTGATCTGCTACTTGATGCGGCCGGTACTGTGGGCGTAACCGACGCGGTGCTGGTGGATGTGGCGGGCAGTCTCAAAGGCAGTGCCGGGACTGCTGCACAGCTGCGCAGCTGGAGCATGGCCGCGGGCAGCGAGCTGCAGGTGGCGGGCGATGTCGGTCTGCAAACCCAGGCCGGGCAGGCGTTTGCCCAGCTGACCGTAGGCGGTGATGCGACCCTTATGGACGCTGATCGCATTGCCTTCAATGGCGGTGCGGATATCGGCGGTTTTCTCGCTATTTCCGGTGCAGCCGATCTGGCTTTCAACGGTGATGTCGATGTGGGTACGGCTGTTGCTGGTTCTCTGCTGATCGATGTCGATGGCCTGGTTTCCCAGGCCGCGGGCCAGCAGCTCAGTGTCAGCGATGCGATCACCGTTACAGCCGCGGGCTGGGATGCGGATAGCAGCAGCGAGCTGCGCAGTGCTGGCGGGGCCGAATTCACTCTGTCAGACGACAGTAATTTTGGTGTGCTGACCAGCCTGGCCGATCTGAAAATGGACGCCGGTGGCGATGTGACTTTCCTTAACACCGTCACGGTAGGTTCCACACTCGCCTCTGCCGCTCTATTACTGGAGGCGGATGGTGCGGTAGTGATCGGCGACGATGTGCTGGTCGATATCTACGGCGGCCTGCGTGGTATCAGCGACACGACAGCTTCGGTAGGCAGCTTCCACGCCGGCAGCGGCAGCCAGCTGCGCACCGCGGCCGGCTTGCAGTTGCAGTCCGCAGGCAGCATCCACCTTGCCCAGCTGGTTGCCGGAGGTGATGTGTCGCTGAGTGCTGTCGGTGATATGACCTTCGCTGAAAGCGGCAATATCGCCGGCGGCCTGCTGATTGTCGATGCCGCAGATATCTCTTTTGGCGGTGACACGACTGTCGGCGACAGTGCTTCTCTCTCCGCAGTCTCTGGAGTAGACCTGGCCGCGCGCGGTGCGGTGAATCAGCCTGCGGGGCAATCACTGATCAGTTACGGCGACATTACTGGCAGCGCCGCAAGCTGGAGCATGGGTGCCGATGCGCTGCTGCAATCTCTGGCCGGGTCGATACAGCTCAGTACCGATGGTGCAATGACGCTGGATTCCGTGGATGCCGACAGTGGTATCGAGCTGACCGCTGGTGATGCGCTCGCCTTTAACAATGCACTGATCAGTGGTGCGGACATGCTGGTGCAAGCCGCGAGTGTGGCAATGGATTCCGGGGCGAGCCTGCATGTGGGCGGTGATTTCGGCGTGACTACCTCGGCGGAGCAACAGTATGCGCTGCTGGCGATCGAGGGCGACACGGCACTCAGCGCCGGCGGCGACATCACCTTCAGTGAAGCCGCCGATCTGAGCGGTGCGCTGAACATCCTCGATGGCAATCACCTGGCCCTGGTCGGCGATGTCAGCGCGGCCAGTGCTGACCTTAGCTTGCAGGGCGACGTCACCCAGTCAGCGGCAGAGACTTTC
Organism: Microbulbifer aestuariivivens; assembly: GCF_039545115.1. Taxonomy (NCBI): domain Bacteria; kingdom Pseudomonadati; phylum Pseudomonadota; class Gammaproteobacteria; order Cellvibrionales; family Microbulbiferaceae; genus Microbulbifer; species Microbulbifer aestuariivivens. Next base: position 71,590 of record NZ_BAABRT010000011.1, on the reverse strand, counting down.
ACCCTGAGCGGCGACCTGCTGGCCTCAGCGAACAGCTGGAGCATGGCTGAAGGCGCACTGCTGCAGACCGGCGGTGCTCTGACACTCTCCACCGCTGCGGCAATGGAGCTGGCCCAGCTGGACAGCGGCGCTGCGCTCGCGCTCGACAGCGGTGCCGGCATCGCCCTGCGCGAATCCCTGCTCGCAGCGGATGACATTATCCTGCAGGCCAGCCAAGCCATCGCCATCAGTGAGACCGCACTCTTGCAGGGCGGCGGTACCCTGAGCCTGAGGGCCGGCAGCTTCACCATGGGTAGCGGTGCTTCCGTGAACCTGAGTGGCGCCTTCTCTGCCATGACTGCGGGCGAGCAGCAGTTCGCTGTGCTGACTATTGGTGGCGACACGTCACTCAGCGCCGGCGGCGACTTCACTTTCAGTGAAGCCGCCGATCTGAGCGGTGCGCTGAACATCCTCGATGGCAATCATCTGGCCCTGGTTGGCGATGTCAGCGCGGCCAGTGCTGACCTTAGCCTGCAGGGCGATGTCACCCAGTCAGCGGCAGAGACTTTCACCCTGAGCGGCGACCTGCTGGCTTCGGTGAACAGCTGGCAGATGGCCGCGGGCAGTTTGCTGGAGATTGGCGCTACCACTGCGATCAACAGTGCCGGCGACATAGTGCTGGCCGGGCTGGTGGGCAACGGCGATGCCCGCTTTGTCGGCGGCGGTAACGTCCAGTTCAATGAGCACGCGGAAGTGTTTGCCAATCTGACTGTGGATGCCGCCGCACTGATGGGGCAGGCCGAGGCGCAGCAGCTGGTCGTCCACGGCGACTTCGAGTCCCGTGCGGGCAGCTGGCAGATGGCGAGCGAAGCCCGCCTGCAGGTTGTCGGTCAGGGCGGAGTGGAGCTGGCTGGCGATGCGGATCTGCAGCAGCTCAATGTGGGAGAAAACCTGCTGTTGCAGAGCGGTGGCGAGGTGACGCTGGGGGGCAACATTCATACCGGTGGCGACCTGTCCCTGACTGCCGTAGGCGATGTCACCCAGGGCGCCGCGACCCTGATAAATGCGGCAGGCGCCGTCGACATCGAGACCAATCGCTGGACCATGGGCGCCGGCAGTGCGCTGCAAGCTCTGGGGCCGATCCGCGTTCACAGCCGCGAGGATATGCTGCTGGCAAGCCTCAGCAGCAGCTGGAGCGGAGACTATGCCTTCGATCTCAGCAGCGATGGCCGTATTGACGGGCGCGCGGATTCCGACCTGCACCTGCAGGGTGTCGCAGGCGGCCGCAGCTACCTCAGTGCTGCCACTGGTATCGGTGATGCGCTGGTGATGGATCTGCCGTGGCTGTCCGCGGTCAGCGATGACGGTGATCTGAACCTGATTCTGCTGAATGATGCTTACGCAGAATTGTTGTCGGCGCAAAATGGTGAGGTGCGGATTCGCGCATTTGGCGATGTCGAGATCGAGGAATTGATCGGTACCCCATACCTGTGGATTGACGGCTTCCTGCTCGCCAAGCAACTCACCATTCCGGAGGGGACTTTTATTGGTGGCGAGGGCGTGCGGCTGAATCAGGTGAACCTGACTACTTCCGGACCGCTGCAGGTGCAGGGCCCCAGAATCGATATCAATCTGGATGGTGGCGACAGTGCCGAAACCTTCCTGACCCTGACCGGTATGGACGGGGTGGCCGCGCAATGGGTGGGTGTCAGTGCGGATAACACCGGCGGACTGGTGATTGAGCGCCTGTTTACCGACTACGGCGCCATCTCCACCAGTGGCGACTTGCGGCTGGAAAGCGCGGAGGTTTACTCCGCGCTGGATCTTAACAGTGCAGAGCTGGCCCTGGCGCTGAACAACGTCGACCTGTCACCGCGGGATGTCAGCGGGCAGCTGGTGACTCCCTACGGCGACTTCTGGCTGGATGTGCGTGGGAATCAGCTGCTTACCAATGCCCAGGTGACGCGCTATCGCGATCCGCTGGTGCTGACCTACCAGGGTGACAGCGACCGCTATATCGAGGGTGACACGGGCTTCTCCCGTCTTTCCATCGAGTATCAGCTGGAAAACGCGGTGCAGGGAGAGCGGGCCGAGGGTCGGGATCTCTGGCGCCAGTGGTTCAATCCAAGATTTGATGATCTGGGGACTGATGGCGAGCGCTGGACGCCTGTGGAGTGGCTGAACCCTGAGGATTACGGAGAGCTCGATGCCGAGGCCGACAACCCCGATTACGCGGAAATTGACTGGCAGCCGGATCTGGCGCGGCGAAACTGAGGCTGTTCGCCCGGCTCGGTCCGGGTGATGCCTCTCGCGAATAACGGGTGATGCCTCTCGCGAATAAAGAAGTGCATTAAGAACCAAATAAAGAAAAGGCGGGCGCACAGGGGCCTGCTAACGAGGTGAATATCTGTGGCAACCTTTGCTGTTAGGACGCGGACATCGTTATTGCTGCTGGCGCTTGGCGCGCTCCCCCTGAGTGCCTGGGCGCAGACAGGGCCCCCCCCGTCACTGCCATCGGGGGTGGACATCATTCCCGGCGCCGATGCCGGGGCCCAGGCTGCGGAGGCCCTGCGTCGGGAGGAGCGCCTGAGAGCGCGGGCTTCGCAGGAGCTGGAGGCCTCGACGGGCGAGGTGGAGGCGGTTGAGGTTGAGGAGACTAAGCCTGGCCCCGCGTTCCTGTTGCGCAGCGTTCGCTTCAGTAAATCGGAGCTGCTTTCCGAGCAGCAGCTCAGGAATATTGTGACTCCCTACCTGGGGCGCGAAGTGGCGCATGCGCAACTGATGGAAATCGTGGAGAAAGTGAACCGCACTTATCGCCAAGAAGGTGTGTATACCGCAGTGGCGGTACTGCCGCAGCAGGAGATTCGCGATGGTGTGGTCATCATCCGCCTGATTGAGGGCAGGCTGGGGAAAATTCGTTTTGAGGGCAATCAATACACTTCGGATGCCTTCTTTGAAAGCTGGCTCAGCGGCCACGAAGGGCGGGAAACCGTCGATATGCCGCTGCTGCAAGCGGATATCCTCGCTTTCAACCGGGTCCACGACGCGCGTGTGCAGGCGGAGCTTCGCCGCGGCGAGTCATTTGGTCTTACAGATATTGTCATCAAGATACAGGAGCCCGAGCGGGGTTACTTTCAGGGTTTTACGGACAACTATGGCTATGAAAGCTCCGGCCGCGAGGAGCTGGGCTTTATGTACCGGCATCAGCATTTGCTCGACGACGGCGACCGCGCTATCGCCTACCTGTCCGCCAGCGAGGGCGCCCAGTCACTGAGTCTCGGTTACAACCGCCCTCTGGGCCAATCCCGCTGGCGCGCAGGGGTGAGCGGCTCTCTAACTCGCACCGATCTCAAGGAAGGGGATTTCGCCACCTCGGATGTTAATGGTGATTCCTATCGCATCGGCATGGAATCGTCCTGGCTGGCCTGGTCCGGTGAGCGAATGTGGCTGGATATGGTCGGTGCGCTGGGCTACACGCGCTCCACCACCGAAATTGCCGGCGTGGTCTTCAGTGACGACGCCATTGTCCGCGCAGAGCTGGGGGCCTCGTTTACATGGATTGGCAGCCGCTGGCAGGTCAGTGGCCGCCAGACCGCCGCGTTTTCGGACCTCGATGACAAATCCGATGTGGGCAGTGCGCAGCAGGCATCCAGCGAGGTGCTGTTTAATGGCGGATTGAGCGGCTACTACCGTTTCGGAGCCAGTGGCTTTTACAGTCTCGCCGCGGCAGAGTGGCAATACAGTGATGCAGAAGCGCTGCCGGGGTCACTCTCCTTTACCCTCGGCGGGCCAGCCAGTGTGCGCGCCTACCTGCCCAGCGCTGTCAGCGGCGATAGTGGCTGGTATGGCCAGGTCGAAGCCCATTACGATGCCTGGCAGCTGTTGGGGGTGGCGGTAGATGCCTTCGCGTTTTATGACTACGGCGAGGCTGAATCACTGAACCCGTCGCAAACCCTGGCGGCAGCCGGGCTGGGGCTCTCCTTAACTGAGCGGGTCTGGTCGCTGGAGCTGACCGTTGCCGCCGCCATGCGAGACGTGCTGCCGACCCAGGATGATGAGGTTCTGTTTGCGCGTTTTAGTTATCGCTACTGAAAACCATAATCTGGTCGGCAGGTGATTGGATCTGACAATCTCTGGCATGCGGCTGATAGAGCCGTTCGTTGGTGGTGTGTTATGGCCAGTCCTTACTGAGATCGGCGTGATGGCAGCTGGAGAGTAGGGCGTCAAAATCCCGCCCATCCATAGCCACCAGGCCCTCGTGGTCTCCCGATTCGAAATACACCGTGTCACAGCGTCCGAGGCTGCTGTCGACGAGGGTGGTGATGCCGTAGGCAGGCCCGATGGGGGGTAGGGCACCCAGTTCACAGTCGGAAAACGGCTTGGCAAGCTCACTCTCCGCGACCATCTCAAGCTGGTTGCGCCCGGTTTCATCGTGCACAGCCCTCAGGTCGAGGCTGCTGCTGGCGGGGATGACCGCCATCACCAGCCCTTGCGCGTCCCGCAGCAGGATGGCTTTGGCCACCTGGTCCTCGCGGATGCCCGCTGCATGGGCGCTCTCCCGGCTGGTTGCGCTGTGGGCATGAGGTATCACCCGGTAGGATGCCGAGTGTTCTTCGAGAAATTGACTGACTGAGGCGGCGATGGTCACGGGGTAGCCCTCCCTTGTCGTGCTGTTGCGATTGGCAATGTAGAAAGTGATTCGGCTAGTGTAGTTTCGTCCGCGCCAGATACCCTCTTATTGAGTCCGCTACCGGCTTGACAGTCCGCGCCTCCGCCCGTAGAATTCGCGCTCCTTTTCGCCCGCCCTCGGGGCTGCGGAGAAGGACGTTCTTTGGTTATTAAGTTGGAGTTTGATTCCATGCAGGGTCAACGAATCCGAATTCGCCTGAAGGCGTTCGATCACAAGCTGATCGACACGTCCACCCAGGAGATCGTAGAGACGGCCAAGCGCACTGGTGCGCAGGTTCGCGGTCCCATCCCGCTGCCGACTCGCAAAGAGAAGTACACAGTGCTGGTTTCCCCGCACGTCAACAAGGACGCGCGCGATCAGTACGAGATCCGTACTCACAAGCGTTTGCTGGACATCGTTGAGCCCACCGAGAAAACCGTCGACGCGCTGATGAAGCTCGATCTGGCGGCCGGTGTTGAGGTTCAGATCAGTCTCGGCTAACACTTTAATTAACTACCGAATCCCGGGCGAAAAAGGTCTGGGTAGTGTAACGCTCTGAAACTGGGCGGCCGCAGTGGGTTAAAGCCCCGTGCACTGAGAGGTTAATGCAATGACTATAGGTATTGTCGGCCGCAAGAGCGGCATGACTCGCGTTTTCACTGAGGATGGCGCATCCATTCCGGTTACCGTTATTGAGGTAGCTCCGAATCGCGTTACTCAGGTGAAAACCGTGGAAACTGACGGGTATGCAGCGGTTCAGGTAGCTGTTGGCAACCGTAAGGCTTCCCGTGTCTCCAAGCCCCAAGCGGGCCACTTCGCCAAGGCCAACACAGAGGCCGGCACTCGTCTCTTTGAGCTTCGCGCTGAAGGTTCTGACGAAGCTTTCGAAATCGGTTCTGAAATCACTGTCTCTGGCTTTGAAGCCGGTCAGAAGATCGACGTAACCGGCACTTCCAAGGGTAAAGGTTTTCAGGGCGGCATTAAGCGCTGGAACTTCAGCATGCAAGATGCCACCCACGGTAACTCCCTGTCTCACCGCGCCCCCGGTTCTATCGGTCAGTGCCAGACTCCTGGCCGCGTGTGGAAAGGCAAGAAAATGGCTGGGCACATGGGTGCTGAGCGTGTAACCGTGCAGAACCTGGAAGTGGTTCGTGTGGATGCCGAGCGCAACCTGCTGCTGGTTAAAGGTGCCGTACCCGGCGCGCCCGGTGGCGATGTGATCGTCCGTCCGGCAGTTAAAGCCTAAGTCTGAGGGGAAATAGATATGGAACTGAATATCGCTACTCCCGAAGGCGCTAAAGGCACTGTAGCTGTCTCTGAAGTGACTTTCGGACGTGAGTTTAATCAGGATCTGGTACACCAGGCGGTGGTGGCCTACATGGCCGGCTCCCGTCAGGGCACCAAGGCCCAGAAAAACCGTTCTGACGTTTCCGGTGGCGGCAAGAAGCCCTGGCGCCAGAAGGGCACGGGTCGTGCTCGTGCCGGTACTATCCGCAGCCCGCTGTGGCGTTCTGGTGGCGTAACCTTCGCTGCTCAGCCGCGTGATCACAGTGTCAAGCTGAACAAGAAAATGTACCGCGCTGCACTGCGCTGCATTCTGTCAGAGCTGGCCCGCCAGGAGCGCCTGGTTGTGGTTGAGTCTTTTGAGGTGGAAGCGCCCAAGACCAAGCAGCTGGTTAGCAAGCTGGCGCAGTTTGATCTGGCCGATGCGCTGATCATTACTGAAGAAGTGAGTGAGAACCTCTACCTGGCCTCGCGCAACCTGCACAAGATCGATGTACGCGATGTGCAGGGCATCGACCCGGTGAGCCTGATTCGTTTCGACAAGGTCGTGGTTACCGTGTCTGCGCTCAAGAAAATTGAGGAGGTGCTGGGATGAACCAAGAGCGACTCTACAAAGTACTGCTGGGCCCGGTAATTTCCGAAAAAGCTGCTGTGTTGGCGGATAGCGCCAATCAGGTGGTTTTCAAGGTTACCACCGATGCCACCAAAGCTGAGATCAAGGCTGCGGTAGAAAAGCTGTTCAACGTTTCCGTTGAGCAGGTTCGCACCGTAAACGTAAAAGGCAAAACCAAGCGCACCCGCTACGGCATGGGTCAGCGCAACGACTGGAAAAAAGCCTACGTGAGCCTGGCCGAAGGCAGCGACATCAATTTTGAAGCTGCTGAGTAAAGGGGAAAGTTGCAATGCCGATTGTAAAGAGTAAACCGACCTCTGCCGGCCGTCGCCACCTGGTCAAGGTTGTTAACCCCGACCTGCACAAGGGTGCGCCTTACGCGCCTCTGGTAGAGAGCAAGAGCAAATCCGGTGGCCGTAACAACGCGGGCCGCATCACTACCCGTCACGTGGGTGGTGGTCACAAGCAGCACTACCGCATTGTTGATTTCAAGCGCAACAAAGATGGCATCCCTGCCAAAGTTGAGCGTCTTGAATACGACCCCAACCGCAGCGCGCATATCGCCCTGGTCTGCTATGCAGATGGCGAGCGTCGCTACATCATTGCACCGAAAGGCCTGAAGGCCGGTGCAACCGTACAGTCTGGTGATGCTGCACCGATCAGCGTGGGTAACACCCTGCCGCTGCGCAACATTCCGGTTGGTGCCGTGATTCACGGTATTGAGCTGAAGCCGGGCAAAGGCGCCCAGCTGGCTCGTTCTGCCGGTGCCTCTGTACAGCTGGTAGCGCGCGAAGGTCAGTATGCGACCATTCGTCTGCGCTCTGGTGAAATGCGCAAGGTTTTGTCTGAGTGCCGCGCCACCCTGGGTGAAGTGAGCAACTCCGAGCACAGCCTGCGTAAGCTGGGTAAAGCTGGTGCCAAACGCTGGCGCGGTGTTCGTCCTACCGTTCGCGGTGTGGCGATGAACCCGGTAGATCACCCGCATGGTGGTGGTGAAGGCCGTACCTCTGGTGGTCGTCACCCGGTTACTCCGTGGGGCGTGCCTACCAAGGGTAAGAAGACGCGCAAGAACAAGCGCACCGATAAAATGATTGTACGTCGTCGCGGCAAATAAGCCGCGCTTCGTCTGAGCAGCTAGAGAGGAATCGACAGTGCCACGCTCATTAAAGAAAGGTCCCTTTATTGATCTGCATCTGATCAAGAAGGTGGAGGCGGCGATCGCAGCCAATGATCGTCGACCGATTAAAACCTGGTCCCGCCGTTCCATGATTATGCCGGAAATGGTTGGACTCACGATTGCCGTGCACAACGGTCGTCAACACGTGCCCGTCCTGGTCAACGAAGAAATGGTTGGTCACAAGCTGGGCGAGTTCGCCGCTACCCGCACTTACCGCGGCCACGCTGCGGACAAGAAAGCGAAGAAGCGCTAAGCCGAGGTTAAAACGATGGAAGTAGCAGCAAAATTACGCGGCGCTCGTCTGTCGGCGCAAAAGGCGCGACTGGTAGCTGATCAGATTCGCGGCAAAGGTGTCGAGGAAGCCCTGGACATCCTGGCGTTCAGTCAGAAAAAGGGCGCGGCGATCGTCAAGAAGGTTCTGGAGTCGGCCATTGCCAACGCCGAGCACAACGACGGTGCCGACGTTGACGAGCTGAAGGTGTCCACCATTTTTGTGGATGAAGGTATGACCATGAAGCGCATTAAGCCGCGTGCCAAGGGTCGTGCTGATCGTATTCTTAAGCGTACTTGTCACATCACTGTGAAAGTGGCCGAGAAATAAGAGAGCAGGCGAGAAAACCATGGGACAAAAAGTACATCCTACCGGCATTCGTCTGGGTATCGTTAAAAAGCATACCTCTGTTTGGTATGCCGGCAGCGACGAGTACGCAGACAAGCTGTACACGGATCTGAAAGTTCGCGAATACATTCGCAAGAAGCTGGCCCACGCATCCGTGAGCCGTATCGAAATCGAGCGTCCGGCCAACACTGCACGTGTGACCATTCACACTGCGCGTCCGGGCATCGTGATCGGTAAAAAAGGCGAAGACGTTGAGCGTCTGCGCAACGAGGTAAGCGCTCAGATGGGTGTGCCTGTGCACATCGACATCGAGGAAGTGCGCAAGCCCGATCTGGACGCTGCGCTGGTTGGCCAGAACGTAGCACAGCAGCTGGAGCGTCGTGTGATGTTCCGTCGCGCTATGAAGCGTGCGGTTCAGAACGCCATGCGCCAGGGTGCCGAAGGTATCAAGATTCAGGTCAGTGGCCGTCTCGGCGGTGCGGAAATCGCACGTACCGAGTGGTATCGCGAAGGCCGTGTGCCCCTGCACACCCTGCGTGCCAACATCGACTACGCCACTGTTGAAGCGATGACCACTTACGGCATCATCGGTATCAAAGTTTGGATTTTCAAAGGCGAAGTTATCGGTGACGAAATTCCCGATGAGAAGCCGGCGAAGACCCGCAAGAAAGCTGCTAAGTAAGGGGTGCGCAGATGCTACAACCGAAGCGTACAAAATTCCGCAAGGTACAGAAGGGTCGCAACCGCGGTCTTTCCCAGCGCGGCTCTAAAGTGAGCTTTGGCGAGTTCGGCCTCAAGGCCATCGGTCGCGGTCGTATTACTGCCCGCCAGATCGAAGCAGCTCGTCGCGCAATGACCCGTCACGTTAAGCGTGGCGGTAAGATCTGGATTCGTGTGTTTCCGGACAAGCCCATTTCCAGTAAGCCCCTCGAAGTTCGGATGGGTAAAGGTAAGGGTAACGTAGAATATTGGGTAGCTCAGATTCAGCCCGGCAAGGTCCTCTATGAGATGGAGGGTGTTTCCGAGGATCTGGCTCGCGAAGCTTTCGAGCTCGCCGCCGCCAAGCTGCCTGTGAAGACAACTTTCGTTAAGCGTTCGGTGATGTAATGAAGACTGCAGATCTACGCGAAAAGTCAGTTGAGGAGTTGAACCAGGAGCTGCTGAATCAGCTGGAAGCTCAGTTCAAGCTTCGTATGCAACAGTCCACCGGTCAGCTGACTCAGACCCATCTGCTGAAGCAGACTCGTCGCGACATTGCTCGCATTAAGACTGTGTTGACCGAGAAGGCAGGTAACTAATCATGGCTGAAGCAAAACTGAAGCGTACTGCGACTGGTAAAGTCGTTAGTGACAAGATGGATAAGACCATCACCGTTTTGATCGAGCGCCGTGTTAAGCACCCGATCTACGGTAAATATGTGAGCAAGTCCACCAAGCTCAAGGCCCACGACGAGAACAATGAGTGCAGCATCGGTGATGTTGTAGTTATCGAGGAATCTCGTCCGCTGTCCAAGAGCAAGTCCTGGTCTTTGCAAAAGATTGTAGAGCGTGCGGCGAAGGTTTAACCCCTAGCGCATTGAAGAGTTTCGGAGAGAGACGATGATTCAAGCCGAATCCTACTTAGAAGTAGCTGACAACAGTGGGGCTCGCCGCGTCATGTGCATTAAGGTGCTGGGCGGCTCCCATCGTCGGTATGCCGGCGTGGGCGACATTATCAAGGTGACCGTTAAGGAAGCCATCCCCCGCGGTAAAGTAAAGAAAGGTCAGGTAATGAACGCTGTTGTGGTTCGCACCAAGAAAGGTGTGCGTCGCCCCGACGGCTCCCTGATCAAGTTTGACGAAAACGCAGCGGTACTGCTGAACCAGCAACATGCGCCGGTCGGCACCCGTATTTTTGGCCCGGTAACTCGCGAGCTGCGCAGTGAGAAGTTCATGAAGATCATCTCGCTCGCCCCCGAAGTTATCTAAGCCTGGAGCGGAGATAGAGTAATGCGCAAGATCAAGCGTGACGACGAAGTCATCGTTATCGCCGGTCGCGACAAGGGCAAGCGCGGCACCGTACGCAAGGTGCTGAACGACGGCCGACTGATCGTATCCGGTGTACAGATGATCAAGAAACACCAGAAGCCGAACCCCCAGATGGGTATTGCCGGCGGTATCGTTGAGAAGGAGGCCGCTATTCAGGGCTCCAACGTGGCGATTTTCAATCCGTCAACCCAGAAAGCTGACCGTGTGGGCTTCAAAGTACTGGAAGACGGCACTAAGATTCGCGTCTTCAAATCCAACGGCGAAGCCGTCGACGCATAAGCAGGTTGGGTATTTATCATGGCAAAGCTGAAAGAGCTCTACGTTAAAGAACTCGCGCCCAAGCTGAAAGAAGAGCTGGGTGTCGACAATGTGATGGCAGTGCCGCGCATCACCAAGATCACCATCAACATGGGTGTTGGTGAGGCGATTGGTGACAAGAAGGTGCTGGAACACGCTGTCAGTGACATGACAGCGATTACTGGTCAGAAGCCCATCGTGACCAAAGCGCGCAAGTCAATTGCGGGCTTTAAGATCCGTGATGGTTGGCCGATTGGCTGTAAGGTAACTCTGCGCGGCGAGCGCATGTATGAGTTCCTGGAGCGTCTGGTTGACATCGCGATCCCCCGTATCCGCGACTTCCGTGGCATCAGCCCGAAGCAGTTTGACGGTCGCGGAAACTTCTCTATGGGTGTGACCGAGCAAATCATCTTCCCGGAAATTGACTACGACAAGGTAGACAAGCTCCGTGGTCTGGATATTTGTATTACCACTACAGCGGCGAACGACGACCAAGGTCGTGCTCTGCTGAAAGCGTTTAACTTCCCTTTCAAGGGTTAAGAGGATTCCATGGCGAAGAAATCCATGATTGCGCGCGAGAACAAGCGCGCTCGAACCGCAGCTAAGTACGCTGAAAAGCGTCAGGAGCTGAAGGCGATCATCGCCAGTCCCACCGCTTCCGAAGAGGAGCAGTGGGAGGCTCAACTCAAGCTGCAGAAACTGCCGCGCGATGCAAGCCCGGTACGTCAGCAACGCCGCTGTCGTATTACTGGTCGCCCCCACGCTGTTTACCGCAAGTTCGGCTTGTGCCGTAACAAGCTGCGCGAAGCAGCCATGCGTGGTGATGTTCCCGGCCTGGTTAAGTCCAGCTGGTAAAGGCAGACTTGAGGAGTCTTTATAAATGAGTATGCAAGATCCGTTGGCAGATATGCTGACTCGCATCCGCAACGCCCTGGGGCGTGGTAAAGCGAGCGTTTCTCTGCCTTCTTCAAAACTGAAGGTTGCTGTAGCTAAAGTCCTGAAAGACGAAGGTTACGTCAACGATTTCGCCGTAAGCGAGGGCGCCAAGCCCGAACTGACCATTGACCTGAAGTACTTCCAGGGCAAACCGGTCATCGCCGAGCTGGATCGGGTTTCCCGTCCCGGCCTGCGCGCTTACTCTGGTAAGAAAGCTCTGCCTTCCGTACGCGGTGGCCTGGGCGTCGCTATCGTCTCCACCTCCAAAGGTGTGATGACTGATCGTGCCGCTCGCCAGGCTGGTGTCGGTGGCGAAGTGCTCTGCACCGTATTCTAAGCGGGGGTTAGTATGTCTCGAGTAGCAAATGATCCAGTAACTATCCCCGCCGGCGTAAGTGTTGATCTGAAAGGTCAGGACATCGCCATCAAGGGTGGCAATGGCAACCTGAGCATGGTTATCCACGGTGATGTGGAAGTGGCCGAAGCTGAAGGCAAGCTGACTTTCGCAGCCCGCAATGGTTCCAAGCAGGCCAAGGCACTGTCTGGCACCACCCGCGCTCTGGTCAACAACATGGTTGTTGGCGTGAGCCAGGGTTTCGAGAAGAAACTGCAGCTGTTGGGTGTTGGTTACCGCGCGAAGGCGTCTGGCAAAACCGTCAACCTGACCCTGGGCTTCTCCCACCCCATCGATTATCAGCTGCCGGAGGGCGTCACCGCCGAAACCCCGACCCAGACTGAAATCGTACTCAAGAGCAGCGACAAGCAGCTGCTGGGCCAAGTGGCCGCCGAGATCCGCGCATTCCGTCCGCCGGAGCCCTACAAAGGTAAGGGAGTCCGCTACGCCGAAGAGCGCGTGTATCGCAAAGAGGCCAAGAAGAAGTAGGTAGGGCATTGAAATGAACGTTAAAAAGCAATCTCGCTTGCGTCGTGCACGTCGTGCCCGCGCCAAGATCCGCGAGCTCGGCGCTGTTCGCCTGACCGTGAACCGCACGCCGCGCCACATTTACGCACAGATCCTGTCCGCCGATGGCGACAAGGTATTGGCTTCAGCCTCTACCCTGGATAAGGACCTGCGCGCTGGTAAAACCGGTAACGTCGATGCCGCGACTGCGGTTGGCTCCCTGATCGCCGAGCGCGCCAAGGCTGCCGGCGTTGAAGAAGTCGCCTTCGACCGCAGCGGTTTCAAATACCACGGCCGTGTAAAGGCTCTGGCTGACGCTGCCCGCGAAGCCGGTCTGAAATTCTAAGGGTTGAGTTATGGCTAGAGAGAAAGACAAAAGCAACGACGAAGGCCTGCAGGAAAAGCTGGTCCAGGTCAATCGCGTTGCCAAAACTGTAAAAGGTGGTCGCATCTTCGCTTTCACCGCGCTGACTGTAGTCGGTGACGGTAATGGGCGTGTCGGTTTCGGTCGCGGCAAAGCCCGCGAAGTACCGGTCGCTATCCAGAAGGCGATGGAAGCTGCGCGTCGCAACATGATTCAGGTTGAACTGAATGGCGACACTATCCAGTACGCCACCAAGGGTGTGCACGGTGGTTCCAAGGTATACATGCAGCCGGCCTCTCAGGGTACCGGTGTCATTGCCGGCGGTGCCATGCGCTCCGTACTGGAAATGGCGGGCGTGCACAACGTACTGGCCAAGTGCTACGGTTCCACCAACCCGGTGAACGTAGTGCGCGCTACTTTCGACGCGCTGTCTCAGATGAACAGCCCGGAAGACGTAGCGGCCAAGCGTGGCAAGTCTGTTGAAGAAATCCTGAACTGATAGCGGTTCGGACCAAAGGTTATTAGTGGGTAAGACCATGGCTAAGAAGACCATTAAAGTCACCCAGATCAAGAGCATCGCCGGACGCCTGAAAAGCCATCAGGCGTGCGTTGCCGGTCTGGGTCTGCGCCGCATCCGTCACACCGTCGAAGTGGAAGACACTCCGTCTGTGCGCGGCATGATCAACAAAGTGAACTACCTGGTAAAGGTGGAGGGGGAATAACATGCGTTTGAACGATCTTTCTCCCGCCGCAGGCCACAAGCACGCTGCCAAGCGTGTAGGCCGTGGTATCGGTAGCGGCCTCGGCAAGACCGGCGGCCGCGGCCACAAGGGCCAGAAGTCCCGCTCCGGCGGCAGCGTTCGTCCAGGTTTCGAAGGCGGTCAGATGCCGCTGCAGAAGCGCCTGCCGAAGTACGGCTTCACTGCATACTCTGCCCGCTTCGCGGCAGAAGTACGCCTCGGTGAGCTGAACAAGGTTGATGCGGACGTGATTGATTTGGCAGCGCTGAAGAATGCCGATATTATCGGCAACCACGTAAAGCGCGCCAAAGTGTTCCTTTCTGGCGAACTGACCAAGGCGGTTACCGTCAAGGGTCTCGGCGTCACCAAGGGTGCCAAAGCAGCCATTGAAGCTGCTGGCGGTAAAGTAGAAGACTAATTGAGGCCCAAATGGCACGACCAGGATCCGGCGTAAACGCCCTGGGCAACAGTAAGGGATTGGGCGAGCTCTGGGCTCGCCTTCGTTTTCTGTTCCTAGCAATACTTGTGTATCGCTTGGGTACACATATTCCGGTGCCCGGCATCGATCCGGAAAAGCTGTCCAACCTGTTTAATCAGAATCAGGGAACCATCCTTGGCCTGTTTAACATGTTCTCGGGTGGCGCACTGGAGCGCATGAGTATTCTGGCGCTGGGCATCATGCCGTACATCTCCGCATCCATCATTATGCAGTTGATGGCTGCGGTGACTCCGTCCCTCGAAGCCCTCAAGAAGGAGGGCGACGCGGGTCGGCGCAAGATCAACCAGTACACTCGGTATCTCACCGTGGTGCTGGCGCTGATCCAGGGTATCGGCATGACCTTCGGCTTAGCGGGTCAGAACCTGGCTTACTCTGCAGATCCTGCCTTCGGTTTCTACTTTGTGGCGGTAGTGTCACTGGTGACCGGTGCGGTGTTCATGATGTGGCTGGGTGAGCAGATCACCGAGCGCGGCGTTGGCAACGGCATTTCCATGCTGATCTTTGCCGGCATCGTCGCCGGTCTGCCCGGTGCGATTGGTCAGGCGTTTGAGCAGGCCCGTCAGGGTGAGCTACATATCCTGACACTTCTGGTTCTCGGCTTCGTAGCGATTGCAGTTGTCTACTTTGTTGTCGTGATGGAGCGCGGTCAGCGCAGAATCACCATCAACCATGCACGCCGTCAGGCCGGTCGCTACTCTGCTGCTCCCGCAGCTCAGTCCAGCCATCTGCCGCTGAAGGTCAACATGGCGGGTGTGATCCCGGTGATCTTCGCCAGCAGTATCCTGCTGTTCCCGGCCACACTGGCTCAGTGGTTTGGCCAGGGTGGCGAGGGCATCGGTGCGCAGATCCTGCAGTGGATGGCGCTGCAGCTGGGCCCCGGCCAGCCACTGAACATCATTCTGTTCGCGTTGCTGATCGGTTTCTTCTGCTTCTTCTACACGGCGTTGATGTTCAACCCGAAAGAAGTCGCTGACAATCTGAAAAAGTCTGGTGCGTATGTGCCTGGGATCCGTCCAGGTGAGCAGACGGCACGCTATATCGATAGCGTATTGACTCGCCTCACATTGGTCGGTGCCGTGTATATCGCGCTGGTTTCCCTGCTGCCGCAGTTCCTGGTGGTTGGGTTTAACATACCCTTCTATCTGGGAGGTACCTCACTGCTGATCGTTGTGGTTGTAGTGATGGACTTCATGGCTCAGGTGCAATCGCACTTGCTGTCACACCAGTACGAAGGAATGATGAAAAAGGCGAACCTGCAGAGCTACGGTCGTCGCTAATCGCGGCGCCGTCATGCGGTTTAAGTGAATTGAGGTAGGATCATGAAAGTACGGGCTTCTGTTAAAAAGATCTGCCGTAACTGCAAGATCGTGCGCCGCAAGGGCGTTCTGCGGGTTATCTGCAGCGCTGAGCCGCGTCACAAGCAGCGGCAGGGCTAGTCACGGCGTCAGCGCAGCGTTTGTTATCGCTGCGCGCTGTGGTTGGTGGTCGGCTGTTTACAGTTGGCCACATGTCCACACCGCTGATGGTGGAGTGGGCATGGTGTTGGAACATGCCTGCAGCTGCGGCCCCCGCCGCTGCAGGCGACACCGCAAGCCTTGGCTTGCGGTGGGAGCCGGGAGGATAGATTCCGGTTCCAATTGGGGGCGTTGACTGTCGTCCGTTTCTCTCTACGATTTATTCGGGGAGAGGGCGGGCTATTGCAATTTGGTGTCTGAAAAGCTATTCTTGCGCGCCTTTTTGGTGGCGCAGGCCGTTTTTTAGTCGCTGTCAGCGCCGAAATCTAAGATGAGTCACACAAGAGTGGCTCCCAATACGTGGAGTATGCCTCTATGGCACGTATTGCTGGTGTCAATGTACCAGACCACAAGCACGCCGTGATCTCCCTTACCCATATCTTTGGGGTTGGTCGCACGACGTCTAAGTCTATTCTGGCAGCGGTTGGTATCGCTGAATCCACCAAAATCCGCGATCTGTCTGAAGAGCAGATTGAGTCCATCCGTGGCGAAGTTGCAAAACTCACCGTGGAAGGCGATCTGCGCCGCGAAGTTTCCATGAACATCAAGCGTTTGATGGACCTGGGTTGCTTCCGCGGTTTGCGCCACCGTCGCAGCCTGCCGCTGCGTGGTCAGCGCACCAAGACAAACGCCCGCACCCGCAAGGGCCCGCGCAAGCCGATTCGCAAGTAAGGCGATCGCGCTGCCAATCGCGGTTTAAGAAGCCCTCGGGTATCGGGGGATTTGATACAGGATTTAGGATACAGGTATGGCTAAGCCAAAAACTACTGTTCGCAAAAAGGTCAAAAAGACCGTTGTCGACGGTATTGCCCACATCCACGCATCGTTTAACAACACGATCGTAACGATCACTGATCGTCAGGGTAATACCCTCAGCTGGGCCACCGCCGGTGGTTCCGGTTTCCGCGGCTCTCGTAAGAGCACGCCGTTTGCAGCCCAGGTTGCCGCCGAGCGCGCAGGTACTGCCGCTCAGGAATACGGCCTGAAAAACCTTGATGTCGAAGTTAAGGGCCCTGGCCCGGGTCGCGAATCTGCTGTTCGCGCACTGAACAACTGCGGCTACAAGATCACCAACATCACCGACGTGACGCCGATCCCGCATAATGGTTGTCGTCCGCCCAAAAAGCGTCGCGTGTAAGAGGGGGCTGACAAGATGGCACGTTATATTGGACCAAAATGTAAACTTTCCCGCCGGGAAGGTACCGATCTTCAGCTGAAAAGTGGTGTTCGCCCGCACGATTCCAAGTGCCGCGCGGAAACCAAGCCGGGCCAGCATGGCGCCGGTCGCGGTCGCCTGAGCGACTACGGTATTCAGCTGCGTGAGAAACAGAAAGTTCGCCGCATCTACGGCGTACTGGAAAAGCAGTTCCGCAACTACTATAAGGAAGCGGCGCGCCTCAAGGGTGCTACCGGTGAAAACCTCCTGCAGTTGCTGGAAAAACGCCTCGACAATGTGGTTTACCGCATGGGCTTTGGCGCCACTCGCGCCGAAGCGCGCCAGCTGGTTGCCCACAAGGCGATTCTGGTGAATGGCAGCGCTGTAAACATCCCGTCTTACCAGGTTCAGGCCGGTGACGTGATTGCGGTTCGCGAGAAAGCCAAAAAGCAGATGCGCATCCAGAACTCCGTTTCCCTCTCCGCCCAGCGTGGCGATGTCGAGTGGGTAGACGTCAACGCGACCAAACTGGAAGGCACTTTCAAGCGTGTTCCTGATCGCGTGGATCTGCCGGCAGAGATCAACGAAAACCTTATTGTGGAACTCTACTCCAAGTAAGGGATACAACTTTAAACAGGTATGGCTATGCAGACTGCTGTCAACGAGTTTTTGACACCGCGTCGTATTGACGTCACCGAGTACAACCCGAATCACGCCAAGGTGGTTCTGGAGCCGCTGGAGCGTGGTTTCGGCCACACTCTGGGTAACGCACTGCGTCGCATCCTGCTGTCCTCCATGCCGGGCTGCGCCGTCACTGAAGTCGAAATTGACGGTGTTGAGCACGAGTACAGCGCGATCGAAGGTGTGCAGGAAGATGTAATTGAAATCCTGCTCAACCTGAAGGAAATCGCCGTTGTCATGCACGGCAAGGATCAGGCCGTACTGAGCCTGAGCAAAAAGGGACCGGGTGCGGTAACCGCCGGAGATATCCAGGTAGACCACGACATCGAGATCGTTAATCCCGAGCACGTGATCGCCAACATCACCGGCAACGTGGAACTGAGCCTGCGTCTGACCGTTGCGCGTGGCCGCGGCTATCAGCCCGCCGACGCGCGTCGTGATGACGAGGAAGAGACCCGCTCAATCGGCCGTCTGCAGTTGGATGCCTCCTTCAGCCCGGTGCGCCGTGTTTCCTACAGCGTGGAGTCCGCGCGTGTAGAGCAGCGCACAGATCTGGACAAGCTGGTTCTGGACCTGGAGACCAATGGTACTCTGGACCCGGAAGAAGCCATCCGTCGCGCCGCGACCATCCTGCAGCAGCAGTTGGCCGTGTTTGTCGACCTGGAAGGCGAGAAGGATACCCAGCCCGCCGCTCAGGAGCCGGAAGTGGATCCTGTGCTGCTGCGCCCGGTGGACGATCTGGAGCTGACTGTTCGTTCGGCGAACTGTCTGAAGGCGGAAAACATCTACTACATCGGTGACCTGATTCAGCGCACTGAAGTAGAGCTGCTGAAGACCCCGAACCTGGGCAAGAAGTCCCTGACTGAAATCAAGGACGTTCTGGCTTCTCGCGGTCTGTCTCTGGGTATGCGCCTTGAGAACTGGCCGCCGGCCAGCCTCAAGGGTGACAGCAAGCTGAGCCCCCTGTAAGTATCTGGTAGGCGCGGCCCTGGCCGCGCGCTTAGAAAGAACCCGAGCGGTGTCTGGCCATTGGTGAGCGCCGCTCCAGCACGACTTGCTGAGACAGCACCGTCGTTAGCAAAATGTCGTAAGGAATTGAGTTATGCGTCATCGCTATAGTGGCCGTAAATTCAGCCGTACCAGCGCTCACCGCAAAGCCATGTTCAAGAACATGACCGCGTCGCTGGTGGAACACGAACTGATTAAAACCACCCTTCCCAAAGCCAAGGAACTGCGTCGCGTTGCCGAACCGCTGATCACCCTGGCAAAGAAGGACAGTGTTGCCAATCGCCGTCTGGCGTTCTCCCGTATTCGCGACAAGGACGCGGTCAAGAAGCTTTTCGAAGAGCTTGGTCCGCGTTACGAAGCGCGTCCGGGTGGCTACATCCGTATCCTGAAATGCGGTTTCCGCGCCGGAGACAAGGCCCCGATGGCCTTCGTTGAACTGGTGGATCGCCCTCAGGTTGAAGACGACGCAGTGGAAGCTGCCGAGGCCTAATAAGCCGCGGTTATTCGCTCCGGCGAATACCGAGTCTAAAAAAGCCGGTCTTTGACCGGCTTTTTTTTTGTCCGCCGGGCGTATAATCCTCGATAGCAGCGAATATTCACCCGCTACCCTGCGTCATCCGTGGAGCTTTTCATGACCTTGCAGCAGTTGCTAGACAACCTCAATCCACAGATCGTCGGCAGCCTCAAGCGCGCCATCGAATTGGGCAAGTGGCCAAATGGCCAGGCGCTCACACCGGAGCAGCGTGGCCTGTGTGCAGAGGCGGTCGCCAATTGGGAAATGCGCAACCTGCCGCAGGAATCCCGGGTAGGTTATGTGCCGCCGAAGAAGACCGCCTGCGCGGACAAGGATGAGGATCAGCCCCTCACTTGGGCCTGACCAGGGCTTGTTTCTCTTACGCAGAGGCATCGTCGACCACTTAGGCCTACCCGCGCGATAAAGTGCCGCGGTGCTCACTGAAACTCGTCGCTTGGTGCAAGCCTCATTGTGGCCACGTGAGCCTTGGTCCCAGCCCGCGCCTCATGTCTCATGCTCGATGCCTCACGCCTCACGCCTCACGCCTCACGCCTCACGCCTCACGCCTGACCCCTGAGCCCTGAGCCCTCAGTTCGCCACCAGCGAGTAAATCCCCAGGTGCAAGCACCCTAAAAAGGCGTGCTATTGCCTTTCAGCCTCTCTGTACAGGTCTGCTCCGGCACAGCATAGGGGTAGACTGGCTGTGCCTGTCCACAGGATTGAAGAGGAAGCAGCAATGCACAAGATGAGAAACCGGCTGGCGCTGGGGGCGCTGATGCTTGCCATGATGGCAGCTGTGCTGTTTTACGTGACCGGCATGGTCTTGCCAGATACCGACCCCACTAGCGCGCATAATGGCTCCGCTCACACTCTACAGCAGACGGAATATAACGAGGGGGAGCCCGAGGCGATTGCTAATACTGTAGGGGATTTGCTCGAACCCGGGGTGATTTTCGAAGATGCGTTGAGCGCACTGCTGCAAGATCCAAGGGTGGAGAAGTATCTGTCCCGAGAAGCAGATAAGAAGGCGCTGCGCAGTTACTTTGCGGGTGAACCGGGGGCCCTCAGTGACAGGGAGGCCTGGGAGCTGATTGAACGGATTGAAAATGAGGGCCGGGTCATCGCTTACGAAGGCCTCGCTATCAAGCTGGCCTGGCTCGAGCGCAATAGCGGCAGCAAGGCTGAGTACGATGAGCGAGCGGCGGCAATCATCGCCGAATACCGCCAGAGAGCACACCGGCAGCTGCAGGCGTATGATCCTTACCGGGAGGTGCCGGGATTCGCCCGTTACAAGGAAATGGAAGTGGAAATTTTGCGCGAAGTGCAGCAGATGGCAAGCTTCCCCGATGGACTCAGCCGTCAGGAATACCTGCGTCAGCGATTGCAGACTGCGAGAGAGGAGGCCTATGGCAATTAGTGCGATGAAGACTTTCTAAACAAAAAAGGCCGCGACAGCGGCCTTTTTTATAGAGTAATGCCTGTCGTTGCTTCTAAAGCAGGCCGCCCACCAGATCATAGAACCAGTTATTGTTGTTCTTGAAGTCCGAAACCTGATCGGTTTCATAGGCGCGGATAACACCGCCCCCTTCATGATTGATGATGTTGTTAAGAAAATCCCGGGTACTGAGTCCCTGTTCTGCAATCTCGCCGTACTGCAAGTCGAGCACGGTTGTGCAGTGACTCTCGTTGAAGTTGCGGAACATGGGGAAGTAGTAGCCCCAGTTGCTGGTTTGCTCCAGTAGCGGAATCAGGTTGTTATGTGTGTCCTGTTGCCATTTACTGCGCAATTTGGACAACCTGGAGTCCGCGTCCGGGTCGGTGTTGATGTCATCGAAGAACCGTTCATAGGAATACGAAGAAAAGTTTCCGTCGGCGAGGAAATGGGTAATGCCCATACGGTCGCTGGGGAACTTATTCGATAGACCTGCATAGACGCTGGCAAGCGCATTGCTATCAAATCCGGGAGTGATGTGCGCCAGCAGGTTGATCGGGTTCTCCGCGTTGGGGTCTCCTCCGTCGGCAAAGGTCGTCCAGGAGTCCAAGACCTTCTGGTGCAGGGGCAGGGAAGGGTAGGTCTGCGGGTCATCGCTGTTGCGCGGGGCATTGTAAAGCGGCCCGGAATCGACCAGCAGATAGCCGTACTTCACTTTCATATCTTGCCGCAGCTTGGAGTAATTCAGCAGCGCGCCAATGCTGCCGGCACTGCAGCCTGCGGCCAGCATCTGCTTGGGCTTCTGCAGGTTGTTCTTAACCCAGGAAGTCACTGCCTGCACATTGCGCAGCCCGTTGTGATGAAAGACCAGATCGGGGTTCTGCCCGGTGGGGTCCTGGTACACCTCTGTTTTATCGCCGACATAAATGTCGCCGGTGCAGTAGGGTACGTAGACAATATTCCACTCACCGGTTTTGTACTGGTCGTAGGGGTGGTGGGTATAGATTAAAGGCGAAGCCGCAGCGGTACCCAGGTTGGAGGAATTCTGGAAGTCGAGCAGGTTGATATTCTGCACATAGTGATCCGGAATCCCATTCGGGTTGCGGGCGCCGCGGATACCGGTCTGCCCGGAACAGCTTTCATAATCCCAGCAGGCGCCGCCTCCCTCGAAGTAAAAAATGGTGTTGCTGGTATCCGGCACTCGGTACACAAAAAACTTGTAGGGTGAGCCGTTACCACACATGGCTCCGGTACTGGCGGGTACGTCCACTTGCTGCCAGTTGTCGTAATCGCCGGGGTCGAAACCGTCGTTAAAGCCTGGGTCTGCGACGCTGAGTGGATACATCCCCTGGGTTTGTGTGTCTGTAACCGCAGCGTTGGCTTCGCGGGGTTTGGAGAGGTTGCGCAGGGTTTTCCAGAACCCGTAGTCCCCGGGCTCGGCGAAGACGCCGCCGCTGAACGTCATGGCGGCAACGGCAAGTGCGGCTGTTGTACTGCGGAGTGCTTTTATCATTTTGAATCCCTTTTATGACAGGTATTTTTCTCTGGGCAGGATCCAGGCGACTTCAGCAGTCGAACTTCATGGGGCGGCAAGGTGCAGCTGCCGTCCAACAGACCGCGACAACGGCATCCTGTCCGCATCGCTTTTGGGTAAATCGCTTGAAGGGTAAGTGCGGGTCAGCACTGCGTCCAGCAGCCGCGCATAGAGACTATTCAGTCAATGGAAAAAATTGAATGCGTTTCTATCCCGGCAAACTGGTTCACAAAATCCGGGTGCAAGAGCCGCCGTCCACAGAGTGTGAGGAACGATGCCCCAGCCCTTTAAAAAGCTAAAGAGCGAAAAGAACGAACAGGAAAAGGGAAAAAGAATGACAAAAAATAGCTCAAAGCCGCGCCAAATCCGCACCGGGAAAGTGTTCAGGGCACGCTGAGCGCAGGAGGGGGCGGATAGCTGGTAGAGCAAAATGCCAGGCCAGTCATCATGGGCGGGTGTCACGGATATATGAACGCAGCATAAATTTAAACGCGACAAGACTGTTCACTGCGGATAAAAATCGTCATCGCAAAAATAGGTGGCGATGAAATAAAAGACCATAAAATAAAAACGATGGAATAAAAAACCTGAAATTACGGTCGCCGAAGCCGCAGAATTCGCAGCCAGCGCTCGGCATAAAAAATCACGCGTCGCTCTATGTCGGTGGCGGCGGTTTAATGGCTTGCGGTTTCTTCGCGGTCGATTTGGCAAAGATGATACGGCCGAAGCTTTTCGCGGGTGAGGGCGGCTGAATGTTGGGCGACGTTTGGTAGGTTCTTGTGGGTGCTTGTTGACGCCTGTGAAGCGTAAAGCCGGCGGCGCGGATGGATCAATCCGCGCCGCTGAAAAATTTACAGCACGATGGGCTTCAGGAAGCGGCCGGTATGCGAGCGCTCGTTCGCCGCCACTTCTTCCGGAGTGCCGGTGGCAATGATTTCGCCACCACCGGAGCCCCCTTCCGGCCCCAAATCCACCAGCCAGTCCGCGGTTTTAATGACATCCAGGTTGTGCTCGATCACGACGATGGTGTTGCCGTGGTCGCGCAGGCGGTGCAGTACGTCCAGCAGCAACTGGATATCCGCAAAGTGCAGGCCGGTGGTGGGCTCGTCGAGAATATACAGCGTCTGCCCCGTATCGCGCTTGGACAGTTCCCGCGACAGTTTGACCCGCTGCGCCTCGCCACCGGACAGTGTGGTGGCGGCCTGCCCCAGCTTGATGTAGGAAAGCCCCACATCCATCAGTGTCTGCAGTTTCTTGGCGATGGCGGGCACCGGGTCGAAGAATTCACGCGCCTCCTCCACCGTCATCTCCAGCACTTCATGGATGTTCTTGCCCTTGTAGTGGACTTCCAGCGTCTCGCGGTTGTAGCGCTTGCCCTTGCAGGTGTCACAGGGCACATAAATATCCGGCAGGAAGTGCATTTCCACCTTGATGACGCCGTCACCCTGACAGGCCTCACAGCGCCCACCCTTGACGTTGAAGCTGAAGCGCCCGGGTTTATAGCCGCGCGAGCGCGCTTCCTGGGTGCCGGCAAACAGGTCGCGGATGGGAGTGAAAATCCCTGTGTAAGTGGCCGGGTTGGAGCGCGGCGTGCGGCCGATGGGGCTCTGGTCGATGTCCACGCACTTGTCGAAGTGCTCAAGTCCGGTAATGGTTTTGTAGGGTGAGGCCTTAAGGGTGGTGGCCTTATTGAGGGCGGTTGCCGCCAGCGGGTAGAGGGTGGTGTTGATCAGGGTGGACTTGCCGGAGCCGGATACCCCGGTCACACAGGTAAACAGGCCGACAGGAATTTCCAGGGTCACATTCTTCAGGTTGTTGCCGCAGGCGCCCTCGATTCGCAGCATATAGTCGGGGTCCGCCACATAGCGCTCTGCCGGTATGGCGATTTCCTTTTTGCCGGACAGGTACTGTCCGGTCAGTGAGCGCTCGCACTGCAGGATTGTTTCCGCCGGGCCGGCGGCCACCACTTCGCCGCCGTGCACGCCGGCGCCGGGGCCGATATCGACGATAAAGTCGGCGCTGCGGATGGCGTCCTCATCGTGCTCGACGACGATCACCGTGTTGCCGATATCCCGCAGGTGGGTGAGGGTGGCCAGCAGGCGCTCATTGTCGCGCTGGTGCAGGCCGATGGAGGGCTCGTCGAGAATGTACATCACGCCCACCAGCCCGGCGCCGATCTGGCTGGCGAGGCGGATGCGCTGCGCCTCGCCACCGGACAGGGTCTCGGCGCTGCGGTTCAGGGTCAGGTAGTTGAGCCCCACGTCCACCAGGAAGCGGAAACGATCGCGCAGTTCTTTCAGGATCTTATCGGCGATCTCTTTCTGCGCGCCGGTGAACTGCAACTGGTGATCGAAATAGGCGAATGCATCGCCGACCGGCAGCTCGGTGATTTGCGGCAGGGTGCGGTTGTCCACAAAGACGTTGCGCGCTTCGCGCCGCAGCCGCGTGCCGCCGCACTCCGGGCAGCTCTGGGTGCTCAGGTACTTGGCCAGTTCGTCGCGCACAGACTGTGATTCGGTGTCGCGGTAGCGGCGCTGGAAGTTGGGGATGATGCCTTCGAAGGTGTGACGGCGCACGGTGACATCGCCGCGGTCATTGACGTAGCTGAAGTCGATCACTGTGTCGCCACTGCCGTGCAGGATGACCTGGCGATCTTTCTTGCGCAGTTTGTTCCAGGGCGTATCCAGGTCGAAGCCGTAGTGCTCCGCCAGCGAGTCGAGCATGTGGTAGTAGTAGATGTTGCGGCGGTCCCAGCCGCGAATGGCGCCCTCGGAGATACTGCTGTCCGGGTCCGTGATGACCTTTTCTTCATCGAAAAACTGCTTAACGCCGAGTCCGTCGCAGCTGGGGCAGGCGCCTGCGGGGTTGTTGAAGGAAAAGAGTCGCGGTTCAAGTTCGTTGAGTGAATAGTCACACACCGGGCAGGCGTGGCGGGAGGAGAACAGCCGCTCCTCCTGATCGCCATCCATAAAGGCGATGGAAGCGATGCCGTCGGTGAGGGCCAGGGCGGTCTCGAAGGATTCCGCCAGGCGCAGCTGCAGGTCGTCGCGCACCTTGAAGCGATCCACCACCACCTCGATGGAGTGCTTCTTGCGCTTGTCCAGCTTGGGGGTGTCGTCCAGGTCGCACACGGTGCCGTCGATGCGCGCACGCACGAAGCCATCGCGGCGCAGGCGTTCGAACACATGCAGGTGTTCGCCTTTGCGGTCGCGCACCACCGGCGCCAGCAGCATGATCTTGGTGCCCTCAGGCAGGGCCAGCACCTGATCCACCATCTGGCTGATGGTCTGCGCCTGCAGCGGCTTGCCGTGGTCCGGGCAGCGGGGCTCGCCGACCCGCGCGAACAGCAGTCGCAGATAATCGTAGATCTCGGTGATGGTGCCGACGGTGGAGCGGGGATTGTGCGAGGTGGATTTCTGCTCGATGGAGATCGCCGGCGACAGGCCCTCGACGGTGTCAACGTCCGGCTTCTCCATCATCGACAGGAACTGGCGGGCATAGGTGGAGAGGGACTCCACGTAGCGGCGCTGCCCTTCGGCATAGAGCGTGTCGAATGCGAGTGAGGACTTACCGGAGCCGGACAGTCCGGTGATCACGATAAGCTTGTCGCGGGGAATATCCAGATCGATATTCTTCAGGTTGTGGGTGCGCGCACCCCGTACATAAATCGTGTCCACGCTCTACCTATTGTCTGGGCGGAAAAACAGGCAAGTATAAGCCCGCAGCGAAGTGTGCCAAAACCCGGGGGTCGGGTTTTCTCTGGCACACCTGTTTACGGTAGGGGGGCGGCCCGCAGATCCCCACCTTTCTGCTGCGCTGTTGGGCCCAGGTTTCGCCGCTGGCGGGCCGGTTCGGGTGCCGATTGAGTAACCACTGACCAATTCCCCCGCCACTGGTACAATGCGCGCCCTCAACCCATTGTCGTCAACCCACAGTCGTCGCCCGGATCACTTCATGAATAGCAATGAGCGCCGCGCCCTTGCGGGTCTCGCCTCCCTGTACGTTTTTCGTATGCTCGGCCTGTTCATGGTGCTGCCGGTGCTGTCGGTCTATGGGGCGGATTACCAGGGCAGTACCCCTGCCCTGCTCGGCGTTGCCCTGGGGGCCTATGGCCTCAGCCAGGCCCTGCTGCAGATACCGCTGGGCATGTTGTCCGATCGCTGGGGGCGCAAACCGGTGATCTACATGGGGCTTGCGGTTTTTGCGATCGGCAGTCTGGTGGCGGCGCAGACGGATTCGGTCTACGGCCTGATCGCCGGGCGCGTCCTGCAGGGCTGTGGCGCCATCGCCGCCGCCACCATGGCGCTGATGGCGGATCTGACCACGGACGAGAACCGCGGCAAAGGCATGGCGGCCATCGGCGCCGCGATTGGGCTGGCGTTTATGCTGGCGGTGATTCTCGGCCCCCTGCTGGCCGGGCTTGGCGGCCTGTCCGCGGTCTTCTGGCTAACCGCCGCGCTGGCGCTGCTGGGCTTGTTGATCGCCTGGCGGCTGGTGCCGGACCCGGCCCCGCAACAGGCCCGGGGGGCGACCGTGTATCGCGGTGGATTCCGCGCGCTGCTGGTCAGTGGCGAGATCTGGCGGCTGGTCAGCGGGGTTTTCTTTTCCCACCTGCTGCTGACCGCCCTGTTCGTTCCCCTGCCGCTTTTGCTGGTAGACAAGTTCGGCCTGCCGGGCGCCGAGCACTGGAAACTATACGCTCCGCTGATGCTGGGGTCGTTTTTACTGATGCTGCCGCTGATGCGCCTCGCCGAGCGCAGCGGCCGGGTACCGCTGGCACTGGTGCTGGCTTTCGCTGGTCTTGCCGTTGGTGGCCTGGCCCTGTGGGTGAACAGTGCCGCCCTGGCCATTGTGCTGCTGGCGCTGTTCTTTATCGCCTTCAACCTGCTGGAGGCGCTGCTGCCGGCCCAGCTGACCCGCTCGGCGCCCCCCGAGGCCCGCGGCGCAGCCTCGGGATTTTTCGCCACGCTGCAGTTTCTGGGGGCCTTTGCCGGCGGCGTGTTGGGTGGTTTTCTCTATGCCTTCGGCGGCGCCGGGGCGGTCGCTCTATTGGGGCTCGCACTGGCTGTTGTGTGGGGGCTGCTCTGGTGGCGGCTGGGGGCGCGCCTGTTGTATGCTGCTGGATAAATATCCAAATGCCCGTCGCGGTTTCGCAATGATTGCCGCACGGCAGTTTTGACACTGAATGAAAATCCGCGGACCGCTGGTCCGCCTGTACGAGAGAGGAGAGGCCAATGGCCCGGGGAATTAACAAAGTCATTCTGATCGGCAACCTTGGGGGTGACCCCGAGACTCGTTATCTGCCCAGTGGTGGTGCCGTCACCAATGTGAATCTGGCCACTTCCGAAAGCTGGAAGGATAAGCAGACCGGCCAGCAGCAGGAGCGCACCGAGTGGCACCGGGTGGTGTTCTTCAACCGCCTGGCCGAGATCGCCGGCGAGTATCTGCGCAAAGGCAGCAAGGTCTATATCGAGGGCAGCCTGCGCACCCGCAAGTGGCAGGACAAGAACAGCGGCCAGGACCGCTACACCACGGAGATTGTCGCCAGCGAGATGCAGATGCTGGACGGCCGCGGTGATCAGGGCGGCTTCGCTCCCAACCAGGGCATGGGCGGCTACGATCAGCAGGGGCAGGGCGGCTATCAGCAGCAGGGCGGTGGTTTTCAGCAGAGTGGTGGTTTCCAGCAGGGTGGGCAGGGCGACTATGCTCAGGGCCGCTCGGCACCCTCGCCGATGGCGCCATCCCAGGGCGGCGGACATGGCGGTCAGGCTGGCGGCAGTCAGGGCGGCAACCAGCCCCCGGCCGGTGGTTTCGACAACAGCTTCGATGATGACATCCCCTTCTGAGGGGCTGTGACTGAGGGGCAGTGACTGCCGTGCAAGTTCACCATACCGGTTATACCCCGGACTCCGTCGCGGTGGTCGGTTCTGGAGCCAAAGTCGACGGCATGCTGCAGAAGCGACTGCAGCGGGCCGGCTTTCGCGTTCAGCTGCTGACTGCAGAGGAGCTTGATCAGCTGCGCCCCGGAGCCATTGTAGTCAACGCGGTCTGTCTTGGCGGCGATCAGGCCATGGACCTGGCTCTGCAGGTCAGCCGCACGCTGGCTGCCGATGAGGGCGGCCCGCTGGTGCATATTTCCTCCTACCGCGTGTTTCCCGGTGGCACCCGCAAGCGCTACGACGAAGAGGATGAGCCCGCGCCGAACTCGGAGCAGGGCCAGTTCTGGCTCGCCTGCGAGGAGGCGCTGCGCGACAGGCCGGAAGTGACGGTTCTGCGTTTTGGCTGGCTGGTGGATAGCGCCGAGCAGGCACTTCTGGGGCATATCCTGGCCGCAGTCCTGTCGGGCCAGCCGCTGCAGCTGGACGACCAGAACCGCGGCAGCCCGGTGACCCTTGATGATCTGTGCCGCGTGGTGGTGGCGGTGGTGCAGCAGTTGGCCAGTGGGGCGCCGCGGACCGGCACTTACCACTATGGTGCGGCGGATGCCTGTACCGCGCACGAGTTTGGCCTCGAGGTGCTGGAGCGGGCGCAGTCTTTCTGCGATGTGGACTTGGAAGTGGCTCTCAGCCCGCTGCCGCAGGCGGAAAACCACAGCGCGGTGCTGGCCTCGGAAAAGCTGCGCGATGTATTCGGCATCCAGCAGCGCAGCTGGCGCCAGGGGCTGACCCGGCAGGTGGAGTTGTGGCTGGAGCGTCTCGGTAGTGTCAAGCCGGGCAGTAATGCCCAGTAATCGGTGGAAGCGGGCGGTGGCGGTCAGCGAGCAATAGCGTTAGATCCGTGATCGCATGCACAAAAAAAGGGCGTAACCCCTGGCGGTTGCGCCCTTTTTTTGTGCTGATGTTTTTGGTGGCTTGAGCCTTACTCAGCCCTTTCTCAGACCTTGTCGAAGACCAGGCTGGCATTGGTGCCGCCAAAGCCGAAGCTGTTGGACACTGCGCGCTGGATCTGCTGATTGCGCAGTTCGGTCACCAGATCCATGCCTTCGGCTTCGGGGTCGCGGTGCTCCACGTTGGCGGAGGCGGCGATAAAGTCGTTCTGCATCATCAGCAGACAGTAGATGGCCTCCTGCACGCCGGCGGCCCCGAGGGAGTGACCGGTGAGGGATTTGGTGGAGGAAAACGGCGGTACCTGCTCGCCAAACACCTCGCGCAGTGCGCGCAGTTCTGCCACATCGCCCACCGGCGTGGAAGTGCCATGGGTGTTGACGTAATCCACACCGCCATCGAGGCCCCTGCCATCCATGCCCGCCAGCGCCTGCTGCATGCAGCGCACCGCGCCCTCGCCGCTGGGTGCGACCATATCGTAGCCGTCGGAAGTGGCGCCATAGCCGGTCAGCTCGGCATAGATGGTGGCGCCGCGGGCTTTGGCATGCTCCATCTCTTCCAGCACCAGGCAGCCGCCGCCACCGGCGATGACGAAACCGTCGCGGTCCGCATCGTAGGGGCGTGAGGCCCTCTGCGGGGTGTCGTTGTACTTGCTGGACAGGGCGCCCATGGCGTCGAACAGGTGGGTCAGGCTCCACGCCAGTTCTTCACCGCCACCGGCGAAAACGATGTCCTGCTTGCCCATCTGGATCAGCTCGGCACCGTTGCCGATGCAGTGCGCGCTGGTGGCGCAGGCGGATGAGATGCTGTAGTTGACGCCCTTGATCTTGAACGGTGTGGCCAGGCAGGCCGAGACGGTGCTGCCCATGACCTGGGGCACGCGGAAGGCGCCCACGCGGCGCACACCCTTTTCCTTGAGGGTCTGCGCGGCGTCAATGATGGCGGCGGTGGAGGTGCCGCCGGAGCCCATCACGAGGCCGGTGCGGGGATTGGAGATATCACGCTCTTCCAGTCCGGAGACGCGGATGGCCTCCTGCATGGCGATATAGGCGTAGGCGGCGGAATCGCCCATAAAGCGCAGATGCTTGCGATCGATATGGTCTTTGAAATCGATATCAACAGGGCCTGCGACCTGGCTGCGCAGCCCCAGTTCGCGGTACTCCTCCTGAAAGCGGATACCACTGCGGCCCTCCTTCAAGGATGCGGTCACCGCCTCCAGGTTGGTGCCAATGCAGGACGTAATGCCCATTCCGGTGATCGCAACCCGACGCATAATGGTCTCCGTAAAACTTGTCGACTGTGGTCGTTGTTATTGTTTACTCGGCGCTTCAGCCGCCGGACTTCTTAAAAGTTATCGGTGCGGGTGAACAGGCCGACCCGCAGGTCTTTGGCGCTGTAAATCTCGCGGCCGTCCACCGCGACGGTACCGTCACCAATGCCCATCACCAGCTTGCGCTCGACCAGCCGGTTCAGCTGGATATGGTAAGTGACTTTCTTCGCCGTGGGCAGGATCTGGCCGGTAAACTTGACCTCACCACAGCCCAGGGCACGGCCGCGGCCGGGGTTGCCCTTCCAGGCCAGGAAAAAGCCCAGTAGCTGCCACATGGCGTCCAGGCCCAGGCAGCCGGGCATTACCGGGTCGCCGGGAAAGTGGCAGTCAAAGAACCACAGGTCCGGGTGGATATCCAGCTCGGCGATCAGCTCACCCTTGCCGCAGGCGCCGCCCTCTTTGGAGATGTGGGTGATGCGATCGAGCATCAGCATGTTGGGCGCGGGCAGCTGGGCGTTGCCGGGGCCAAACATTTCACCCTGAGAGCAGGTCAGCAGTTCTTCGCGGGTATAGCTATTTTTCTGAACGAAATTACTCATTTTGTCCCCGGTTTTGGGCGTTTTTACACAGCGGGCATTCTAAGCCCTGGGGGGTACTTGTCCAGTCGGTCACCGACCTGTTTGGGGCTGGCATGGGCCTTGCTGACTAATTCGCAGTGGTTCGCTGCCGCAAATGCCCACCCTGAAAGCGGCGCCTGACACGCGTAACGGGGTGAAATGGGGCTGTGACTGAATTGCGCCGCGGAAGTGTGATAAGTTGCGCAGCCTCTAAAAGAATGCGCTGTTAATTAGAAAAATATGGGGACCCAGTAACAATGCTGAAGAAATGTATTTTTCCGGTGGCCGGTTACGGCACCCGGTTCCTGCCCGCCACCAAGGCCATGCCGAAGGAAATGCTGCCGCTGGTGAACAAGCCTCTGGTCCAGTATGGGGTGGAAGAAGCCATTGAGGCCGGGCTCAGCGAGATCGGTTTCGTGACCGGTCGCGGCAAGCGCGCCATCGAGGATCATTTCGATACCAATTTTGAGCTGGAGCACCAGATCTCCGGTACCGGCAAGGAGCGCTATCTCGACAGCGTCCGTCGAGTGATCGACAAGGCCAGCTTCTCCTACACACGTCAGGGCGAAATGCGCGGCCTCGGCGATGCCATCCTGCAGGGGCAGCGTCTGGTGGGCGACGAGCCGTTCGCGGTGGTGCTGGCGGATGACCTGTGTCTGAACGACGGTATGGGCGTGCTGGGGCAGATGGTGGAGCTCTACAAGCAGTTCCGCTGCAGTATCGTGGCGGTGGAAGAGGTGCCGCGGGAGCAGATCCACAAGTTCGGCGTTATCGCCGGCAACGAGATCAAGCCGGGCCTGTGGCAGGTCACCGATATGGTGGAGAAGCCGCCGGCGGACGAGGCCCCCAGCAATATGGCCATCATCGGCCGCTATATCCTCACCCCGGATATCTTCGATCTGATCCGCGAGACACCGCCGGGCAAGAATGGTGAGGTGCAGATTACCGATGCCCTGCTGGCCCAGGCCCAGCGCGGCTGCGTATTGGCCTACAACTTCAAGGGGCGCCGTTTCGACTGTGGCTCCGTCGATGGTTTTGTCGAGGCCACCAATTTCGTCTATGAAAACGTCTACCTGCCGGAACAGGCGCAACACGAGCAGTAATGAGAAGTAACAAGGAAACGATGCCATGAGTGCACTGACCTGTTTCAAGGCCTACGACCTGCGCGGCCGTGTCCCCGATGAGTTGAATGCAGATGTGGCCTATCGAGTGGGTCGCGCTTTCGCCCAGTTTCTCAATGCGCGGCGGGTGGTGGTGGGTCACGATATTCGCCTGACCAGCCCACAGCTCACCGAGGCCCTGGCCAACGGCCTGATGGATGCCGGTGCCGATGTATTCCATATCGGTGAGTGCGGTACCGAGGAAGTTTACTTCGCCACTTTCCACGGCGACTTTGACGGCGGCATCTGTGTGACCGCCAGTCACAATCCCATGGATTACAACGGCATGAAGTTCGTGCGCTCCGGCAGTCGCCCCATCAGCGGCGATACCGGCCTGAAGGATATCCAGCGGCTGGCGGAGGAGAACGACTTTGCGCCGGTTGAACAGCGCGGTGAACTGAAGCGCTTCGCGCACCGCGACGATTTTGTCGCGCACCTGCTGGGCTACGTTGATGTCGCGCAGCTCAAGCCCCTGAAGCTGGTGGTGAATGCCGGTAATGGCGGCGCGGGCATGGTGGTGGATGCGCTGGCGCCACACCTGCCGTTCGACTTCGTGCGCGTAAATCACGAGCCCGATGGCAATTTCCCCAATGGCATCCCCAACCCTATCTTGCCGGAAAACCGCGACTCCACCGCGCAGGCGGTCAAGGACAGCGGGGCCGATTTTGGCATCGCCTGGGATGGCGACTTCGACCGCTGCTTTTTCTTCGACGAGAACGGCGTGTTTATTGAAGGCTACTACGTGGTCGGCCTGCTGGCGGAGGCCTTCCTGCTCAAGCAGCCGGGCGCCAAAATCGTGCATGATCCGCGCCTGACCTGGAACACCGAGGCTATCGTGCGTAACGCCGGCGGCGATCCGGTACAGAGCAAGACCGGCCACGCTTTCATCAAGGAGCGGATGCGCAAGGAGGATGCCATCTACGGTGGCGAGATGAGTGCGCATCACTACTTCCGCGACTTCGCCTACTGCGACAGCGGTATGATTCCGTGGCTGTTGGTGGCGGAGCTGGTCAGCCGCAGCGGCAAGCCGCTGTCACAGCTGGTGGGCGAGCGCATGGCCGCCTTCCCCTGCTCTGGCGAAATCAACTCCAAGGTGGAAGATCCCGCGGCACTGCTGCAGGCCGCCGAGGAAAAGTACGCCGCGGATGCCGTCAGTGTCGAACATGTGGACGGCCTCAGCGTGGCCTTCGCCGACTGGCGCTTCAACCTGCGTATGTCCAATACCGAGCCGGTGGTTCGCCTGAATGTGGAGTCCCGTGGCGACGAGGCTTTGATGCGGGAAAAAACCGCGGAGCTGCTGGCGCTGATTCGCAGCTGACGCGCAGCGATCATGGATGTGGAGAGGGCGAACCTAGTGTTCGCCCTTTTTATTTCTTGGCTATGGCGCGCAGTAGAACCAGAGTGGCGGCGCGATGGCCGCCGACCCTTTGCGGCAATGGCGGGGGCTACACCGTCCGCTCGATGGCGAAGTCGGCCAGCTGCTGCAGCGCCGTCTTCTGCTCGCTCTCCGGCAGGAACTGCAGGTGATTCTTGGCGTGGTCGACGGCTGCGCGCGCTTGCTCCATGGTGTAATCCAGCGCGCCGCAGGCGTTGATCGCGCTGACGATGTCCGTCAGGCGCTCGGCGCTGCGCTGCACAATGGCCTCGCGCACCAGCGCTGCCTGTTCCGCCGTGCCCCTGGCCATGGTGTAAATCAGTGGCAGGGTGGGTTTGCCCTCCGCCAGGTCGTCCCCCACATTCTTGCCCAGCTCTTCCGGGTTGCCGCGGTAGTCCAGCGCGTCGTCCACCAGCTGGAAGGCCAGGCCCAGCTGGCGACCGTAGAGCTTGAGCGCGCTGCGCTCCTCCAGGCTGCAGCCCGCCAGTACCGCAGCGGTCTCGCAGGCGGCCTCGAACAGGGCACCGGTCTTCTTGTGAATCACCGTCAGGTAATTTTCCTCGCTGACCTGTGGGTCGCCGGCGTTCACCAGCTGTTGCACCTCGCCTTCGGCAATGGTGTTGGTTGTGTCGGACAGCACCGCCATGATGTCCATATCCTTGAGGGCGACCATCATCTGGAAGGCGCGGGAGTAGAGGAAGTCGCCCACCAGCACCGCCGGGGCGTTGCCCCACTGGGCGTTGGCGGTCAGTCGGCCGCGGCGGCGCTCGGAGGTGTCGACCACATCGTCGTGGAGCAGGGTGGCGGTGTGGATAAACTCGATAACGGTCGCCAGGTCGATGTGATTCTGCCCCTGATAGCCGGATGCGCGGGCACAGAGCAGTACCAGCAGTGGCCGCAGGCGCTTGCCGCCGGCTTCCACCAGGTAGTGGCCGATGTTTTCCACCAGGGGAACGTCCGAATGCAGTTGGTCGAGGATGCGCTGATTGACCGCGGCGAAGTCGTCCGCGGCGACCCGGTGGAAAGGCAACATTGGGGGATCCTTGTGCTACTGCTTATATGAGGCTGCTTGTTAGGGTTGTCGCCGTCGCTGCGGCGCGGGCACTATTGTATCAATCAAGGGAATTGATTAGAATCTGCGCCCCGTTTGATCCGCCTTCGAGGCTCGTCACGGTAAAGCTGTTTAAACACACGGCGCAAGCTCCTGAAATGCGGGGTGGTGACTGCCAGATTCTGGCGTCTGCCCGCTGCTTCGTGTCGTCCATCCGGAGCATAGAGATATGTACGCTGTAATTGAGAGCGGTGGCAAGCAGCACCGCGTAGAAGAGGGCGAAGTCCTTCGCCTGGAGAAGCTGGAAGTTGCAACCGGCGATTCCATCGATTTTGACAAGGTGCTGATGGTTGTCGACGGCGACAAGATCAACATCGGCGCTCCCGTCGTAGACGGCGCTAAAGTGACTGCGGAAGTGGTCAGCCACGGCCGCGGCGAGAAGGTGAGAATCATCAAGTTCCGCCGTCGTAAGCACTCCCTGAAGCGCCAGGGCCACCGTCAGTGGTACACCGAAGTTAAAATCACTGGCATCAAGGCATAAGCAGAGGAGTAACGACTCATGGCACACAAGAAAGCTGGCGGTAGTACGCGCAATGGGCGCGATTCCGAAAGTAAACGCCTGGGCGTGAAGCGCTTTGGCGGCCAGGCTGTAGCGGCTGGCAACATCATCGTGCGTCAGCGCGGCACCAAGTTCCACGCCGGCGTCAACGTTGGTATGGGCAAGGATCACACCCTGTTCGCCACTGCGGACGGCGTTGTGAAGTTTGAGGTGAAAGGCCCCAACAACCGCAAGTTCGTTTCCATCGAAACTGCCTAAGCGGTATTGGTCCTAGCTTCACGAAAAGCCCCGCATATCGCGGGGCTTTTTTGTTGCGGCTGCTGGCGGAGCGGGTAGGAAAAGGTTGCGCAGGTTACACTGCCAAAGAGAGAAACAGCCGCAGCTGCGGTGGAGTAAGCATGAAATTTGTCGATGAGGCGCCCATCTACGTACAGGCCGGCAAGGGTGGCAATGGGTGCCTGAGTTTCCGCCGGGAAAAATTCGTTGAAAAGGGTGGCCCCGATGGTGGTGACGGGGGCGATGGCGGTTCCGTTTACCTGCTGGCCGACGAGTCCCTGAATACCCTGGTGGATTATCGCTACCAGCCCCGCTACAAGGCCGAAAGCGGCCAGCCCGGGCGCGGTCGCAACTGCACCGGCGCCAAGGGCGCGGATCTGGAGCTGAAGGTGCCTGTGGGTACCACGGTCATCGATACCGATACCGGCGAGACGCTCGGCGATCTCACCGAGCCGGGTCAGCGCCTGATGGTGGCCCAGGGTGGCTGGCACGGGCTGGGCAATACCCGCTACAAGTCCAGCACCAACCGCGCGCCGCGCCAGACCACCAACGGTACTCCGGGTGAGGAACGCGCGCTCAAGCTGGAGCTGAAGGTGCTGGCGGATGTGGGCATGCTGGGGCTGCCCAATGCCGGCAAGTCCACCTTTATTCGCGCCGTGTCCGCGGCCAAGCCGAAAGTGGCCAATTATCCCTTTACGACCCTGGTGCCCAATCTGGGGGTGGTGCAGGTGGAGCGCCACCGCAGCTTTGTGATTGCCGATATTCCGGGCCTGATCGAGGGCGCCGCCGAGGGTGCCGGGCTGGGGATTCGTTTCCTCAAGCACCTGACCCGCTGCCGGGTACTGCTTCACCTGGTGGATCTGGCGCCGTTCGACGGCTCCGATCCGGTGGAAAATGCCCGCGCCATCGAGCGGGAGCTTGCAGCCTTCAGTCCAACACTGGCCAACCGCGAGCGCTGGCTGGTGCTGAGCAAGACCGACCTGGTGCCGGCGGCGGAGCTGGACGCACGCTGTGAGGCCATCGTGGAGGCGCTGGACTGGCAGGGGCCGGTGTTCCGTGTGGCGGCAATCCGCAAGGCGGGCACGGATGAGCTGGCCGGGCGCCTGATGGATTATCTGGAGGAGCGCAAAGAGGAGGAAGCCGCCAATCCTGAGCTTGCCGAGGCGGAATTGGAAGCGCAGCGGCAGATGCAGCGGGAGGCTCGTCAGCGCATTGAGGAGTTGCGCGAGGCGCATCGAGCCAAGCGCCATGCCGACCAGAACGACGAGGATGATTGGGACGACGATGACTACGACGTCGATATAGAATATCGCCACTGAAGTGGCCTGATAGGGCCGGTCTTTTCGCTCCATTCGAGCGTTCACGGGGGAAGTATGGATTTCGTAGCGGCTCGCCAGCGACTGGCAGGGACCCGTCGCTGGGTGATCAAGATTGGCAGTGCGCTGATTACCGATAATGGGCGCGGAGTCAATCGGCAGGCAATTTTGCAGTGGGCGCGCCAGATGGCGGCTCTTCGCGCCCGCGGCATCGAGGTGTTGCTGGTCTCCTCCGGCGCGGTCGCGGCCGGCATGGATCGTCTCGGCTGGCCGAAACGGCCGGAGTCCATCCATCAGCTGCAGGCCGCCGCCGCCGTCGGGCAGAGCCGGCTGGTGCAGGTCTACGAGCAGGCCTTTGGTCAGTTCGATTGCTGTACGGCGCAGATCCTGCTGGATCACGACGACCTGTCGAATCGCACCCGCTATCTCAATGCGCGCAGCACCGTGCGCACCCTGCTGTCCCTCGGCGTGGTGCCGGTCATCAACGAAAATGACACCGTGGTTACCGACGAAATCCGCTTTGGCGACAACGATACCCTGGCGGCGCTGGTGGCCAACCTGGTCGAGGCTGAGGTGTTGCTGATCCTGACCGATGCCGAGGGGCTGTTTACCGAAGACCCCCGGGATAATCCCGCCGCCGAGCTGATTCGCGAGGGGGCCGCCGGCGATGCCGCGCTGATGGGGATGGCTGGCGACTCCCGCAGCGGCCTCGGTCGCGGTGGTATGACCACCAAGGTGCGCGCCGCACAACTGGCGGCGCGTTCCGGGGCCTGTACCGTTATCGCCGGAGGCGCGGTGGAGGATGTGATCGAGCGGGTCAGCAGTGGCGAGCGGCTGGGTACACTGCTGCTGCCGGAGGCGGACCCGATGGCGGCGCGCAAGCGCTGGCTTGCCGGTCAGCTGCAGGTGCGCGGCAAGCTGGTACTGGACGAGGGCGCGCAGCGCGCGCTGAGCGACAGCGGGCGCAGTCTTCTGGCGGTGGGGGTGAGCGCCGTGGAGGGGCACTTCCGTCGCGGTGAGCTGGTGTCCTGCTGTAACGGTGCTGGTGTGGAGATTGCCCGCGGATTGGTGAACTATGACAGTAGTGAGGCCGCGCGCATTGTCGGTGAGTCCTCGGAGCGCTTTGTGGAATTGCTGGGTTACCGGGGTGACGATGAGCTGATTCACCGCGACAACCTGATCCTGCTCTGAGTCATCGGTCGAACACCGGCGGCAGCCTGACCGGTTTGTTGCTTCTTCTTTCCCTGACACCCAAACAAAAAACCCCGCCATTGGCGGGGTTTTTTGTGTTCTGTGCGCGGATCAGGCAGCCAGGGCTTTGATCTTGGCGTTCAGGCGGCTCTTGTGACGGGCGGCCTTATTCTTGTGAATAATGCCTTTGTCCGCCATGCGGTCGATGACCGGTACCGCTTCCGCGTAGGCTGTCTTGGCTTTTTCTGCATCACCTGCATCAATGGCCGCAACTACCTTTTTGATGTAGGTGCGCACCATGGAGCGCAGGCTGGCGTTGTGATTACGGCGCTTGTCGTTCTGGCGCGCGCGCTTCTTCGCTTGAGGTGAGTTGGCCACCGGTTGCTCCTGTTGGAATCTCAAAAACTCTGTAACTGACGGGCCGGGGCCCGATTGGGACGCGACATTATCCCCACAGTTGGTTGTTTGTCAACCGCTTCCGGGGGTGGTCGGAACCTTGTCGTGGGTTGCCCTCTTGCGCGCTGTGCCTGTGTGGGCTGAGGCGCGGGGCGGCGCGGGCTGGGGAGGGCCGGATTGCGGGGGCTGGGCAGGCTCGGTGTTAACGGCTTCAGCAGTCAGGGCGCGCAGATAAAAGGCCCCTGATAGCAGTCCGGCGGCTAGCGCCTGCCTCTGGTCTGATGTCAGCAATTGCGACTAGAGCTAGGGCTGCGCGATGTGGATGTCGACCCGGCGCTCCATGGCGTAGGCGTCGATATCGCCCTGTGGGGCCTGGGAGAGGGTCGCGCCGAGTGCTTTGCGCTGGATGCGAGCGCTGTCGACTCCGCTGGCAATCAGAACCCGCTGAACGCTGAGGGCGCGCTGGTCTGAGAGCACATTGTTGTAGCCATCACTGCCGCGGGGGTCGGCATGCCCCTCCAGGCATACCTGTAGCTGCGGGTAGCGTTGCAGGAACTCGGCCAGTGTGGTGACCTGGCGTAGCTGACTGTCCGCCAGCTGGTCGTCACCCGTGATGAAAAACAATTGGAATTGCAGGCTGTCGATGGCGAGCTGGTTGGCATCGTTTGCCGAGAGGTGCGCCGTATCCAGTTGGTAGGCCAGGTTTTCCAGCTCGCTGCGGCTCTCTGTCAGTTGTGATGCCAGCATGGTTGTCTCTTGTGCCTCTTGTAGCTGGTGGCTAGAGCTGTTGCAGCTATGTTGCATTTACAGCGGTTGCCCTTGTAGCTGTTGATCCTGTGGCTGTTAGTTAATAGTGCCGGTTTTCGCACACATTCTCTTTGTAGTTTATTGCAGTTTTTTGATCTGGCACGTTTTCCTTTCCGGCCGATGTCCTGTTGTTTAAGTCCGTTGCCTAAGGCCGCTGTCTAAGTCTGTTGTCTGCTACCTAGTGGCCTGGTCGTTCAGAGCCTTGCCTTATAAGGGGCTCCTTAGGGGCTCTTCAGGCTCGCCTTAGACCTCCCTTAGGCCTCCCTTAGACTTCCCTTAGGCATTCCTTCGGCGCTTCCTGGAAGAATAGGGGAACCCAAAGAGAAAAGCGCCGCAAACACACGCCGTGCGGGATTGGCGAGGCGTGCCCGAGGCTGCTTCCGTGCCCTAATTTGCGCTGACCAGCTTCCAATGTACGGCTAACGGCTAACGGCTAACGGCTAACGGCTTCCGCTGGGCGGCTATCGAAACAGCTATCGGTGCAGCTATCTGGGCCGCCACCCTTGCTCGGCTCTCGTTGCCCTACCGCCTCGTTGCCCTGCCGCCTCGTTGCCCTGCCGCCATGTCTCAACGTCCGTTGCCGTTATGGCAGGCCCTGGCTTGTGCGGCTCAGTGCCGGCGTCGAAACCGCTGGTCTCTGGGGGTCTCGATTTGAACCCGAATCCGCTTCGGGCGTGGCCCCAAGGCCACCGTTACATACAGCAGGACTGCCAGCGCCAGGGCGATCAGTAATGCGTTGATGGTCATCCGTCATCTCCTTACGCCAATGGTCCCGCTCGGCGTGGGTTTCGCTCTCCCTGAGTATAGTTTGCCGGTTGCGCACCGGCAGGCGAATATGCGCTTCATCGGCGATCCCGCACGGTTTTTTACGGTAGACTTGCCGGCCATTCCAGCAGAGCCATTTTCGGGAGCCAGCGCCTTGTCAGCAGAGTCCGCCAGTGATGAAAACAGCAGCCCTCGCCGGGCTCCGGGCCTGTTGCGCGGCAGTGCAGTGGTCGGCGGGGCGACACTGCTGTCGCGGGTTCTCGGCCTGGCCCGGGATATGGTTTTTGCCCGCTTTGCCGGTGCCGGTGATGCCGCCGATGCCTTTTTTGTCGCGTTCAAGATCCCCAATTTTTTTCGCCGCCTGTTTGCCGAGGGTGCCTTCGCCCAGGCTTTCGTGCCGGTACTGGCGGAGTATCGGCAGAAGGGCGGTCTGGCCGCCGCCCGGGAGCTGAACGACCGGGTGGCCGGCGCCCTCGGCGGCACGCTGCTGCTGGTGACCCTGTTCGGGGTCCTGTGCGCGCCACTGGTGGCGGGAATTTTCGCTCTCGGCTGGTGGTGGGACGGCAGCGAGCGGGAAAAGTTCGCGCTGGCGACGGAGATGCTGCGCATCACCTTCCCCTATCTCATGCTGATATCCCTGACCGGTTTTGCTGGCGCGGTTCTCAACAGCTTTGATCGCTTTGCCATTCCCGCCCTGACTCCGGTGCTGCTCAATCTGGTGCTGATCGGCGCCGCCGTACTCGGTACCCGCTGGTTCGAGCCGTCGATTATGGCGCTCGCCTGGGGGGTGCTCGCGGCGGGGGTGGTGCAGTTGCTGTTCCAGTTGCCGTTTCTTGCGCCCATGGGGCTCCTGCCCAGGCCGAAGTGGGACTGGAACTACCCGGGGGTGCGCAAGATTCTGCGCCTGATGGCGCCGGCGATCTTCGGCGTCTCGGTAACCCAGATCAGCCTGGTACTGGACACGGTACTGGCATCCTTCCTGCCCACCGGCAGTGTTTCCTGGCTGTATTTTTCTGACCGCCTTGTCGAACTGCCCCTTGGGGTCTTCGGCGTCGCGGTGGCCACGGTGATACTGCCGAACCTGTCGCGCCAGCATGTGGGCGGCGACCCGCAGCGCTTCAGTCAAACCCTGGACTGGGCCCTGCGCTCCGTGACCCTGATTTCCCTGCCGGCGGCGCTGGCCCTGATTGTGCTGGCGGAGCCGCTACTGACCACTCTGTTCCAGTACGGCCGCATGGAGCCGCGGGATATGGCGATGGCCGCCTGGTCGCTGCGCGCCTATGCGCTGGGTCTGCTGGGCTTTATGTTGATCAAGGTGCTGGCGCCGGGGTATTTCGCCCGGCAGGATACCTATACCCCGGTGCGGTTTGGGCTGATTGCCATCGCCGCCAAGATGCTGTTGAGCCTCGCCTTTGTGATCCCTCTGAACCACTATTTGCAGCTCGGGCATATGGGGCTGGCGCTGGCGACCGCCGCCCAGGCGGCGCTGAATGCCTGGCTGCTGTTCAAGGGCTTGCGGCGGGATGCGGTCTATCGCCCGCAATCGGGCTGGCGGCTATTCCTGCTGCGCCTTGTGGTGGCGAACCTGGCGATGGTGGCCGTGCTGCTGGCGGGTCTGGCGGCCTGGCCGTCCTGGAGCGACTGGGGCTGGTGGGAGCGCGCCTGGCGCATGGGTGTGCTGGTTGCCGCTGGCGGTGGCGCCTACCTGCTGGTGCTGGTCGCCAGCGGTCTGCGGCCGCGCCATTTCCGCGCGCAGGGCTAGCGGCCGCGGCCACTGACCGCCCCCCCTGAATCCGCTATACTGCGGCGCTCAATTTTGTGAGGATGGGAAGGCCCCTTGGTCCAGGAGCGCGAACTGATCCGCGGGTTGCACAACCTGCGCCCCCGCCACCGCGGCTGTGTGGCCACCATCGGCTCGTTCGATGGGGTGCATCGCGGTCACCAGGCGATTATTGCGCAGGTTCGCGAGCGCGCGCGGGAGCGTGGCGTGCCCTCGGTGGCCATCATTTTCGAACCCCAGCCCCACGAATATTTTTCCGGAGAAAAGGCGCCGGCACGGCTGATGCGCTTCAAGGAGAAAGTGCTGGCCCTGTTTGAGGCCGGCGTCGACCGGGTACTCTGCCTGCAATTCAATGAGCACCTGCGCACCCTGGGTGCGGAAGATTTTATCCGCCAGGTGCTGGTGGATGGCCTCGATATCCGCCACCTGGTGGTGGGCGACGACTTCCGCTTCGGTTGCGACCGCAGCGGCGATTACCAGCTGCTGCAGAAGATCGGCCGCGAAGTGGGTTATACCGTTGAGGATACCGCCACACTGGAGATTCGCGGGGAACGGGTCAGCAGTACCCGCATTCGCCGGGCTCTGGAAAACGGCGACTTCGAGCTGGCGGAAATCCTGCTGGGCCAGCCCTACCAGATCACCGGCCGGGTAGCTCCGGGGCGTGCGCTGGGGCGCCAGCTGGGCGCGCCCACCGCCAATGTGCGCCTGCACCGCTACCGCTCGCCGTTGGTGGGGGTTTACACGGTGCGGGTGCGCGCGACCGATGCGGGCGAGCTGGCCCCGGGGCGCGTTGAAATTGACGGCGTGGCCAACGTGGGATTCCGGCCCACCGTGGAAGGCGAGGGCGCCCAGCCGCTGCTGGAGGTCAACCTGTTTGACTTCAGTGGTGACCTCTACGGCCGCGAGCTGGCGGTGGAGTTCTGCCATAAACTGCGGGACGAAGAGAAGTTCGCTTCACTCGACCAGCTCAAGGCCCAGATTGCCCAGGATATCCGCGATGCGCGGACCTGGTTCGAACAAAATCCCCGGCCGTCGGATCGCCACTGAATCCGCCGCGGCGAACAAATTCCCAGTCTAGAACTGAAGTAACTACCCAATGACCGACTACAAAGCGACTCTGAACCTGCCCCATACCGACTTCCCCATGCGCGGCAATCTGCCGCAGCGGGAGCCGGCCACCCTCAAGCAGTGGCAGGAGGGCAAGCTCTACGAAAAAATCCGCGCGGCCCGCGCCGGGCGCGAGCAGTTCATCCTGCACGACGGCCCTCCCTATGCCAACGGGGATATTCATATCGGTCATTCCGTCAACAAGATCCTCAAGGACATCATCGTCAAGTCCAAGACCCTGAGCGGTTTCGACG
Source organism: Microbulbifer aestuariivivens (assembly GCF_039545115.1). NCBI lineage: Bacteria > Pseudomonadati > Pseudomonadota > Gammaproteobacteria > Cellvibrionales > Microbulbiferaceae > Microbulbifer > Microbulbifer aestuariivivens. Next base: position 28,898 of record NZ_BAABRT010000011.1, on the reverse strand, counting down.
CCCCCTACGTGCCGGGCTGGGACTGCCACGGCCTGCCGATCGAGCACCGGGTCGAGAAGAAGATCGGCCGCGCCGGCGCCAAGGTGGATCACCGCACCTTCCGCCAGAAGTGCCGCGAATATGCCGCCAAGCAGGTAGAGGGGCAGAAAAAAGACTTTATCCGCCTGGGGGTGTTCGGCGAGTGGGACAACCCATACCGCACCATGGACTTTGCGTTCGAGGCAGACATCATCCGCGCCCTCGGCCGCATCGTGAAAAACGGTCACCTGGCGCGGGGTTTCAAGCCGGTTTACTGGAGCGTGGTGGGTGCCTCGGCACTGGCCGAGGCCGAAGTGGAGTACCAGGACAAGACCTCCTACTCCATCGACGTCTGCTACCCGGCGACTGAGGAAACCGCCCTGGCCATCGCCGACGCCGCCGGTGGCCACGCCGGTGACGGCGAGCTGTCCGTGGTGATCTGGACCACCACCCCCTGGACACTGCCGTCCAGCCAGGCGGTTGCCGTCAACGGCGAGCTGGAATACGTGGTCGTGCAGGTGGCTGAGCGCCGCCTGCTGATGGCCGCAGCATTAAAGGACGCAGTGCTGGCGCGCGCCGGCCTTGAGGGCGACGTAGTCGGTCATATCCGCGGCGCGGCACTGGAGCACCTGAAGGTGCGCCACCCCTTCTACGACAAGACCCTGCCCATCGTGCTGGGTGACCACGTCACCACCGACGCCGGTACCGGCTGTGTGCACACCGCCCCGGACCACGGCCCGGATGACTTCCTGGTGGGCAAGAAATACGGCATCGACACCCTCAATTACGTGGATGAGAACGGCGTCTACCGGGACAGTGTGCCCGTATTCGCCGGTGAGCACGTGTACAAGGTGGACGACAAAATTGTCGCCTACCTGAAAGAGAAGGGCACGCTGCTGCACGAGGGCAAGCTGGTGCACAGCTACCCCCACTGCTGGCGCACCAAGACGCCGCTGATCTACCGGGCAACCCCGCAGTGGTTTGTCAGCATGCAGCAGAACGACCTGCTCGATCACGCCAAGAAGGCCGCCGATCAGGTGCAGTGGATTCCCGGCTGGGGCAAGGCCCGCATTGATTCCATGCTGGAAGCCAGCCCGGACTGGTGCATCTCCCGTCAGCGCACCTGGGGTGTGCCTATCGCCCTGTTTGTGCACCGGGAAACCCATGAAATTCACCCCGACACCCCGGCGCTGATGGACCAGGTGGCCCAGCGTGTCGAAACAGGGGGGATGGATGTGTGGTTCGACCTGGACCCGGCGGAGCTGCTTGGCGACGAGGCCGACCAGTATCAAAAAGTCACCGACACCCTGGATGTCTGGTTCGATTCCGGCGTCACCCACTATGCGGTACTGGAGCGCCGCAAGGGCCTGCGCTTCCCCGCCGACCTGTATCTGGAAGGTTCCGACCAGCATCGCGGCTGGTTCCAGTCCTCCCTGAAAACCTCCATCGCCATCAACGATGTGGCCCCCTACCGGCAGGTGCTTACCCACGGTTTCACGGTGGACGCGGAAGGGCGCAAGATGTCCAAGTCCATCGGCAATACCGTGGCGCCGCAGGATGTGATCAACAAGCTGGGTGCGGATGTGCTGCGCCTGTGGGTTTCGGCCACCGACTTCAGCGGTGAAATGGCGGTCTCCGACGAAATCCTCAAGCGCACCGCAGACTCCTACCGGCGCCTGCGCAACACCGCCCGCTTCTTCCTTTCGAATCTGGCCGGCTTCGACCCGCAGCAAGACCTGCTGCCGGCTGAGGAGCTGCTGGCGCTGGATCGCTGGGCCATCGACAAGGCCGCACGGCTGCAGGACGAGATCATTGCGGCCTACGACAACTATCAGTTCCACCAGATCTACCAGAAGCTGCACAACTTCTGCGTAGTGGAAATGGGTGGTTTCTACCTGGATATCATCAAAGACCGCCAGTACACCACCCGCGAAGACAGTGTGGCCCGTCGCTCCGCGCAGACCGCGCTGTACCATATCGTGCAGGCTTTCACCCGCTGGGTGGCGCCGATCCTGAGCTTCACCGCCGATGAACTGTGGCAGTTTATTCCCGGCGACAAGGGCGAGAGCGTCTTCCTCGAAGAGTGGTACCCCCTTGAAAGGCTGCCCGCCGACGCCGACAAGGGCGCCGACTTCTGGGCCGAGATCGCGCGGGTGAAAACCGCGGTCAACAAAGTACTCGAAGAACAGCGCAGTGCGGGTCAGATCGGCGGCTCCCTGCAGGCCGCAGTGACCCTGTATGCGGACGAAGCCCTGCGGGAAAAACTCTCAGCCCTGGAAGACGAGCTGCGCTTTGTGCTGATCTGTTCCTCCACCAATGTCCAGCGCCTCAGCGATGCCGCCGGTGCCCACAATACCGAGCTGGAAGGGCTCAAGGTGGATGTGCGCAAGGTGGATCATCCGAAGTGCGAGCGCTGCTGGCATTACCGCGCCGACGTGGGTTCCGTGCCGGAATACCCGCAGATCTGTGGCCGTTGCGTGGAGAACGTGGCGGGCACCGGTGAGGAGCGGCACTATGCCTAATAGTCCCTCGCTGGCAGGGCACCCCTGGCGCTGGTACTGGCTGGCCCTGGGGGTGATCGTTGTGGATATCGCCACCAAGGTGTGGGCGGTGGATCGCTTTATGTACGGCCCTGAACTGCAGATTATTCCCGGACTTTTACAGTTCACCTATGCGGAAAACTACGGTGCGGCCTTCAGTTTCCTCGCCGATGCCGGCGGCTGGCAGCGCTGGTTTTTTGGCGCGGTGGCACTGGGCTTCAGCGCCATGGTGATCGTCTGGCTGTGGCGTCTGCCGGCAGCGAAACGCTGGGAGCCCCTGGCGCTGGCGCTGATCCTGGGTGGTGCCATCGGCAACCTGTGGGACCGCATCCTGCTCGGCTATGTGCGGGATTTTATTTCTGTGTATTACGGCAGCTGGCACTTCCCGGTGTTCAACGTGGCCGATATGGCCATCAGTATCGGCGCCACCATGCTGGTGATCGAGTTGCTGTTTTTTGCCGAATCTAAAGATACCGAAAAGAATGCGGAAGTTTAAAAAAGTATGAGCAACAACGTGATTGGTGAGCACAGCCGTGTCACCCTGCATTTCAGTCTCAAGCTGGACGACGGCAGTGAAGTGGACTCCACCTTCAAGGGCGACCCCGCCAGTTTCACCGTCGGCGACGGCAGTCTCCTGCCAGGCTTTGAGAAGGCCCTGTTCGGTCTCAAGGCCGGCGACGAGGCCGAGATCGAGATCCCGCCGGAGGCCGGCTTCGGCCAGCGCAACCCCGCCAACCTGCAGAAGGTGCGCCGGGATCACTTCAGCCCCGATATGGAGCTGGAGCCCGGACTTGTGGTTTCCTTTGATAACGGCAGCGGCGAACTGCCGGGCGTGATCCGCGAAATCGAAGATGACGAAGTGACGGTGGACTTCAACCATCCTCTGGCAGGGCAGACGCTGACCTTCCACGTCAAAATTATCGAGGTGGCCTCGGTCAACTGAGGGGCATTTTTGCCTCCCGAGTGGATGCCTGAACGAGGCTGTCTGGCCAAGATTGGCTGTGACAGGCTAAGAGAAGTAAGAGGCTAAGCGAATACAAGACTATGCAAATCCGACTGGCAAATCCCCGCGGCTTCTGCGCCGGTGTTGATCGCGCGATCGACATCGTCAATCGCGCCCTGGACGTATTCGGTGCACCCATCTACGTGCGTCATGAAGTGGTGCACAACAAGTTTGTGGTGGACAGCCTGCGCGAGCGCGGCGCGGTGTTTGTGGATGAACTGTCGGAAGTGCCGGACGATGTCATCGTGATTTTCAGTGCTCACGGTGTTTCCAAAGCCGTGCAGCGGCAAGCCGCCGCCCGCGGACTGCGGGTTTTCGATGCCACCTGCCCGCTGGTGACCAAGGTGCACCTGGAGGTGAGCAAGTACAGCGGCGACGGAAGCGAGTGCATACTGATTGGTCACGCCGGGCACCCCGAGGTGGAAGGCACCATGGGGCAGTACGACACCAGTGGCGGCGGTGCCATTTATCTGGTGGAAGACGAGGAGGATGTGGCCAGGCTGGTGGTGAAAGACGAGAACAACCTGTCTTTCGTCACCCAGACTACCCTCTCCATGGATGACACCGCCAAGGTGATCGACGCCCTGCGCACACGCTTTCCCGGTATCCGCGGCCCGCGCAAAGACGACATCTGCTACGCGACCCAGAACCGCCAGGATGCGGTGCGCCAACTGGCCCTGGAGAGCGATTTGGTGCTGGTGGTGGGCAGCCCCAACAGCTCCAACTCCAACCGCCTGCGGGAGCTGGCGGAGCGCTGTGGAGCCACCGCAAAACTGATCGACGGCGCGGCGGATATCGATCCCGCATGGCTGACCGACTGCGCGGCCATCGGCATCACCGCCGGCGCCTCCGCACCGGAAGTGCTGGTGCAGGAAGTGATCGACCGCCTGCAGCAGCTGGGTGCCGAGCCCCCCGCGGAAATGGCCGGGCGCGAGGAAAATGTCCGCTTCTCCCTGCCCAAAGAACTGCGCTAACTGTTCTGTGAGCTCTCGACACCTGCATCACCCGAGCCGACCGCTGGTCGGCTCTTATTCCCCGCCTATCGGTTACTCCCTTCTCCTGCGATCACAGAACTTCCACTCTGGCCACGAGCTGGTATAACTAGGCTTGGTCAGTACTCCCTAGCCGGAGTGCTTCAAATAATGACAAGGTTCCCTAATGACAATCTCAAAGCGTTCCATGGGTTTTACCCTGATTGAGCTGATGATCGTGGTGGCGATTCTTGCCATCGTCACGACTATCGGGGTGCCCTCATTCAATACCCTGATCAAGGATAACCGCCTGACCGCCGCCGCCAATGATCTTGTCGGTGCGTTGCAGTTTGCCCGCGCCGAAGCCGTGCGGCGCGGTCGCACTATTCAGGTGGGGAGTCTTGACGGGGGCGTTGCCAATGGCCTGCGGGTCTGGTTCGACGAAAACGGGAACGGTGAGCTCAATGAAGGGGAAGAGCTGCGTATTGTCCGCCTGGCCACGGCTTCAGGCCTTAAGGTCTCTGGCGAAGTGGATGGCAGCTCAGTGGCCGTTCTGAATATTGGTTATAGCCCACGAGGTGCTGTTAAAGGCGGCAGTATGAGAATCACCTTGTGCGATGATCGCTCTGGCAACCACGGCAAGCAACTCAGTCTGCTCGCGTCTGGGCTGCTGCGTTCCTCCTCGGGTATCGCATGCAGTAACTAGGATACGGAATGAATAATCCAGAGGCCAGTATGCAAAAGTCGGCGGGGGGCTTGAAAACAACGATGGCAACTATGAAGAGCCAGAAAGGCGCAACCATGATCGAGGTGCTGGTGACAATACTGGTGCTGTCCGTTGGTCTGCTGGGGCTTTCCGCTACACAGGTAATGAGCCTCAAAAATGCCAACAATTCTCACCACCGCTATATGGCAGTCTTGGCCGCACAGGAGATGGCCGAGCGTCTGCGGGGGAATTTCCTTGGTGTGCAAGACGGGCTGTATGACGACAAGAAGGTGGATGGTAGTGAGACCAAGGCCACCTGCAGGTCGATGTGTGGGCCACAACAGCTAGCCAGAGCGGATCTTTATGATTGGGGGCAGTTGATCAAGCAAAACCTGCCGGCTGGTGAGGGCGCGATCAGCCGGGATGAAGGCACTTTCACCCTGACGATGACCTGGAGCGAACAGCACACGGGTGAAAAGCGTGGTAGCGCTGCTGGCGGTACCGAGGAATCCCAGTTTGTGATGGTGGTGGAGCTCTGATGAAAAATTCTCTGGCTAAACAGCGCGGCCTGTCGCTGATCGAATTGATGATTGCCCTGCTGCTCAGCGCCCTGCTGCTGCTGGGGGTATTGCAGATCTTTGACAGCAACCGCAGTGCCATACAGATGCAGACGGCCTTTGCCCGTGTGCAGGAAAGTGGCCGTTTTGCTGTGGAGCAGCTTGCTGGGGACATCCGCATAGCGAGCTACTGGGGCTGCACAGCTGATCCGGCAAGCATCGAGAACCATTTGAGCACCATTCCTGCGAGCTCGCCGCTAAAAGGTCTTTACGAGGAGATCGGAACCAAAGGGGTTCAGGGCGGCGACAACAGCAGTGGCGAGAAAATCGGCGGGATTGACGTGTTGGATGGAACTGACACTCTGACGTTGCGTGGCGCCCAGGAAGCCTGTGTGGGACTTGGCCGTATTGCTTCCAGTGAGTCCGCAGGCTCATCCATGCAGTTGAGCGGGCAATGTGACCTCGAGCCCGGTGATGTGGTGCTGCTCTCCAGCTGTCAGGGGGCGGACCTCTTGAGCATCACCAATGTGCCCGGCAAAGGAGGCTGCAACAGTAACGGCAATAGCAATAGCAATACTGGCGATGACAAATTCACGGCCAACAAAGGCCAACAGTGCGAGTTCCCGAATGCGAGCGGCAACAACCTGAAGGATGACTACCCGGTGGACACCCGCATTCTAAAGCCTTTTGAGCGAACATACTTCCTTGCCAATAGCACAGTAACCGGCCGGCCATCCCTCTATTTGGCGGATACCGGCGCATCGCCCATGGAGTTGGTGTCAGGGGTGGATGATATGCAGATTCTTTACGGGCTCGATACCGACGACAATCAGGTGGTGGATATCTGGTCGTCCTCTGAAAACCTTGATGATGCAAAGATGAAAAATGTGTTGTCGGTAAGGGTGCAACTGTTGATCTCGAGTGATGGCAGTGTGCAGGCAGACGAGTTGATGGTGACGGACCTGGACGACGAAACAACTACCTATACCGATGGCAAGTTGCGCAAAGTCTATGTAACGACCACGAAAATTCGCAATCGGGGAAGTCTCTAAATGAACCACTCGGCAAGCAATTCCCTGGGGCAGCAGCGCGGTGCAGTGCTGATGGTCAGCCTGATCGTCCTGCTGGTTATCACCCTGATGGGTGTTTCGGCGGCGCGCACCGTGCTGCTGGAAGAGAAAATGACTTTCGCCTCACGGGACGCAAAGCTGGCACTGGAGGTTGCAGAATCCGCAGTCAAGGTCGCGGTAATGGAGATTTACGATATGGAAGATACCAGTGGCTTTGGGACCCAAGCCTACGGCCACCTGCACAACCCGGGGGAGGGCCCGGCCGACCTGCAGGATCCAGAAATCTGGGGTGTTGACGCTACTACGACCCAAACAAAAAGTGCGTCGTTCACTATGGCGGGTCATACCCTGCAGGGCCGTTACTACATCGAACTGGGCGATACGGTCGATGATGCCACTTTATTCCGTATCGTCGCCCAGGGGCGCGGCCTTTCCGATACCACTGCCCGTACCCTCATCGTCCATTACAAGAAAAAGTTCTAGGTAATAACAATGAATAATAAGCTGCTGAAGAAAATGGCGCCGAAGCCGCTGCTGTTGGGGCTGCTGGGTTTTGGAATCACCCTTTCAACTTGTGTCAGCGCACAAGAAGCAGAAGAAGTTTTTTTTGCAGAACCCCTGGCCTTATCCAATACCCCTCTGCAGGCTACCGGCCGGATCGAACCCAATCTAATGATCCTGATCGATAATTCTGGCTCCATGGACGAAAAGTTGGCGTCGGGAGAAAAACGGATGAAAGTGGCTCAGGACGCAGCCAAAGAGGTGATCGACGGATTGAGCGGGATGCGTGTGGGGTTGGCGCAGTTCGATAACAGATCCCCCTATGACCGTGGCGGGCAAATCTTACAGGGACTGACAAGCCTTTCCGAGCCCAATGCCCGGGATAACTTGAAAAGTAAAATCGATAACATCGAGCCTGAGACTTGGACTCCGCTGGGCAAAGCTATGGGTATGTTGGGTCGTTACTTTGTCGAGGGTTATGAGGGCAAGAAGGTGACGATCCATCCTGGGCATGCCACAAAAGAGGAGCGCGTAAATGCAGGGAGTGTATTGCCTCTGAAGCCATACTATGGGAGTGTGGCAGAGCCTACGAGCTCTAGCCCGGTGATTCAGCAGTATTGTCAATCGAATTTTATTATTGCCATGACCGATGGTGAGCCTGCACACGATAAGTCAGTCAGTACCTATATCGATAATTATGATCTGGATGGAAATAGCGACGATGAGGATGCCCTGGATGATATTGCCAAGGCTCTCTACGAGATCGACTGGCGTCCGGACCTAGAAGACCCGGACAACCCGAATCACAAGAATAATATTATCAGCCACTTTATTGGTTTTGCTGACAAGAAACTTAAGGATAACCAGCTGTTGAAAGACGCCGGTGCGCAGGGCGGTGGCAGCTACCAGTTCGCAGAGAATGCCGAGGAGCTGGCTCAGTCGCTGAACTTGGCGGTTAACAGTATCACCAGTTCAATTGGTTCCCAGTCCTCGGTTTCCTTTAGTTCCACCAGTCTGAAAGAACAGAAGGTCATTTATATGGCCAAGTTTGATACTTCAGATTTCAGTGGCCAGCTCTATGCAAAAAGCCTGGACCTGATGACTGGAGTTGTTGCAGAGGATGAAGAAGCGTTTTGGGAGGCGTCTGAGCAACTGGCCGGGGAAACATCGGATTCGCGGGAAATTATCACCTATCTTAACGGCAAGGGGGTTCCCTTTACTGTCACTGGCTTGACCCCTGTCTCTGAAAAAAACAACAACAAGAAGAAGAAGAAGAAGAAGAAGGACGACAAGGATGAGGGCGATGCGGAAGATACGGCCCAAGCGCAAGACCTGATGATGCTCGATACAGATGGGGAGCCCGATGAGCTCTGGGTAGAGCGTCTTGAATATATCCGCGGCAGTACCGCTTATGACAATCTGGATGAGGACGACGATGAATACGAGGGCGATTTTCGCCGCCGCAGCCGGATTTCCTCATCGAACGGCGTTATGGGCAGTAAATTACTGGGGGATATAGTCCACTCGACGCCCATCTATGTGGGCAAGCCGGATGAAGACTGGCCGAGCAGGTGGGGCGGTAATCAGTCGGCAGATTTTTACCAGCAGTACAAGAGAGACAACGTCAACCGCAATCCCATGGTATATGTGGGAGCCAACGATGGCATGTTGCATGGGTTCCGTGCGGATACCGGCGAAGAGGTGTTTGCCTATGTCCCTTCCCTGGTGCTGGATACCAGTCGTTACAAGGGGCTGCATTCCTTTACTCACAAAGATTACCCGCATAATTACTATGTGGACCTGACCCCTACCGTGTCTGATATTTATATTGATCCCGCCGGAGGGAGTCAGCAGCAGTGGATGACTGTCCTGGTGGGTGGCCTGCGCGGTGGTGGCAAGGGTTATTTCGCCCTGGATATTTCCGCTGCTGGTACAACGGAAAAAACGGATAATGGTATAAGAACCACGCCGGACCGTTTTGATGAAGCCTTTGCCGATGAAATGGTCCTGTGGGAGTTTGATGGCGCAGCTGACGCGGCTAACCTCGGTTATTCCTATTCAGAGGTCGAAATTGCCAAGCTCAATAATGGCAAATGGGCGGCGATATTCGGCAATGGTTACAATAGCGACAACGGTGTTGCCGGGCTCTTCATCGTTTACATCGAGGAGGGTGCCGACGGTTCCTGGGATGTCAACGACTATAAATTTATCAGCACGGGGCGCGGTCAGTTGGATTCCCGCAAGAACGGCCTGTCCGCCCCGGCATTGCTCGATATGGATGGGGATCACATTGTTGACCGGGTCTATGCCGGTGACCTGATGGGCAATATGTGGTCTTTTGATCTGTCCGCGAAAACGGATAACCAATGGGGCATCTACGGCAACAAGCCGCTTTTTAGCGCTGGAGATGAGGCCGGCATGCGCCATGTATCAATTCTTTCCGCGCCGGCTATTGCTAAGAATAATGGCAAGGGTGCCGGTGCCGGTGCCGGTGCCAATGTGCTCGTGCTGTTTGGTACCGGTCAATATCTCAATAATGGCGATCTCACGGATGAAAACCCCGGCGCTTTCTACGCGGTGCTGGATGACGGTTCCACGATGCTGGGCAATTCCATTGTCGCGGCGGATTTGGCTGAAAGAATGTTCACTGAAGATGATCTAATGGCGCCAACGGAGTTTTCCGTTGACAGCAGAGTTCGTCAGATCGACGCACAAAGTACCGAGGTGGACTGGGAGATCCACAAAGGCTGGAGGTTAGCTTTGACGCGCGGCGAGATCAGCGATACTGGTTTTGCCGGAGAGCGCGTGGTTACTGAACCGAGTGTGGGCTTCGACGATGTTGCGAGGAGCTACACGGTATTCTTCAGCACTATCATCCCCAACCCGCAGCCCTGCGCTTCCAGTGGTACAGGTTACATTATGAGCCTTGACGTACTTAGCGGTGGGGCCCCCTCCCTCGTGTCCGATTTCAACAATGATGGTGAAGTCGATTCCCATGATAAGGGATACATCGGAGAGCAGTTTGTGGCCTGTGCCGGGTACTGCTTAGAAGGTAAAGGCAAAAGCGAAGATCCCGGAATGCCGGGGAAGTCTGCCTTTATTGAAAACCGGCGCTGTACTCCAGGGAGCGCCGGCGTTGTCATCTGCGATGAAGTTATACCCTTGGAGGATGAGGGCCCTGGGTGGATGCTTATGCGCAAGGGCATCATGTCCTGGGAGGAGGTCTCCCCTAGATAACAACCGCGATACCTGATCCTGTTTAAGAGGGCTGTATCTGTGGAACCCTCAAGCGAAAAGCATGGTGGCTAAGATGATAAAGAAACAGCGTGGTTTTACCCTGATTGAATTGATGATCGTAGTGGCGATCATTGCGATTCTTGCTGCGGTGGCATTGCCTAACTATCAGAAATATGTGAAATCCTCCAAACGGGCGGATGCGCAGGGTGCCTTGATGGGCCTTGCGCAGGCGATGGAGCGGCATTACACACAGAGAGGCAGCTACTTTGGTGCCGCCAAAGATGGAGATGATGATGGCGCACCGGGGATTTTCCCCTCCCAGTCGCCGCTCGATGGCAACAACAAGAGCTACGACTTGACGATGGATGTCAGCGATGCTGGGGACACCTACGAGCTTTTTGCCACGCCTATCAACGGCGGGACCCAGGAAAATGATGGCCAATTGCGACTCAGCTCCAGCGGAGAGCGAGGCTGGGACCGGGATAATGATGGGGAGTATGCAGACAACGAGCTCTGCTGGAGCAATAGCTGTAACTGATCATCCTTTACTGACTGAAATTAACCGTTGTCACGGCAGTCCAGATCCTCGCCGCTGCCGTTTTCCACCATGCCGTCGCCGTTGGTGTCCCTGCCATAATAGGGGCGCCCGGCGCCGTTCAGCACGATAATCCAGCTGAATTCATTATCGCCATCCGGCGGGCAGTAACTGAAGTTGCCACTCTGAGAGAGGGTTAATCCACTCGGCCGGTACTGCAGGTAGGATTTGTTGCCCCAGCTTCTCCAGTTAAGCGACGAACCTTCCGGCAGTGCTTCCATGATCCGCTCAATTTTCTCGTCGCTGTCTCTGCTGCCGCTGCCGTCCGCGTCCCTGAAGAGAAGAGCGCTCTTGCTCCAGTCTCTGGTGCAGGTTTGGCCATCCGCGCTGCCACACAGTGTATAAATTGCGCCCTCAGAATAAGCCTTGCCCCGGGCCAGCGCGATCAGCTCGAAAAGGTGCTGCCTTTGAATTTCGGCCCGGTAGCGCTTTACCAGATTGGACATGGGCGGCGTGGCAACTGAAATGATGATCGAGAGGATGGTAATCGCAATCATCAGTTCGATCAGGGTAAACCCCCGGCAGCTTTTACCAGCTTTCTCCATAATGACGCTCTCCTTCCCTGAGAGAGCATCAGCATAAATAATCCGGCACAAAAGCCAATCACACGCGCTTACAGTACGCTCGTGTCAGGTCTGTATCAGACCCGTACGGGTCATTCCTCAGTCCTCAGTCCTCAAGCCCGAGCTTTTTCAGGCGGTAGCGCAGTGAGCGAAAACTGATCCCCAGTTTCTGTGCGGCGGCGGTGCGGTTCCAGCGGGTTTCCTGCAGAGTGTTTTCGATGGCCTGCCGCTCGATATGCTCCAGATAGTCGTCCAGTGAACTGTAGTGGCCGCTATCGTAATGGGCGCGGCTCTGGTCCAGGGAGGCGAGGGCGTTTGAGGCGTGCGTGGAGCCTGCCACAGTGCTTGCGGGCGCAGCGGCTAAAGATGCCGCAGAGGAAGTCTCAGCGGGTGCGGGGGAGGGGGCCTGCGGTTGCGCTGGAGGGGGGGGCGCTGCGGGGGTGGCGTCCTGTTCCAGATTCAGGTCGGCCTCGCGGATGACGCCATCCTCGCACAGGGTAAAAGCGCGCTCGAGGATATTTTCCAGCTGGCGTACATTGCCGGGGAACTTGTAGCGCTGCAGGGCGCCGAGCGCCGCGGGGGCAAGGTCGGGCACTGGGATACCCGCGGCGCGGGCGATGCGCCGCAGGATGGTGTCGGCCAGAAGCGGTATGTCCGCGGCCCGTTCACGCAGCGGCGGCACCGCGATTTCTATCACATTGATGCGGTAGTAGAGGTCGTTGCGAAAGCGGCCTGCGACCACTTCCTGTGCCAGATCTTTGTGGGTTGCGCAAAGTATCCGCACATCAACGGGAATTTCCTCCGAGCCGCCAATAGGACGCACGGCTTTTTCCTGAATGGTGCGCAGCAGTTTGACCTGCATGGCTAGCGGCAGATCGGCCACCTCGTCCAGGAACAGGGTGCCGCCCGCGGCACTCTGGAAGAGCCCCGGCTTGTCCCGGTGCGCGCCGGTGAAGCTGCCCTTCTTGTGGCCAAAGAATTCACTCTCCATCAGTTCGGCGGGGATGGCGCCGCAGTTGACCGCCACGAACGGCTGTTCGGCCCTGGCGCCGCGCAGGTGGATGGAGCGGGCTGCCAGTTCCTTGCCGGAACCGGATTCACCACTGATATAAATGGGGGCGTCGCTGCGCGCCACTTTGGCGATCTGCTCGCGCAGCCTGTGCATTGCTGGCGCCTCGCCCAGCAGCAGCTGTGGTGCCGATGAGGCACTGCGATCGTCCCGCTCGCGATTCAGGCGCAGAGCCAGCTGCACCAGAGTGCGCAGCCGCTCCAGGTCAACCGGTTTACTGACGAAGTCGAAAGCGCCGAGCTTCAGTGCGCCGATGGCGGTGTCGGTATTGCCATGGGCGGTGATGACGGCAACCGGCAGCTGTCCGTCCAGCTCCCGCTGGATCAGCTCCACCAGCTCCAGCCCATTCCCGTCGGGCAGGCGCATATCGGTCAGGCAGAAGTGATAAGTGTGTTCCGCCAGCAGGTGGCGGGCAGCGGCGAGATTGGCCGCGGTGTGGCAGTGCACATCCATGCGCCGCAGGGTCAGGGTCAGGAGTTCACAGATGTCCGGTTCGTCATCGACGACCAGGGCCAGTGGTTGCATGGTTCCGCTTACTCTTAACTTTTGGCTACTTAGGGGCCGGATTATGACAGAGATTTGGGTGACATGGTAAGTAACCGCTTACTGCGCGAGGTTTTCCGGTGGCGCGAATTCAGCCCGGAAACAGCTGCGCTCACTGCGGTCGCGGCAGTGGTAGAGATTGATCTGGTTGGCCCCCGCGAGTTCCCGCGCGATGTAGAGGCCGAGACCACTGCCGCCCTGGCCGGTGGTGAAAAATGGCTCGAAGATCTGCTCCAGGTGTTCCGCGGGGATGCCCGCTCCCAGGTCGCTGATGTCGAGCACCGGGCAATCGGTTTTGGGGTGCCGGTAGACCTCGATGCCCACCCAGCGGCGCCCGCTGCTGAGCTTTGAATAGTGCAGGGCGTTGTTGCACAGGTTGGTGGCAATCTGGCCCAGCTGGTGACTGTCGAAGTGCGCCTGGATTTCGCCCGAGGGCAGGTCGAGTTCGATGATGGTGTCGCCGGGGGCTCCGGCGCGGAAATCCACCACAAACTGCTCGGCCCATATGGCGAGATCCTGCAGGCGCGGCTCCGCCGGCTGGCGCCGGGACAGCTGCATGACATTTTCCACAATCTGGTTCACCCGCACGCTGTGGCGGCAGATGATATCCACCAGGTGGCGGTCCTCGGCCCCCAGATTGGGGGACTCTGACAGCAGCTGTGCGGCATGGCTGATGGCACCGAGGGGGTTGCGTATCTCATGGGCGATGGAGCCGGTCAGGTGGCCGAGGGAGGCAAGCTTGAGCTTTTGTGCGGCCTCGGTGAGCTTGCGGCTGTCCTCCACGAACAGCAGGGTGCTGTCGCCGCGCTCCCGCGGCAGGTTGCTGAGCTTCAGGCGCAATTCGCCGCCGTTGTCAGCCGGCAGCAGGGGGCTGTTGCGGGTGGGGTCCCGCCGCCACTCCCGCACCAGCTGGCCCAGCTCGCTGGCGCCGCTTTCCCCGCTGTGCAGCTTGTCCCCCAGCAGTTGCTGGGCGGAGCGGTTGACCAGCTCTGTTTTGTTGGCCGGGTCCAGCACCAGTACGCCGGTGCGCATCCTCTCCACAATCTGTTGCGCCAGGCGCTGCAGGTGCGCGGCCTGGCGGCTCTGCTGGTCGGCGCGCTGGGTGGCGGCACTGATGCGCCCGGAAAGGTATTGCAGGGCACTGACGGTGACAAAAATCAGGATGCCGAGGCTGCCGGCGGAAACAATGTCCTGGGTGTTCGATGTTCCGCTCAGCAGGCCGTATACCTGCTGGCCGATGATCGCGATGCTGGCCACGGCGGCAAAGAAGGCGCTCAATCGCCGGACCAGCAGCATGGAGCCCACTGAGCAGTTGATCAGCAGCAGGTAGCCGAGCCCGGAGTTCAGGCCGCCGCTGGCGGCGATCAGGATCAGGAAGGTGACGATGTCGCAGCCGAGAATCAGCCCGACCTGACTGACGCTGGTGCGGAAATGGTTGTGGCGCAAATAGAACAGCCAGCCCACATTCAGCATGCAGTAGGCGCTGACCGTTTTGATGTAAATAGCCGGCGCACTGTTGCCGGCGGTGCCGAGACCGAACTCCGAGTTGAAGATACCCAGCAGGATCAGCGCGATGACGACCCGGTAATAGCCGTAGATCCGCAACAGCTCATGGTGTTGCTGGTAGAGACCACTGGCACTCGTCGTTGAACTGCTCACTGCGGGGTTCCGGAATCTTTTGTCGTTATTGAGGCGGCCGGTGCTGCAGTGTCCGGCTCGCGGTACAATTGCGGTCTGTATGGACCGAGGTGAGAAGATGTCTACTTTGCAGCTAGTGCTGGCACAAATCAATTCCCTGGTGGGAGATATCCCCGGCAATACCGAGCGGGTGATCGACACCGCCCGCGAGGCGCGACGGCAGCACGGAGCTGACCTAGTGGTCTTCCCGGAGTTGACCCTCTGCGGTTACCCGCCGGAGGACCTGTTGCTGAGGCCCAGCATGCAGCGGCGTATCGATGCCGCACTGGAGCAGCTGAAAGCGGCGGCGCTGCCCTGCTCGGTACTGATCGGTTATCCCAAGGTGGTGGCCGGGCAGCTGTTCAATATGGCCGGCCTGCTGGTGGACGGTGAGCTGGTGGCCGAGTACGCCAAGCAAAAGCTGCCGAACTATCAGGTCTTCGACGAGTTGCGTTATTTCGCTCCCGGGGACAAACCCTGCGTGGTGGATATCCATGGCATTCCCACCGCGATCACCATTTGTGAAGACATCTGGCATCCCCAGCCCGTGGCCCAGGCAGCGGCGGCAGGGGCGAAACTGATGCTGAATATCAATGCCTCTCCCTTCCATCGCGGCAAGTCTCGGGAGCGCCTTGAGCTTCTTGGCGAGCAGGCCCGGGCCGGCAACATGCCCATTATCTACACCAACTGGGTGGGCGGTCAGGATGAGCTGGTATTCGATGGTGGCTCCTTTGCGGTGGATAGTCAGGGCACCCTGGCTGTTCGGGCCCCGGAGTTTACCGAAAAGCTCTTGCCGCTGACGGTTGAGGAGGCGGGCGGCGTGGTGGCCTTGCGCCCCGGTGAGACTGCCCCGGCGCAGCAGGACCTGGCCTCGGTCTACCAGGCGCTGGTGCTGGGCGTGCGGGATTATGTCAACAAAAATGGCTTCAGCGGAGTGGTGCTGGGGCTGTCCGGCGGCATCGATTCGGCCCTGACCCTGGCCATCGCGGTGGATGCGCTGGGCAGCGAGCGGGTTGAAGCGGTGATGATGCCCTTCCGCTATACCTCCGAGTTGAGTCGCAATGATGCCGCCGATCAGGCGCAGCGCCTCGGCGTGCACTACCGGGTGATCAGTATCGAGCCGATCTTCGATAGTTTTATGGCGGCACTGGCCAGCGAGTTCGAGGGCACCGCGCGGGACACCACCGAGGAAAACCTGCAGGCCCGCTCCCGTGGCGTGCTGCTGATGGCGATCTCCAACAAAAAGGGTTCGATGGTATTGACCACCGGCAACAAGAGCGAGATGGCCGTGGGCTATGCCACTCTCTACGGCGATATGGTGGGCGGCTTTAACGCACTGAAGGATGTGCCCAAGACCCTGGTCTTTGCTCTCGCCCGCTACCGCAACACCCTGTCCGAGGTGATTCCGGAAACGGTCATCACACGCCCCCCCAGCGCGGAGCTGGCTCCGGATCAGGTGGATTCCGACAGCCTGCCGGACTACGACGAGCTGGACCGGATTCTGGAGCTTTACGTGGATCAGGACATGAGTGCGGCCGCGATCATCGCCGAGGGCTTTGCGCGCGAGGTGGTTGAGCGGGTGGTGCGGCTGGTGGATCGCAATGAGTACAAGCGGCGCCAGTCGGCGGTGGGTGTGCGGATTTCCCGGCGCGGCTTTGGTCGCGACCGCCGCTACCCCATCACCAACGGCTGGAAGGCCGGCGAGTGAATGCGCGTGGGTGATGCCCCTGAAACGGGGTGAAACAAAAACGGCGCCAAAGGCGCCGTTTTTTATCGCGAAACTGTAATTGCGGCAATTGCCGCTGCCGGCAATTACATCAGTTCCGGCGGCAGCGGGGTCTCCTCGCGCCGGTACTCCACATTGTACTGCTCGCGGCTGTCGAAGCCGCGCGGGTCGGACTTCTCGAACAGGCCCAGTGTCAGCCGGTGCACGATATTGCGGCCACTGGCGCCTTTGTAATAGTTGTAATTAAAGCCGCCGTTACTGTTGAGCGCGGGGTGATCCGGGTAGTTGGCCTTCAGCACCTGCAGGGAGTTGGCCTCCAGTGTCGGCATTTCCAGCAGGTGGTAGCCCTGTACCATCACCGCCAGGGCGTCAGGCACCGCCGGGGTCTGCTGGAAGTTTTCCAGCACATAGCGGCCGCGGTTGGTGGCCGCCAGGTAAGCGCCGCGCTTGAAGTAATAGTTGGCCACGTGAATTTCATAGCGCGCCAACAGGTTGCGCAGGTGAATCATGCGCTTCTGCGCATCCGGCGCGTAGCGGCTGTCGGGGTAGCGCGCCATCAGCTGGGAAAAGTAGGCGAAAGATTCCCGCGCGGAACCGGGGTCGCGACGTGTCATGTCGGTGGGCAGGAAGCGTTCAAACAGGCCGCTGCCCTCGGTGAACGACGCCAGCCCCTTCATGTAATAGGCGTAATCCACGTTGCGGTGCTGGGGGTGCAGGCGAATAAACCGGTCCGCGGACGCGATGGCGGCATCATTTTCGTAGTTGCGGTAGTAGGCGTAGATGAGTTCCAGCTGGGCCTGCTCGGCGTAACTGCCGAAGGGGAAGTTGTCTTCCAGGGCGCGCAGATTCTTGATGGCCAGGTCCCACTGGCTGGAGCGCAGCTGGCGCTGGGCAGCCTCGTAGAAGGCCTGTTCGGTGCGGCTGCCGGAGGGCAGATCTTCTTCTTTCTCTTCGGTACTGGCGCAGGCGACCACAATTGCGGACATCACCACCAACAACAGGGTTTTCCAGGCCTGCATAGTGCCTCGCTCTATCATTATTGCTCTCTACCTTATTAAACTACACGCCATCTGTTCATTTCGCGGCGGCCCGACATTTAACCACAGTCGCGGACCTGCCCAAAGTTTTCGTGCCCGCAGAACCCGAGTATGACCGACAAGATACATGTGGACATCCTAGTACCTGCTCACCTGGCCGGTCAGCGTTTTGACCAGGTAGCAGCGGAATTAATTCCCGACTATTCCCGCGCCCGCCTGCAGGGCTGGATCAAAAGCGGTGAGCTGACGGTGGACGGGCGCAAAGGTAAACCGAAAGACAAGCTGTTTGGCGGTGAACGGCTGGGACTTCGCGCCGCGCTGCAGGCTCAGGGGGAGTGGCTCGCAGAAGACCTCTCGCTGGAAGTGGTGTTTGAGGACGAGAGCCTGTTGGTGATCAACAAGCCCGCTGGCCTGGTAGTGCACCCGGCGGCCGGCAATCCCGACGGCACACTGCTGAATGGGCTCCTGTATCACTGCCCGGCCCTGGAGAATATTCCCCGCGCCGGCATCGTGCATCGGCTCGACAAGGACACCAGTGGCCTGATGGTGGTGGCCAAGACACTGCCGGCGCAGGTCAACCTCGTCAACCAGCTGAAGGCGCGCAGCGTCCGTCGCCTTTACGATGCGGTGGCCCAGGGGGCGATGACGGCCGGTGGCACGGTGGATGCTCCCATAGGTCGCCACCGCCAGAATCGGTTGAAGATGGCGGTGCTGCCGGCAGGTGCCGCAGGCGCCAAAGAGGCGGTCACCCACTACCGGGTGGTGGAGCGCTTTGCCGCCCACACCTTGCTGCGCTGTCAGCTGGAAACCGGTCGCACCCACCAGATCCGTGTGCACATGGCGCATATTCACCACCCGCTGGTGGGTGATCCGCTCTACAGCGGCCGCGGCCGGCTGCCCGCCGGCGCTTCAGCGGAACTGTTGCAGGCGCTGACGTCTTTCCCGCGCCAGGCATTGCACGCTGCCGAGCTGTCGCTGCAGCATCCGCTCAGCAATGAGACGCTGCACTGGAGCGCCGACCTGCCGGAAGATATGCTGAACCTGCTGGACAGCTTGCGCGCCGGCTAATCGCCCGCCGCCCGCCGCTTGCAGCTTGTCGATTAACCAGCGCGCAATCGCGACACCGGTGTCGCCGCCAGTGCGGTGCGTTGAGTCTGTGTATGCGGCACTGCCTGCGCAGTGTTGTTCAGCGGGGGCGCAGGCACCTTCATTCCGATGCCGGGCGCCTGTTCCGAATATTGATATATCAGGAGAGAGCATGGCCCTCGACCACTACCTATTTCCGGACTGGCCTGCCCCCACGGCGGTAAGGGCGGCGGTTACCCTGCGCAGCGGCGGTCACAGCGAGGGCCCCTACGCCTCATTCAACCTGGGCAGCCATGTCGGGGACAGCGAGGCTGCGGTCATGGCCAACCGCGCGCAGCTAGAGCGGGAACTGCAGTTGCCCTGCGCGCCACAGTGGCTGGAGCAGATTCACAGCGACAAGGTGGTGGCGGCGGGCAGCGACGGCATTGTCCGCACCGCCGATGCCAGTTATGCCACCGGCCCCGGGGTGGTCTGTGCGGTACTGACCGCCGACTGTCTGCCGCTACTGCTGTGCGACCGCGAGGGCTCGCGTGTGGCGGCTGTGCATGCGGGCTGGCGCGGCCTCGCCGCTGGAGTGGTGCGCAATACCGTCGCAGCCCTCGACTGCCAGCCGGAAAACCTGCTGGCGTGGCTGGGTCCGGCCATTGGCCCCGACGTTTTTGAAACCGGCGTCGATGTGCTGGAGGCCTTTTTTGAAAACGCGCAGAGCGCCGCGCACACGGAGCAGATGGCGCAGTGTTTTCGTCCCCATAGCCGCAAACCACTGCATTTTCTCGCCGATATTTACGCACTGGCGCGGGCCGAGTTGCAGGCCCTGGGTGTTGGCGCAGTTTATGGCGGTGACCGCTGTACGGTGAATGACGCTGAAAACTTTTATTCCTATCGTCGCGATAAAACCACTGGCCGCATGGCTTCGCTGATCTGGTTGCGGCCCTAGCCTCCAAAGCCCACACATCGCGTGTTGAAAAAGCCTCAACCGACCGCACATTGATTACTAGACTCTAAAGCTGTGCTGTCGCAATAAATCGTAAGAGGATTTTTCCGTGCGCATAGACCGTATGACCAACCCGCTCCAAGCCGCGATTGCCGATGCGCAGTCGATCGCCGTCGGCCGCGACCACAACCAGATTTATCCGGAACACCTGCTGCAGGCGCTGTTGAATCAGAACAACGGCAGTGTGCCCGCGTTTCTCTCCCAGGCCGGTTTCAACCTCAATGGCTTGCGCAACGATCTGGCCAAGCGCCTGGATGCGTTGCCCACCATCAGCTCGCCCACCGGCGATGTGGGAATGTCACAGGAGCTGGTGCGCCTGTTTAACCTCGCCGATAAAAAGGCCCAGCAAAATGGCGATTCCTTTATCGCCAGTGAGACGGTGCTGTTGGCCGCGTTCGACTCGGCGGCCGGCGAGGTGTCTAAAATCCTGCGTGCCAACGGGGACGTGCAGCATCTCGAAGCCGCCATTAAAAAAGTGCGCGGCAGTGAAAAGGTCAACGACCCGGCTGCCGAGGACGCGCGTCAGGCTCTGGATAAATACACCCTGGACCTGACCGAGCGCGCGGTGGCGGGCAAGCTGGACCCGGTGATCGGGCGCGATGATGAAATCCGCCGCACGATCCAGGTATTGCAGCGCCGTACCAAAAACAATCCGGTGCTGATCGGTGAGCCCGGCGTCGGTAAAACCGCCATCGCGGAGGGACTCGCCCAGCGCATCGTCAATGGCGAAGTGCCGGAGGGCCTGAAGGACAAGCGCCTGCTGTCTCTGGATCTCGGTGCGCTGCTCGCCGGTGCCAAATTCCGTGGCGAATTTGAGGAGCGCCTGAAGGCGGTGCTGAACGAGCTCTCGAAGCAGGAGGGGCGCATCATCCTGTTTATCGACGAGCTGCACACCATGGTCGGCGCCGGCAAGGCGGAAGGCGCAATGGACGCGGGCAATATGCTGAAACCCGCCCTGGCCCGCGGTGAACTGCACTGTGTGGGCGCCACCACTCTGGACGAATACCGCAAGTACATCGAGAAAGATGCGGCGCTGGAGCGTCGTTTCCAGAAGGTATTGGTGGACGAACCCACGGAGGAGGACACCATCGCCATCCTGCGGGGGCTGAAGGAGCGCTATGAGGTTCACCACGGGGTGGACATTACCGACTCGGCCATTATCGCCGCCACCCGTTTGTCCCAGCGCTACATCACCGATCGCCAGTTGCCTGACAAGGCCATCGACCTGATCGATGAGGCGGCCAGCCGTATTCGTATGGAAATCGATTCCAAGCCGGAGTCGATGGACAAGCTGGAGCGCCGCCTGATCCAGCTCAAGATCGAGCGCGAGGCGGTCAAGAAGGACAAGGATGACGAGGCGGCACAGAAGCGGCTGGTCAAGCTGGAAGAGGATATCAACCAGATTGAAAAGGAATACGCCGATCTGGAAGAAGTCTGGAAGGCGGAAAAGGCCCAGTTGGCCGGCAGCCACGATATCAAGGAGAAACTCGAGCAGGCCAAGCTGGACATGGAGGCGGCGCGCCGCGCTGGTGACCTGACCCGCATGTCCGAGCTGCAGTACGGGGTTATCCCGCAGCTGGAGCAGCAGCTGCAGGCCGCCTCCAGCGCGGATAGCGAAACGTCGGAAGAGCCGCGCCTGCTGCGCAACCGTGTCACCGATGAGGAGGTGGCGGAGGTGGTCTCCCGCTGGACCGGTATCCCGATATCGAAAATGCTGGAAGGCGAGCGGGAAAAACTGCTGCGCATGGAGGATGCGCTGCACCACCGGGTAATCGGCCAGGATGAGGCGGTCAGCGCGGTGTCCAATGCGGTGCGCCGCTCCCGTGCCGGCCTCGCCGACCCCAACCGGCCCAATGGTTCCTTCCTGTTCCTCGGCCCCACGGGGGTGGGCAAGACCGAGTTGTGCAAGGCATTGGCGCAGTTCCTGTTCGACACCGAAGACGCCATGGTGCGCATCGACATGTCGGAGTTTATGGAGAAGCACTCCGTTGCCCGCCTGATCGGCGCGCCCCCCGGCTATGTGGGTTACGAAGAGGGCGGCTACCTGACCGAGTTGGTGCGCCGCAAGCCCTATTCGGTCATCCTGATGGACGAGGTGGAGAAGGCGCATCCGGATGTGTTCAATATCCTCCTGCAGGTGCTGGAGGACGGGCGTCTAACCGATGGCCAGGGGCGCACGGTTGATTTCCGCAATACCGTGGTGGTGATGACATCCAATCTGGGCTCGGACCTGATCCAGAAATATGCCAGCGCCAAGGAGGAGGACGAACTCGATAGCGAAATCCGCTATCGGCAGATGAAGAGCGCGGTGATGGAGGTAGTGGGCGATCACTTCCGGCCGGAGTTTATCAACCGAATCGACGAGGTGGTGGTGTTCCATCCCCTGGGGCGGGAGCAGGTGCGGGAGATTGCCGAGATTCAGCTGGATTATCTGCGCCGGCGCCTGGGCGACCGGGAGTTAAAGCTGGACGTTTCGCCGGAGCTGCTCGCCAAGCTGTCGGAGGTGGGCTTCGACCCGGTCTACGGCGCGCGCCCGCTCAAACGCGCTATCCAGATGTGGCTGGAAAACCCGCTGGCTCAGGAGGTGCTGGCGGGCAAGTTCGCCCCGGGCGATACCATCCATGCCAATGTCGAGGGTGACAAGGCGGTCTTCACTAAGTGAGCCTGTGGGGCGGCGGTTTTCTGCCGCCGCTCCTTTCGCACCCCTTCCTTTTCTCTCTGTTTCGACCCGCTCTCTCACTATTCCCGAGCCCGCGCAAGGAGCTTTTTAGGGGGCGATAGTCGATTTAATCGCCGGCTTGCTTAACTGCCGGCTTAGCTAATCGTCGTCTTGCAATTGTCTTCTTAGCAATTGTCGGCGATGGCCTTTCTGGCGTTGGCGATGCGCGCCTGCCGCTCATCCTCGGGCACCACGCGCTGGTTGCCGTCAGCGCCGACTTCGCGTACCCGATTGCGGCTGGTCAGCGACTCCAGGTTGGAGCGGGCCATGCGGCAGCGCTGCGCCTTCAGCGCTTTCTCGGCCTTGGCGAGCTGCTCCGCCTCCTCCTGCGCCTTTTTTTGTGCCTGCTGCTGTGCGTCCTGTTGCTGCGCTGCCGTGTCCGTCGCTTTTGCCTCGTCCCCGGGCTGCTTGTCTCCCTGCAGTGAGGCCTGAGTCGCCATCTGCTCGGACTCCCATTGACGGTAACGCTCGGACTTGGGCTTGCGCACCACTTCTACCTGCTTTTCCGCCTGGGGAGGTTGAGCCCCGAAGTGCACTACGCCATCTTCGTCTACCCACTTATAGATGCCGTCCGCTTGCGCGACCAGTGCCAGGGTGAAGGTGGTTACGGTTGCAATCATCGCTAGTGCAGAGCGCATGGAGAGCCTCGGTTTATGGGTCTTATATGGGGTGGATGTCTGCGCCCATTGTACAGACCACCGACAGCTTGCCTACCACCCCTTTCAACACTTTTTCACCGATGGATTTTCGCGGATAGAGGGCGCAGTCCTCTCGCAGGTTGACAGTGCGCGCAGAGTTTGGACAATCAGTGCCCTCCTCGACAAGCAGAGACCGCCGCACACCCGCGGTTTGGCTGCCTTACCGGCGACCTTGGCCTCTGCCACCACCGGGCCACCCGCCCGCCACCATCCGTCGAGATGGCCCTCCTCATCCCGGAGGCCTGATGGTTCACAGCGGGTTTTTCCCGATGTGGACCGGCGCACTTTGTCGAGCGATGACGTTATCCTAAAAGTTGCCCGGAAAGTGCGTTTCAGGCTGATATTTGTCACAAATTTCCTTTACAATCGCCGCTGGCATCCTCGTCAGGCGGTGATTTTCAGTCTTTTGAGTGATGGATATCCTAACTTTCGTTAAGATTTAGGGGGCTCCCGTGGAATTACTCTCCGGCGGCGATATGTTGGTTCGCGCGCTGCAGGATGAAGGGGTAGATCTGATCTTCGGCTACCCTGGTGGGTCGGCGCTGCACATTTACGACGCCATCTTTCGGCAAAAGAAAATCAAGCATGTTCTGGTGCGCCATGAGCAGGGCGCCACGCACGCGGCGGACGGCTATGCCCGTTCGACCGGTAAGGTGGGCGTGGTGCTGGTGACTTCGGGCCCCGGCGCCACCAATGCCATTACCGGCATCGCTACCGCGTATATGGACTCCATTCCCATGGTGGTGATCTCGGGCCAGGTGCCCAGAGACAAAATCGGTGAGGACGCTTTCCAGGAAACCGACATGGTGGGCTGCTCTCGCCCCATCGTGAAGCACAGTTTCCTGGTCAAGCATGCCGAAGACATTCCCGCGGTGGTCAAGAAGGCGTTCTATATAGCCAGTACCGGCCGCCCCGGCCCGGTGGTCATTGATATTCCCAAGGATGTCACCAATCCGGCGGACCGCTTTCCTTATCGGTTCCCGGAGAAGCTGCGCATGCGATCCTATACGCCGGCGGGCAAGGGGCATACCGGGCAGATTCGCAAGGCCATGGCGCTGCTGCTGTCGGCCAAGCGCCCGGTCATCTATGCCGGCGGCGGGGTGGTGCAGGGCGATGGTTCCGAGCTGTTGACCGAACTGGCTCAGCGCCTCAATTTCCCGGTTACCAATACCCTGATGGGCCTCGGCGCCTATCCGGGCACGGATCGTCGTTTCCTCGGCATGCTGGGTATGCACGGCACCTTCGAGGCCAATACGGCCATGCATCACGCGGATGTGATTCTGGCGGTTGGTGCGCGCTTCGATGATCGGGTGACCAACACACCGGGCAAGTTCTGTCCCGGGGCCAAGATCATCCATATCGATGTGGATCCGGCTTCTATCTCCAAGACCATTGTTGCCGACGTGCCCATCGTCGGTACCGTCAAGTCGGTGCTCGGCGATATGGTCGAGATGCTGAAAAGCAGTGACGAGCAGCCGGACCAGTCGGCCATCACCGACTGGTGGCGGCAGATCGATGACTGGCGCGAGCGGCACGGTATTTATACCGCGCCCCGCTATCGCACCGGTGGCGATATGCTGATGCCGCAGGAGGTGATCCGCGCGGTGCACGAGATCACCGAGGGCGATGCGTTCGTCACCTCGGATGTTGGCCAGCACCAGATGTTTACGGCCCAGTACTACCTGTTCGACAAGCCCCGTCGCTGGATCAATTCCGGTGGTCTCGGCACCATGGGGTTCGGCTTGCCGGCGGCGCTGGGGGTGAAAATCGCCCATCCCGACACCGAGGTGGTGTGTGTGACCGGTGAAGGCAGTATCCAGATGTGTATTCAGGAGTTGTCCACCGCGACCCAGTACCACCTGCCGGTGAAAATCCTCTGCCTGAACAATCAGGCTCTGGGTATGGTCAAGCAGTGGCAGGAGATGCAGTACGAAGGTCGCCTGTCCCACAGCGTGTACGAGGAGTCACTGCCGGACTTCGTCAAACTGGCCGAGGCCTATGGCCATCTTGGCATGAAGATCGAGCACCGCGACGATCTGTATGGCAAGCTGCGCGAAGCGTTCGCGATCAAGGATCGCACCGTCTTCATCGATGTTTACGTGGATCCGTCTGAGCACGTTTATCCCATGCAGGTGATGCCGAACGGCTCCATGCGGGATATGTGGTTGAGCAAGACGGAGCGGACCTAGGGAATCATCGAGATGCGCAGAATAGTTTCAGTATTGATGGAGAATGAACCCGGGGCGCTGTCGCGGGTTGTAGGCCTTTTTTCCCAGCGGGGTTACAACATCGAAAGCCTGACCGTGGCTCCGACCGAGGATTCCACGCTGTCGCGGCTGACGCTGGTGACCATTGGCGACGACCACAAGATCGAGCAGGTGACCAAAAACCTGAACAAACTGATCGACGTGGTGAAGCTTGTGGACCTCACCGAGGGTTCCCACATCGAGCGCGAGCTGCTGCTGGTCAAGGTGCGGGCTACCGGCGCCCAGCGCGATGAGGTGAAGCGCAGTGTCGACATCTTCCGCGGCCAGATCGTGGATGTCACCAGCAACATGTATACGGTGCAGGTGGCGGGAACCAGCGAAAAGCTCGATGCTTTCCTGCAGGCCCTGGGGGAGCACACCATCATGGAGGTGGTGCGCTCCGGTGTCTCGGGGATCGCCCGGGGCGAAAAAGTTTTGAGTGTTTGAATTGTTAAGAAACAGGAACAGAAGAATGCAAGTTTATTACGACAAAGATTGCGACCAGTCCTTAATTCAGCAGAAGACCGTTGCCATCATTGGCTACGGCTCCCAGGGCCACGCGCACGCCAACAACCTGAAAGATTCCGGTGTCGAGAATGTTGTGGTGGGTCTGCGCAAGGGCTCCAGCTCCTGGGCCAAGGCCGAAAAGGCCGGTCTGCGGGTGGCGGAAGTGGCCGATGCGGTTAAGGATGCAGACGTTGTCATGATTCTGGCCCCGGACGAGTACCAGGCGGCTATTTACCGTGAGCAGGTAGCGCCCAACCTCAAAGCCGGTGCCGCCCTGGCGTTTGCCCACGGTTTCAATGTGCACTTCGAGCTGATCGAGCCGCCCAAGGATGTGGATGTCATCATGATCGCGCCCAAGGGTCCGGGTCACACCGTGCGCTCAACTTACCTCGAGGGGGGCGGTGTTCCGACCCTGATCGCGATTTATCAGGACGCTTCCGGCAAGGCCAAAGAGTTGGCTCTGTCTTACGCTTCCGCCAACGGTGGTGGCCGCTCCGGTATTATCGAGACCAACTTCCGCGAAGAAACCGAGACCGACCTGTTTGGTGAGCAGGCGGTACTGTGCGGCGGCGTTTCTGCGCTGGTCACCGCGGGTTTCGAAACCCTGGTGGAAGCCGGTTATGCGCCGGAAATGGCCTACTTTGAGTGTCTGCATGAGCTGAAGCTGATCGTAGACCTGATGTACCAGGGCGGCATTGCCGATATGCGCTACTCTATCTCCAATACTGCCGAGTACGGGGATTACGTGACTGGTCCGCGTATCGTCACCGAGGAAACCAAGGCGGAAATGAAGCGTGTTCTGAAGGACATTCAGGCCGGTCGCTTCGCCAAGGACTTCATGCTCGAATCGCTGGCAGGTCAGCCGCGTCTCAAGGCCGAGCGTCGCATCGGTGCCGAGCACGAGATCGAGCAGGTGGGCGCAAAACTGCGTGCGATGATGCCCTGGATCAAGGCCAACAAGATCATCGACAAGACCGAGGGCAACAGCTAACGCTGGCGCTCTAAGGGAAAAGCGGCGGGGGAGACCCCGCCGCTTTTTTTTGGGCTGTGCCCCGGCGTGGTCTTCGCTGTACACTCGCCGGTTGCGCAATGCACTAACGGAGAAGCTATGAGCGATAACGGGGAAGATAAGAAGAGCCTGGGTGAGGGTGCGGGACCGGGTGCCGCTGACGAGATTCGACTGCCCGTTGATGAGCATATCGAAGAAGAGCTCTCAGCCAACGGCGGCAAGGTGCGCGCGCGCGGCGTCTATCTGTTGCCAAACCTGATTACTACCGGCGCCCTGTTCAGTGGTTTCTATGCCATCGTCGCTGGCATGGGTGGCAACTTTGAGGCGGCTGCTATCGCGATCTTTGCCGCTATGATCCTCGACGGTCTGGACGGCCGTGTGGCCAGGCTGACGGATACCCAGAGCGCCTTCGGTGTGCAGTACGACTCCCTCTCCGACATGGTGTCTTTTGGCTTGGCGCCGGCACTGGTGGTGTTCAGTTGGGCGCTGGGGCCGCTGGGGAAATTCGGCTGGGCGGCGGCGTTTCTTTACGCAGCCTGCGCCGCGCTGCGTCTTGCGCGCTTCAATACCCAGGTGGATACCGTCGACAAAGGTATTTTCATCGGCCTTGCAAGCCCTACCGCTGCCGCGATTGTCGCCAGCATGGTCTGGGCTGGCCACAATGCGGACGTGGGCTTGGGGTTGGCCATCGTAGCCGCTCTGGTGACGGCCGCTGCCGGCCTGCTAATGGTTTCGAACTTCCGCTATACCAGCTTTAAGACGCTGGACGTGAAGGGGCGGGTGCCGTTTGTCATGATGTTGGCGGTGATCCTCGCCTTTAGTCTCGTGACTATTGATCCGCCACGAGTACTCTTAGGGCTGGCGGTCATCTACACCCTTTCCGGCCCTGCCCTATGGCTGTGGCGTGTCCGCCGTGCAGGCGGTACAGAGTCGGAGCTGCATAAATAGCGTTTGCGCACTGGTGACCCTCGGGTAGTGATACTAGAGTTAGGAAGGTTGCGCAGCGATAGCTCTATGGCGGCAGTGCAGGTATGTGTCGGGGATGTGTCGGGGATGTGTCTCGGTATCCCGTGGGGTGGTGAGCCGCCTAGCAGGCCCTCACCTCGATGCCGCTTGATGCCAGAAGCCCCCTGGTGAAAAAGAGAGGATACGCGACGAAAATCACTTGCGCCGGGGTTCGCTTGTCCGTATAGTTCGCGCCCTCGCTGCTTGAGAAGTGGTGAGGAGGCGGTTCCAAGTGATTGATTTTCTTAAGAAATTTTCTTCACGAAAGAGCTTGCCAAGGTCGAAGAGGCCGCTATAATGCGCGCCACTTCGAAGGAGTCCCAACCGGCTCCGCCAGGTCTCCCGCGAGGCCATTTCATGCTGCTGAGCGGCGTGAATCAGTATCGGAAGGCGCGTCTTGTGGAGTCGCCTCCGGCACTGAAAAAAGCCTCAAAAAAGGCTTGTCGCGGAGAGGTGGCTCGCTATAATGCGCGCCCCTCACGAGCTACCGGAAGCGGTGGTTCGGGGTTTCGGAAAGCTCTTTAGGTAGAGTGCTCCGAAAGCCAAAAAGGCTGCAAGAAAGCACTTGCTTCAGCAGTTCGGATGTGTAGAATACGCGTCCCGCAGTTAGAGCCTAGCGCTCAACTGAGTTGTTTAAAAAATCGATCAAGCAATGCGTGTGGGTGCTTACGGAGCGATGAATCGATACACCTGGCTTCGGTCAGGAAATGATTTATCGGAAGTAAGTAACTCGACAATTCAAATCGAATTACGTTTTATTCCGAGCAAGACTTAAGTCTGGTGGGAAGCTTAGCTTCCGTGAGCACCGGGCGACTCTTTAA
>NZ_BAABRT010000010.1:0-133178 GCF_039545115.1 Microbulbifer aestuariivivens | reverse complement strand
TGGGGTTGATACACAGCCTGACGACAACGCCGGGCAATGTGCATGACATTACCCAAGTCGATCAATTGCTGCACGGTGACGAAGATCGAGTCTGGGGTGACGCGGGTTATCAGGGTGTTGAAAAGCGTCCTGAGCATACAGAGCGAGATGTGGACTGGTATATAGCAATGCGGCCAGGAAAGCGGTCACAGCTGTCAAACTCGGACCCCTTGTCAGAAGTAGAAAAAATAAAGGCCAGTATCAGGGCGAAAGTAGAGCACTGTTTCTATCGGATAAAGCGCCAGTTCGGGTATAACAAGGTTCGCTATCGCGGTTTGGCGAAGAATACGAATCGACTGTATCTGCTAGCAGGCTTTACCAATCTGCTGCGGGCAGATTCATATAGGACGACATAACGGGATAACTCCGTCTGGAGTTTGCTGAAAAGCAAATTCCGGACGGAAAACAGAGGAATACACAGGGGGTTTCCACCCCAGAAGCCAATAAATAGAGGCTTCGGAGAGCTGCGTGGAAATTTATGAGTTGTTCAGAGCTTCCTTGGAGTTCAATATATTATTTGTTAAAGCACGGATGATGAAAAATTTTGGTCGCTCTTGGGGGGGCAGTTGACAGTAATGACGCATGCCGAGAGAAAGAGAGCGCCCAAAATTCGCTTAAGCTTTGAACAGCTTAGGTTGCTTTACAAAAATTTTAGAAGTTCAGATCTATCCGTATATTATGGGTAAGTTTATCTTCATTAAAGTGTGTATGTAAATGATTTTTCCGAATAACTCTAAAGCTACAGCTTTCTGCGTGAGCAGGTATTTTAAGATTTTGGAGTCGAAATGATTCTTTTTTTAAGTTTCATTCTGATGAGCGTTAATTATTTGTTGGTAAGTATGTCAACAAGATTGATTCCAATCAAAATATTTTTGACTGTATTTTTTGCCTCAAGCTTATATTACGGTGTTCTCGGTCCCTGGTATTGGCTGGAATTCAGGGGAGGTATCTTTCTCGGCTCGTATTGGCGCGATGAAATTAAAAATATTTCTTTAATATATTTATTTGTGAATGTTTTCGTCTCGTGGATGGTTCTAATATTCAGTAGAAGGGTGGGGGATTTTCATCCTGAGGGGGGGGGGAGGGGGTATGACGTTAATGTTTGGACGATTGCTTGGGCGCTTTTGTTCTTGGGCAGCTTGTCGGCTGCTTATGTCTTTTTGGTTGGAAGAAAATTAACAGAGCACGGTTTATTGCTAATTGATGATTCGTTTTTGTTGATCTTCTATCAATTCTCTGACCTGATAATACCGGCGCTAATTTTTTTAGTTAGTATGAACTGTAGGAGGGTTAAATTGTTGATCTTCTTCTCCATAATTTTTTTATTGTACTCGAGTTTTACCGGTCTCAGGTATAAAATCGCACTATATATCGGGCCTCTTCTTCTCGCTTTCTATTTTTTTCCCCGTAGAAGGCAGTTTGCCACGAGGGCTGGCTTGGCTGTATCTTGCCTAATTGCAGTAGTGTTTTTCTCATTTATGACGATCGCTAGATCAAAATTTTCTGGTCTAGACTTTGATGCGATACTTGCTGCAGGTGTTGAGGATTTATTATACGGTTTTTTTGCTGAGACAAATAGTGTATTTGGCTTGGCTTCAGTGTTAACACATTATGGGAAAGAATGGCCGCATATTTACATGGAGCCGCTAAGTGATTCTGTTTTGCAGCTTATCCCTAGATTTATATACCCTGAGAAAGAGCTTTATGTATATTTGAAAGATATTGCCTACGGTATATCAAATAGTGAGGAGGGGGTCTTATCGGGAACGACTACCCCATTTTTTGGTGAATATTATGCAATGTTTGGGTGGGTGGGTCTTATAAGCGGGTGTTTAATTTATTCTCTCTTATCAGTAACCTTATTAAGGTTTGTGTGTAACTGGTCAGTTAACATAAAGCAAACATTGATTGGTGTAGGCTTAATCAGCGTATTTATGGGTTTCTTCTACTATTCTAGAGGCTCAATCCCTCAGATATTTAAAGTCTTTTTGTTCGTGGTTGTACCTTATTTAGTTTTTGTCAGGCTTCAGTCTATTTCGAAGTCTTTTGTTTTAGAGAGAAAAAAATAGCATGCGAAAAAGATTTTTTTATGATTTTGAGCGGCATATGAGATGCTGGTTCGAGGCCCCTAGTCAGTGGCCGGATTCAGGGGTTCTACTTGCTTCATTCCCAAAATCAGGCAATAGTTGGTTTAGGTTCATTGTTTCAAATATTGCAGCATTAACAGAGGGAAATCCTCCGGTCAATTTTCGAACAATAGAGCATTATTCACCTGTGATTAGAGGCAATAGAAATCTAGCAGGCGCGAGACAAGTTATTGGCCTTCCTATATTTTTAAAAACCCATTTCCCAAGAACTAGATTTTTTAAAAATAGAAAAGCTGTTGTGGTTGTAAGGAATCCATTTTTTGCAGTTCCAAGTTATTATGAATATCTGCGAAATGCAAGAGAAAAGAAAGTTCCTAGGCTTGATAGTTTTATTTATCATTGGCGCTATGGAATCCCTGCTTGGGCTGCATTTATGGAAAGCTGGGATAGTGCAGAAACGATAGTGGTGCGCTATGAAGATTTAAAAGTGGATCCGCTAACTGTAATAACTAAAGTTTATCAAAGTTTGGGAATTTTTGTACCTGATAGGATTGTCAATGAAGCTATAGAAAATTCATCTCGAAAATCGATGAAAAGTTCGCTTGAGATAAATGGAGACCCTCATAATGACAATAACTTCAGATTCATTAAAGAAGAAGGTGAAAACGTCGGTGTTGAGCACTTGAAACGTAGTATTCTCACATCTAAGCAGATTGACACGAGCTGTATCACCCTGCTAGAAAAATTTGGCTATCTGTGAATTTTTATGAATCGTTACATAGTTTCATGCTTGGGGTCGAGAGAGAGATATGGAATTCCAGTGGCACTGTACAAGTCTGGAATGTTAGATTCATTCCATACGGATATATATGTACCACAAATAATTTCTCATATATCTAAGAATGTCAGCCTTCCTTCATCTTTTAAAGCACTTTTACAGCGGAATAATCCAGAACTCCCATTTCAGTATGTAGATCAACAATTTCTACTTGGCTTGGAGTTTCGGCGCAGAGTACGCCGTGCTAAATCACTTAAAGAAAGGCAAGATCTTTTGGCTCATTATGGTGCCATTTTTGCAAAAAAAGTTGGTGCGAGTATTAATGGGGAAAAAAATTTAATTGCTTTTACAGGGGCTGCACTTGAGTCATTTCTTCGTGTAAAGGATTTAGGTGGTAAAGCTATATTAGATCAGGTCGATCCAGGTCTATTAGAGTGGGAGCGAATAAAAAATGAGCGGGATATGTATCCTGGCTGGGAGATAGGTCAAGATGATCCGCCCTGGAGTTATGATTTTGAAGATCGTGTTTGGCGAGAATTAGAGCTGGCCGATGAGGTTATAGTTAATTCGCAGTACTCGAAAAAGTCATTGGAGTTTTGGGGGAGCAAACAATCAATCAAGGTTGTCCCAATAGCTTCTAGTGTACAGCGAATGAAAAAACAAAATATCAATATAAGGCGACCGCTAAGAGTTCTTTTTTTTGGGGCTTTATGTTTGAGAAAAGGAGTGCACTACGCTTTAGAAGCTTTCCAGATTTTGAAACAGAAGGGTGTAGAAATCGAGATGAAGATGGCTGGAGAGCTATATATTTCTACTGAAAAATTACGATGTTATTCTGGCGTGACATATCTTGGAACTGTAGCTTCAAGTGAGGTCCCAGCACTTTTCGATAATACGGATGTGATGATATTTCCTACCTTATCGGATGGGTTTGGTATGGTTCAGGTCGAGTCAATGTCTAGAGGTGTTCCAGTGATATCTTCTTCATTCTGTGCCGAAATTGTTTCGCATAATGAAAACGGCTTTGTTCTCGATGAAGTCACTGCTGAGGGGATTGCATACTTTATTGAGCGTTATTCTGATGATAGAAAGTTGCTAGAAGTACACTCAAGTGCTGCTTTTGATGCTTCCGAAAAATACAGCGTGCAGAACTATCAGGGCTTAATTAGAGAGCTCTTTGACTGAGTGCATGGCCTTCGAAGCCTTAACTAAATTAATAATGATGACGAAGATGTATTAAAAAGATATGATTCTTTTGCTTGATTTGCCACCGCCGATTCACGGGATGTCGAAGATCAATAATGAAATGCTTAATGCATTAAGGCGCGAAAATTTGACTCCAGATGTATTAACTACAACACCACCAAAAATCTCCCGTTGTTTTGGGAGGATTTGGTACAATATGATTAAGGCTCTTCACGCAGTCCATGTGGAGTTTCATCTGATATTTAAACTTTTATGTCAGAGAGGGCAGGCTGTTTACCGGCCTATAAATGGCGGTTATGGGCAAATTTACGATGTGATATATCTCTTCACCTGTCGCATTTTAAAGTCGAATATATTTATTCATCACCACTCATTTAATTATCTGAATTCATATAGTAGATTGTTCAGGCTTTTGTTGGTGGCGGCTGGTGGGCGAGTCACTCACGTTGTCTTAGGTGAGAAAATGAAAGCCGATCTTTGTACCCGATATAGCCTAAATCCAGCGAACATAATCATTGTATCGAATTTGGCATTTTTCGATAATGCTAATAGTTTTGAGCATTGGGCCGGTAAAAGTTTAGTGCTGGGTCACTTGGCTAATCTCAGTGTTGAAAAGGGAGTTGATGATTTTATTTCTGTATGCCGGGCTTTGTCTGATGCTGGTATATCTTTCAAGGGGGTCATTGCCGGGCCGATTTCAGATGCTGGTTCTAGCTCACTGATTGAAGCTGCCTGCTTGGAAATGCGGCAAGTAGAATATATAGGCCCCGTTTACGGGGATGCTAAAGTAGAATTTTTTCGGAGTTTGGATATTTTCGTTTTTCTATCAAAATATAAAAACGAGGCTGAGCCATTAGTTCTTTACGAGGCTGCTGAGCACGGGGTATTTCTGATAGGGACTGAGCGAGGATGTATGGCACCAGTAATAAAATCTCTACATGGCTTTGTCGTCGAAGACTGTAGTGATACTGTAAGTGAAGTTGTTTTGGAAATATATAATATTATTGATGGTGATGTTTTAACTTGTGATGCTAGAGAATATCGTAGGGGTCTGTTTAATGCTATGCGAAGTCAGGCGGCGGGCAACCTAAAAGCATTAATCAATCTCATGGGTGAAAAATTTGTATCAGGACCTGTCTGAATTCAAATTGTATCCGAATCAGCGAGGTAAATCCGCTATTTACACTCAGATTTGGTGGCTAGTTCAGTCTACTTTGTTTGGTTGTTCGCCAAGATTTATGTATGGTTGGCGAAGGTTTTTGCTTCGGGCTTTTGGTGCAAAAGTTGGCAAGGGGGTGATTGTGCGTCCTAGTGCAAGGGTGACTTACCCTTGGCGTTTGGAGTTGGGTGACAATGTTTGGATTGGGGATGATGTTGATTTATATAATTGGTCTAAAATTTCTGTTTTAGAGAATGCGGTTATATCTCAGCGATCATATCTTTGTACGGCTACCCACGATTATGAAGATATGGCTTTCAAGCTCACATCGAAACCTATAAAGGTATCTGAGTGTGCATGGGTTGCAACTGATGTTTTTATCGCTCCGGGGGTCACAATTGGGTGTGGTGCAGTTGTCGGAGCAAGGAGCTCCGTTTTCAAAGACATGCCAGCAGGCATGATATGTATAGGAAACCCTGCTCAGCCGATTAAGAAAAGGGTTTCTTTGTGAAAATATTGCTATATGGTCTGAATTTTACGCCAGAGCTTACGGGCATAGGGAAATATAATGGTGAATTAGTATCTGGCGTGAAATTTCGTGATGTAGATGTGGATGTCGTTACGGCTCCACCCTATTACCCGGAGTGGAAAATCAAGCAGGGATTTAGTAATTTTTGGGGAAAAAATTCAATTGATGAGGTCATGATCTATCGATGCCCTCTATATGTACCGCGAAAGGTTACTACGTTCAGCCGGCTGGTTCATTTAGTTAGTTTCGCAATTAGCTCTGGATTGCGTTTATTGACCTTGGTAGGAAAGCGGCCAGACATTATTTTTTTGGTGCAGCCAACTCTTTTCTGTGCGCCAGCAGCTTTAATATATAGCAGGCTGACAGGGGCCAAGTCGGTTTTGCATATCCAAGACTTTGAAGTTGATGCAATGTTTGGCTTGGGGATGGGCTCGAAAGATGGGTCTTTGCGGAAATTTGTTCGGCGAGTGGAGTCATGGTTGATGCGGCGCTTCGATATGGTGTCAACTATTTCCCATAGCATGCTAGCAAATGCTGAGCGAAAGGGGGTGCCGCAAGGAAGGCTTACGTTTTTTCCAAATTGGAGCGATACAGATTTCGTGAACCCTTCTGTATCTGGTAAGGCTCTACGTGACGAGTGGGGAATTCCGTTAGACGATAAGGTCATCCTTTACTCTGGTAATATTGGTGCCAAGCAGGGCTTGGAGATTGTGCTTGATGCAGCCGAGATATTCCTGACTCGCAAAGGTGTTAGGTTCGCTATAGTCGGTGCTGGTGCATATCTGGAGCGGCTTAAGAAGGCTGTGCTTGACCGGAAGCTGAGTAACGTGTGCTTTCGCGAGCTGCTACCGTGGGAGAGGGTGCCAGAAATGCTGGCTGCTGCAGATGTACACCTTGTAGTGCAGAAACGTGGCGCGGCAGACGCTGTACTACCTTCAAAGCTCACCAATATACTTTCGGCTGGTGGGCACGCCTTGGTTACCGCTGACCCTACCACAGAACTCGGTAAGCTTCATGGCAAGTATTCTGGTATTTATGAACTGGTTGAACCAGAGAATACAGAAGCTTTTGTTGCGGGTTTGGAGAGGTGTCTGGCGAAAGATACCACTAAGCCGAATATGGTAGCGCGTCAGTATGCTTTGGATTACCTCAACAAAGAGCAAATTATTAACCGATTTGTATCTGACCTCAAACGTCTGACACAAGAGAATAAAGTACGGGATGATGTATATGAAACCTAATAATTCTTTAAATGGTAAGGTCGCGTTAATTACAGGTATCACAGGGCAGGATGGTTCCTACCTCGCTGAATTTTTGCTTGAGAAAGGCTACGAAGTTCACGGCATTAAACGTCGATCTTCTTCATTTAACACCGACAGAATAGATCACATCTATCAGGATCCTCATGAGGCAAATCCACGCCTTAAGTTGCATTATGGTGATCTGACTGACACTTCCAATCTCACGCGCATTCTGCGGGAGGTTCAGCCTGATGAAGTGTACAACCTCGGTGCCCAGAGCCACGTTGCCGTGTCCTTTGAGTCACCCGAGTACACGGCTGATGTTGATGGAATGGGTACTCTTCGTCTGTTGGAGGCGATCCGCTTTCTGGGGTTGGAAAAGAAGACCCGTTTTTACCAGGCTTCTACTTCTGAGCTTTATGGTTTGGTGCAGGAAATCCCACAAAAGGAAACTACGCCTTTCCATCCCCGCTCTCCCTATGCCGTAGCCAAAATGTATGCCTATTGGATCACGGTAAATTATCGTGAATCCTACGGTATGTATGCCTGTAACGGCATTCTGTTTAACCATGAATCTCCCCGCCGTGGCGAGACTTTTGTGACCCGCAAGATTACCCGTGGTCTGGCCAATATTGCCCAAGGGCTGGAGAAGTGCCTGTTTATGGGCAATATGGATGCGCTGCGCGACTGGGGTCATGCCAAGGATTACGTGCGTATGCAGTGGATGATGCTGCAGCAGGATCAACCGGAAGATTTCGTGATCGCCACCGGCAAGCAGATTTCCGTACGTGAGTTCATACGTCTCAGTGCCGCTGAGCTTGGCATCCAACTCGCATTTACTGGCAAGGGAGAGGGCGAAGTGGCCACGGTAGTCTCTGTAGAGGGTGATAAAGCCCCTGCGGTCAGTGTGGGTGATGTAATCGTTAAGGTGGACCCGCGTTACTTCCGTCCCGCTGAAGTTGAAACTCTGCTGGGGGATCCGTCGAAGGCGAAAGAGAAGCTGGGCTGGGAGCCTGAAATCACGGTCGAAGAAATGTGTGCGGAGATGGTGGCGTACGATTTGGATCAGGCTAAGCGCCATGCGCTGTTAAAGGAGCACGGCTTCGATATCAGCGTGGCCATGGAGTGATACTCAGGATGTCTGCCAAAAAGAGAGTTTTTGTTGCCGGGCACCGGGGTATGGTCGGCTCCGCCATTGTGCGCCAGCTTGAGAAAGATCCTTCCGTTGAGCTGTTACTGCGTACCCGTGCTGGGCTGGATTTGGTTAACCAGCAGGCCGTTGCCGAGTTTTTCGCTCAAGAGTCTATCGACCAGGTATATCTTGCCGCGGCAAAGGTGGGTGGTATTGTCGCCAACAATACCTATCCCGCCGATTTCATTTATGAAAACCTGATGATAGAGAGCAACATTATCCACTCCGCCCATGCCGCCGGTGTGGAGAAGCTGCTGTTTCTCGGCTCTTCCTGTATCTATCCGAAGCTTGCGCGGCAGCCTATGGCGGAAAGTGCACTGTTGACCGGTGTGCTGGAGCCAACCAACGAGCCATACGCCATTGCCAAGATTGCCGGGATCAAATTATGTGAATCCTACAATCGCCAATATGGCCGGGATTACCGCAGTGTGATGCCCACCAACCTGTATGGTGAGAATGATAATTTTCACCCGCAAAATTCCCACGTGATCCCCGCGCTTATGCGCCGTTTTCATGAGGCCAAGCGGGCAGGCGATGCGGAAGTTGCGGTCTGGGGCAGTGGCAAGCCGATGCGGGAGTTTCTGCATGTGGATGATATGGCGGCTGCCAGTGTGCATGTCATGAATCTTCCATTGGAGGTTTACCAGTCCTGCACCGAGCCCATGCTGTCTCACATTAATGTTGGAACTGGCGAAGATAGCACCATTCGTGAGCTTGCGGAGACCATGGCTAAAGTGGTGGGCTATACGGGGCGTGTGGTATTTGATGCCTCTAAGCCTGATGGTACGCCGCGCAAGCTGATGGATGTCAGCCGCCTTGCCGACCTGGGGTGGTCCTACTCTATCAAGCTGGAGCAGGGGCTTGCCGCCACTTATGAATGGTTTCTGGCCAATCAGGACAGTTTTCGCGGCTAAGCGGCTACGCGGCTACGCGGCTAAGCGGATAAGTGGCAGAAGGGCCCCCTGATGAAGTTAGCGAAGGAAACCTTCAAGACAGTGGTGTCTTCGACACCACTGGTCTCAATTGACCTGGTTGTGCGTAACGGCGCAGGGCAAATCCTGCTTGGTGAGCGCCTGAACAGGCCAGCAATCGGCTACTGGTTTGTGCCTGGGGGGCGTATTGTTAAGGGCGAGCCGATGGCTGCCGCCTTTGAACGCCTGACTTTTGAAGAGCTGGGCGTTCGGGTGTCTTTGGGGGAGGCTCAGTTCCTGGGCCCCTTTGAGCATTTCTACCAGGATAACTTTTCCGGTGCGGATTTCTCCACTCATTACGTGGTATTGGGCTACCAGTTACAGCTGGATGTGCGATTGGAAGAGTTACCCAGGGAGCAGCACGCTCGTTATCAGTGGTGGGCAGAGGCAGACCTGCTTGCCAGTTCATCTGTACATGTGCATACCAAGTGGTATCTGTAGTCTGCAGTTATGTGAGGCCGCGTGCACACATAAACAGGTGTAATAGCCTGTAATTTATTAGGCCCCAAAGGGCTGTTTATTTGGGGTTAAATAGCGTGATGCAGACGGTTGCTCGTTGTTTGTTTGTGTTTTTGTTGGTTTTCGCGCTTTTCTCCGGGCTGAAATCCCAGCCGATGCCCCAAGTGGTTCCGCATTTCGATTTGCTGCTGCATTTTGGCGCTTTTGCGTTACTGATGGGGCTTTGGGTTGTTGGGTTTGCGCGGCCGCTTCTCGGTGTTGCGGTGCTGATAGCCATCGGCCTTGGTATTGAGCTCTGGCAGGGGCTGCTGTTGCCTGCCCGCACAGCGGATGAGAGGGACATACTGGCCAATATCTCGGGTGTTTTTTCTGGCTGGCTGGCCATGGTGGTATTGAGACGCAGCGCTTGGTTGAGAATGGGCTGAATGGGCTGAATGGCGGGCATGGCGACTTTTTATGCGGGGGCCGCTGAATGCGTGATCAAAATCTCATTTTCCTATTGAATAGTGTCTCGGCTGTGGCATCATTTGTGCACAAAAAAGAGGCCTGCAAAGGTCCGCCAAGGGGTATCAAATACCAGGCCTGCTTGGAGTGCTGGTGAGTTTTTCACCGGATGGTAGCGCCTGAACTCAGCGGATGAGTCGGTAAATTGACAGGGACGACTTCTGAGGGGGTACTGTGGGACAAGGATGGATGCGCAGCCACCAGAGTAGTTTGGCTGCGGTATATCGTTTATTGGACGGTGCGCTGATTCTGGCTGCACTGTTTATCTCTCTGGCTGCATACGGCCACGAAATCACCAGTGACTGGTTCCTGCTCGGGCTCATCGCCGCGATAGGTTTTGCGCTGCTGGCTGAGTCTGTGGACCTGTACCGTTCCTGGCGGGCGGATACCTACCTGCAGATGGTGGCCTATACGGCATTTGCCTGGTGTGTACTCTGTGCGGTATTGCTGCTTGTGGGGTATTTCACCAAGACCAGCGGGGGCTACTCCCGCCTGGTGATTGGCACTTGGGGCGCTGCCACACTGGTATTGCTCTGCGTGTGGCGTTTTGCATTCCGTCATCTTCTCTTCTTCCTTCGCGCCCGTGGGTATAACACCCGCAGTGCGGCCATTATCGGTGTCACTGAGTCCGGCCTGCGCCTTGCCCGCAATCTCATCGCTGAGCCGCAGCTGGGTATTCGCGTGGCGGGCTTTTATCAGGTGGCGGAAAGTGACGCCTGTCAGGCATCAAAACTGGCAGGTGAGCAGGTTAGGCTGCTCGGCAGCGTGGAAGATGCGGTGGCTGCTGCCCGTGCCGGTGATATTGACTTGATCTATATCGCGCTGCCGATGCGTGAAGAGCAGCGTATCGTGGAAATCCTTGCGGCACTGGCGGACAGCACCGCAACGGTGCAGTTGCTGACCGATCTGTTTGTCAGCAACCTGTTGCATACCCGCTGGCACAATGTTGGCGATTCCAGCATGTTGAGCGTATATGACACGCCGATTGAGGGGCTAAATGGTTGGCTCAAAAGGCTTGAGGATGTGCTGCTGTCATCCGTCATATTAGTGCTGATTGCCCCCCTGATGCTGCTGATCGCAGCAGCGGTGAAGCTGACTTCCCCGGGGCCGGTGATTTTCAAGCAGCATCGCTATGGGCTCGACGGCCGGCCCATCAAAGTGTGGAAATTCCGCTCCATGACTACGCAGGATGATGGTGACAAGGTCGTTCAGGCGAGCAAGGGGGACGCGCGTATTACCCCTGTCGGGGCATTTTTGCGCCGCACCTCCCTGGATGAGTTGCCACAGTTCATCAACGTGTTGCAGGGCCGCATGTCTATCGTTGGCCCGCGCCCGCACGCGGTGGCCCATAACGAGGAATACCGCCAGGTGGTGAGCGGTTACATGCTGCGGCACAAGGTCAAACCGGGGATCACCGGTTGGGCGCAGGTGAACGGCTGGCGCGGTGAAACCGATACGCTGGAGAAAATGAGCAAGCGGGTGGAGCACGACCTGCACTATATCCGCCACTGGTCACTGTGGCTGGATATCCGGATTGTGCTGATGACAGTTTTCAAGGGGTTTACAGGCAAGAACGCTTATTGACCTGTGGAAAGACGAGCCCGCCGTTTGGGGTTTACACGGCAGGGAAACTAGGGTATTTAGAGCGCCGCCGGGGCGAGCCAGGCGGTGGATATTTAATTTAGGGATGGGGAACGAAGATGAAAAAAACAACACTTTCACTGGCTATCGGCCTGGTGGCATTTGCAGGTACCGGTGCGGTAGCCGCACAGTCTCAGTCAAAAGCTGCTGAAATAGACTTGGGTAATGGCATTGTGCTGACCCCGATGCTGGAGCTGGGCTTGGCGTACGATGATAATGTTGTCCACACCGAAACCGACACCATCGACAGCTGGGTAACCGAGTTGCGCCCCAGTTTTGTGCTTTCCGCAGAAAACGACTTTTCTGAATACGCTCTGAGCTACACCGCTGCCCGTGGTGAGTATAAAGACAGCAGTGACGACAACTATACCGACCACATGCTGGAGGCCGCCGCACAGTGGGAGCTGAACAGCCTGCACCGCGTGGGTATTGCCGCTGCTTACGAAGATGTACATGAAGAGCGCGGTACTGGCTTTTCCCAGGGCTTTGGTACCCTGCTGGCTGAGCCAGAGCGCTACTCGGTGAATGACTTCTCCGGTACTTACCGTTACGGCGCCGAATCCGCCCGTGGCAATATCGAGCTGGAGGCGGGCACCCGCTCCAAGGATTATGACCCCACTCAGTACATCGACGGCGTGCAGGGCAACAATGCATTGGCCAGCTTGCGTGATTACGACACCGATTACGGTTCCGCGCGCTTCTTCTATAACACCGGCGGCAGGACTCGCCTGCTGCTCGAAGCCAACCGCAGCCTGGTGAACTACGACGTTGCGGGCACTAGCAGCCGCGACAGCACCCAGAGCAGCGTGCTGCTTGGCGTGAGCTGGGAAGGTTCCGCAAACACCACCGGCACCGTAAAGGTGGGTGCGCGCTCCAAAAACTTTGAAGATGCCAGCCGTGAAGACTTCTCGGCGCCGGCGTGGGAAGTGGGCGTGACCTGGGAGCCGCTGACCTACAGCACCTTCCAGCTTTCAACCGCTCGCCGCTTCGAAGAGGCGCAGGGTGAAGGTGACTTCACTGATGTTGAGGAGTTCGCCGCTTCCTGGAGCCATACCTGGCTTGAACGCCTGTCCACAGATCTGAGCTTTTATCACCAGAATATGGGCTACGAAGGCACTGAACGCACCGAGGAGCGCAACGGTGCCAGCCTGAAGGTGAACTACGAAATGCGCCGCTGGATGACTCTGACCGCCGGTTACACCTTCGACAATCAGAACAGTACCCTGCCGGGCTATGACAACGACCCCACAGTCTTCAGCCTGGGCGCTCGTTTTACCCTGTAAAATGGTACGGGGCCGCGGCCAGCAATAGAGAGGTAACTACGTAACCATGATGGGATACACACGCACACCGGGGCCTGGCGCATGTCGCCGGGCTCTGTCCCTTTTATGTTCTCTGTCGCTGGCTGTGGCCGGTGCTGGTACCTGGGCGATTAGCGACAGCGCAATTGCCGAGAGTCCCCTTGTGGATAATTATCGCCTTGGCTCCGGGGACAAGATCCTCATTAATGTCTATGGCGAGGATGACCTCACGGTGGAGACCCAGTTAAGCGATAGCGGCATGGTGAATTATCCGTTCCTGGGGGAGCTGAAAGTTACCGGTATGACCGTGGCGGAGCTGGAAACCACCATTCACGAGGGGCTGAAGGGGGATTATCTGGTTACTCCCAATGTGCACGTGTCCATTATGGAGTACCGGCCCTTTTACATTCACGGCGAGGTGGAGCGCCCCGGTGGCTATGCCTACCAGCCGGGCCTGACGGTGAGCAAGGCGGCGGCGCTGGCCGAGGGCTTTACTGAGCGGGCATCCGAGTCGAAGATTTTTGTGGTACGGGGTGATGATCCGAGCAAGACCCCGGAAAAAATCACCCTGAACACCGAGCTGCGTCCTGGCGATGTGGTAACGGTGGAACAGCGGTTCTTCTGAGGTAATTCATGCACGCCCAAGACAACAACAGCCAGCAGGAGCGTTTACTTCAGGAAGAGGTGATTGACCTGCGCCAGTACTGGCGCATTCTGGACCGCTTCAAGTGGCGCATTGCTGCACTGGCGCTGGCGGTTGCCATGCTGGCTACGATGGTGGTGTTTTCCATGACACCCCGTTACCAGGCCACAGCCACTCTGATGATCGAGGCTGAACAGCCCAAGGCGCTCTCCATTGAGGAGGTCTACGGCCTGGACTCCAGCCGCAAGGAATACTTCCTCACCCAGTTTGAGATTCTCAAGTCCCGCCGCATTGCCGAGCAGGTAGTGGAGCGGTTGGCACTTACACAGCATCCGCTGTTCGACCCGGACCAGCAGGAGCCTTCATTCAAAGAGAAAGTGAAAGGTTGGCTGCCGTTTCTGGCTGCCAATGAGGTTCTCAGTGAAGAGGAGCTGCAGGCGCTGAAGCTGGAGAGCGTGACCGATGCGGTCAGTGCAAGCCTCACCATTGCCCCGGTGCGCAATACCCAGCTGGTGAAAATCAGCTTTGAGTCTGAATCCCCCGAGCTGGCTGCACAGGTGGCCAATACGGTGGCTGAAGTGTTTATCGACAGTCACCTGCAAGCCAAACTGGATATGACCCAGCAGGCCACCTCCTGGCTGAATGACCGTCTGGAGGATTTGCGGGTAAAACTGGAAGGCTCGGAGGCGCGCCTGCAGAGTTTTCAGGAATCCCAGGGCCTGGTGGATGTGGCCGGTGTGCAGGGGCTGCAGGCGCAGGAACTGAACGAGATCACCAGCCAGCTGATTGAAGCGCGCCGCGAATTGAAGCAGGCGGAGAGTATCCATGCCCTGGTTAAGAGCCGGGGTACCGATATCGCGGCACTCGCCAGCCTGCCGGAAGTGCTTAATCACACCGTTATTGCCAATATCAAACAGTCAGAGACGCAGGCTGAGCGCAGGGTCTCTGAGCTGTCGCGCCGCTATGGCCCAAAACACCCGAAGATGATCGCCGCCCGCGACGAACTGCAGTCGGTGCAGGACAAGCTGCGCAGCGAAGTGCGCCAGCTGATCGGCGGTATCCAGAACGATTACGAAACCGCCCAGGCCAATGTCCGTGCGCTGGAGCGCGAGCTGGAGCAGGCCAAGGGCGAGTACCAGCAGATCTCCCGCAAGCAGACCCGCTACAACGAGTTGAAGCGCGAGGTGGAGGTCAACCGTCAGCTGTACAGCGCCTTCCTGACACGTTTCAAGGAAACCAGCGAGACTTCCGGCTTCGAGGCCGCCAACGCACGGCTGATGGACCCGGCCATTGCGCCTCGCAAGCCCGCCAAGCCGAAAAAGCTGTTGATTGTCGCGCTGGCGTTTGTGGTCAGCGTTATGTTCGGCGTGATGCTGGCGTTCCTGATCGAAGCGCTGAACGATGGCATCCGCAATCCGGATGATGTGGAGAACAAGCTGGCCCAGCGCATGATCGGCATGCTGCCCTGGGTGCAGCACGAAAAAGACCAGCGCCTGAGCCTGACGACTTTCTTCGATAACGCCCAGCACCAG
Organism: Microbulbifer aestuariivivens; assembly: GCF_039545115.1. NCBI lineage: Bacteria > Pseudomonadati > Pseudomonadota > Gammaproteobacteria > Cellvibrionales > Microbulbiferaceae > Microbulbifer > Microbulbifer aestuariivivens. The sequence goes on along the minus strand of NZ_BAABRT010000010.1, from coordinate 117,896 downwards.
TTTTCCGAAGCGGTACGCACCCTGCGCACCAGCCTGGTTCTGTCACACCTGGAAACCCCGGCGAAGGTGATTTCTGTGACGTCTTCGGTCCCCGGTGAGGGCAAGACAACGGTGGCAGAAAACCTGGCCTTTGCCCTGGCGCAGATGGAAAAAGTGCTGTTGATCGACGCGGATATGCGTCGCCCGTCTGTGGGCAAGGATTTTGGCCTGCCGGTTTATCACCCGGGCCTGTCCAACCTCATTGCCGGCAGCAATAGCCTGGCTGAATGTATCCACCACGATGAAAAAAGTGGGCTGGATGTGATGCCGGCTGGTGCCGTGCCGCCAAATCCGCAGGAGATGCTGTCATCCCCCAGCTTCCACAAAGTGCTGGAAACGCTGGTAAACCAGTACGACCGCGTGATCATCGATACCGCACCCGCGCAGGTGGTGAGCGATGCGCTGGTGGTTTCCCGCGTGGCGGACTCCATGCTGTATGTGGTGAAGGCAGACAGCACCCGCCAGAAGATGATTACCACGGGAATCGGCCGCCTGTTGCAGGTGGGTGCGAAGTTGGATGGTGTGGTGCTGAATCAGCTGGATACCTCCAGCAAGGCCAGTTACTACGGTGACTACTATGGTTACCAAGGCGAATACGGTGGTTACACTGCGTCGGTAAAATCCCAGCAGCCGGCCCCGCAGGGCGCCAAGGTGGCCGATAAAGACCTCGAAGTGGCATGATCGACCTGCATTGCCATCTTTTGCCGGGCATCGACGATGGTGCCCGCGACCTTCATCAGGCGTTGCAGCTGGCGCGTATGGCGGTCGAAGATGGCATTACCCACTGTGTAGCCACGCCCCATATTCATCCGGGGCGCTGGAACAACACGCTTGGCAGTATTGCAGCAGTGTTTCAGTCTTTTAGCGATGCTCTCGCAAGAGAGAATATTCCCTTGCACCTGGGCATGGCGGCAGAAGTCCGTTTCTCGGACGAAATCCTCAGTATGGTCGCCAGTGGGCAGGCGCCGTTTCTCGGCAAATGGCTGGGCGACAATGTCCTGTTGCTGGAGTTGCCCCACAGCCATATCCCCGCTGGCGCCGAGCAGCTGATTCGCTGGCTGCAAAAACAGGGCATTCGCCCGATGATCGCCCACCCGGAACGCAACAAGGACATCCTGCGGGACTTCGCCAGGGTTCTGCCGCTGGTGCGTGCCGGCTGCCTGTTGCAGGTTACGGCGGGTGCCGTGGCCGGTGATTTCGGTGAGGGTTCACAGCTGCGTGCCAAACAGCTGCTGGAAGAAGACATGGTGACGATACTCGCCACGGATGCGCATCATGAGGAGCGTCGGCCACCGGTGCTAGGCCGTGGCCGTCTCGCTGCCGAGGCCGTGGTCGGTGAGTCCCGGTCCTGGGATCTGGTGCGCCTGAATCCGGGTTGTATAGCCGCCAGCCATTTCCCGCTCGGCGGTGTGGACGTTAATCGTGTCGGCTGAATCCCGTCGCCACTCTGGCTCCAGTAGTGCGCTTGATGAGAACCGACGCAAGCGGTCTCGGTCTCGAAAGCAGCATCGCCCACAGCGCTCCATTTGGCCCGCCGCTGCCAGCCGCTCCCGATTGATCCTCACAGGATTGCTGCTTTTTCTCCTGTTGGCGCTGGTCTGGCGCGCTGGCTCCTGCGGCCTGGCACACCTGCAAGTAGTCGCGGTGGAAAATGTGCTGAAGCGCTGGCAGCAAAGCGGCCAGCTCACCTCTGAACGGGATCTGGAGCTTGCCCTTAAAGGCATTGACCGTGCGATAGCCCTGCACCGGAACAACCCCTACCAGCTTTCTCTAAAGGCGCGGCTGTTGGAATGGCGCGCTTATGCATCGCCTGAAGCCGAGGGCAGAACGGCGGATTATCGGGCTGCGCTTGCTCTGTATAAAGAAGCTGCCGAGCTGCGCCCGATGTGGCCACAGACCTGGGCCGAGATGATCAACGTCAAGCTCAACCTGGCGGAGGTGGACGAGGAACTGCAGGCCATGATCCGCCGCGCAGACAAGGTGGGCCCCTATACACCTGCAGTGCACAGTGCCATTGTACGGGGCGGTTATGCCATGCAGCAGCTGTACCCTTTTGCAAGGCCACCCCTGCTTGAACAACATCTGCTGCGCGGCCTTACAGACCGTCGCAGTCACGCTGATATACAGCGGCTGGTGCAGGAATACGACCAGCGGGTATCCGCCTGTCGGGCAATTGCCAGGGCACCAGAACCGAGACCGCGGCTGCGAATCTGCGGCACCTGACTGGGTCAATACATCTCCCGCTGGCCGGCGCTTGCGCGATAATCCGCTGGCGGTGAGCTACAGTTTCCCGTTTTCAATAAGCCCGTTGGCCTCGGCCTTATTCGCTTGGCTGCCATCTTGCTGCTGTTTTGCTTTTTCAGTTGTTGCCAGCCCTTCTAGATTCCTCGATTCATGTCTGGGGCGGCGTATGTGCAATAGGGGCCCGCTAGCGGGCTACTCTCCGCTGGCATGCTGTTTATAAGCCTTTGTTTGACAGGTGCTGCTGTTAAGGGGAGCCGTGAGCAGGGGGCAAGTGGGGCTGTTAAGTGAGACTCTTCAGTGAGGCTCTTAAGCGGACCTCTGTTGCTATGGGATATAAAAGCTGGCTGGATTTGCGTCCTGGACCCAAAAGATTCAGGTTGCGGGGCAGCGTGCGGCCCTGCCGAACCTGGAAACCACCATAACCTGAAATAGCAATAACCATAGAACAATAACGCCGTTGGGCACCGGTGCGGCTTTTGGCATAATCGTCCACCACTCGATTTAATAAAAATCCCACAGACGCGGGCGCGCCGGCACTTTGTTATGACCACTCCCCAGTTACTTATTGCCGGACTCTTTGCCCTGGTGATCGCCGCCCTGATTTTCAGCCGCGTGCGCCCCTCGCTGGTGTTCGCGTCGGCTGCGGCGGTGTGTTTTCTTGCCGGCCTTGTACCCACGGAGTCTGTGCTGCAAAAGGCGGTCAACCCTGGCCTCGTGACTTTGGTTATCCTGATTCTGGTCTCGGTGGGGCTGGAAAAGGCGCGCTGGTTGCGCCTGGTGTCCGATGGGCTGATTAACGGTTCCCTGAAAACCAGCCTGCTCAAGCTGACCAGCGCCACCGCCATCAGTTCGGCTTTTCTCAACAATACCGCGGTGGTGGCTGCGCTGGCGTCCGGCGTTCGCTCGCAGCGCCGTTATCCGGCGGCAAAACTGCTGATACCGCTGTCCTACGCCGCCATTCTCGGTGGCACCATGACGCTGATCGGCACGTCCACCAACCTGATCGTGAACAGCTTTGTACTGGATCGCGATGCGCCGGGTCTCGATTTTTTCGCCTTTTTTCCCATTGGTGCCGCTGCAGCCCTGGTTGGGCTTGTGGTGCTGTTCGTAAGCAACCGCTTACTTCCCTCCAAGGCAGTAGCCGATGAACCCCTGACGGAATATCTGCTGGAAGCCGAGGTGGTGGAAGCATCACCCCTGGATGGCAAGACAGTGGAGCAGAACCAGCTGCGCCAGCTGGAAACCCTGTATCTGATCGAAATCGTGCGGGGTGCTCAGGTGATCAGCCCGGTGGCGCCGACCGAGGTTCTGAAAAGTGGCGACAAGCTGATCTTCAGCGGTGATGTGCGGGATCTTGGGCGATTGCAGCAGATTGAGGGACTGCGCCTGTTCGCACTGGACGATGAAGCTCTGGCCATGGAGTTGACCGAGGTGGTGGTTACCCCCACCTCCAGCCTCATTGGCCAGAACCTGAAGGGCGCCAAGTTCCGCACCCGCTTTGATGCGGCGGTGGTGGCCATGCGCCGTGGCGGCGACCGGCTCTCTGGCAAGCTGGGTGAGATTGAGCTGCAGGCGGGCGATGCGCTGTTGCTGGCGGAGGGGCCGGACTTCAAACACCACCTGAACATCAGCAAAAACTTCTATGTGATCAGTGGCAGCCAAGTGCAGCGACAGCTGCCGTCGCGGGATAACTGGCTGCTGGCCTTGGGTTTTGTGGGGGTTATTGCCGGCGCGGCGCTGGGTTATTTTTCACTGCTCAAGGGCCTGGTCATTCTGCTTGGCGGCATGATTGCGCTGGGCATCGTCTCCACCACCGAGCTGCAGCGGCGCTTCCCGTTTCAGATCTGGGTCATAATCGCCAGTGCGCTGGTGTTGGCGGAAGCGTTTACAGGCAGTGGATTGGCGGATGCCCTAGCCAATGGTTTCCGGCAGACGCTCGCTGGCGCCGGCCCCTATGCGGCGCTGGTGGGGATCTTCCTGTTGACCCTGGCGCTGACAGAGTTGATGACCAACAATGCGGCTGCGGCACTGGTCTTCCCCCTGGCCTGGAGCCTGGCTGAAAGCTTTGGTGTCAGCTGGATGCCGTTTGTGATGGCTGTGGCCTATGGGGCCAGTGCCAGCTTCCTGACGCCATTTGGTTACCAGACCAACCTGATGGTGCAGAACCTTGGCGGTTATCACTTGGCGGACTTTGTGCGCGCCGGGCTGCCACTGACCATCGCCTATTCGGCAACGGTATTGCTGTTGTTGCCGGTGGTATTTCCGTTCTAGGGCTGCGGTCTGAGGGGGAATTTACGCCGGAACCCTGATGCTTTCGGTTGGCAGGCGAAAATCCTCGACACTCTTATCCTCAGCAGCCCTCAGCGATTGACGCGCGATCATGCAGGAAGAGTAAACCGGGGCCGGCATATCCCTCAGCGGCATCAATAGCGGCATACCAGGCCACGCATAAGCACCGGTAGCCCGCCGACGGCTTGCCTCAATGCCGCCTCTTCTTCCATATTGCTTCTTGCCTTCTTGCGCCCGCTGATCGGCACCTTGTGATGTCGCCTTCTCCTGCGTCTGTTTCTGTTCCTTCCACCGGCAGCTTTCATTTGACTGCGCTTCTGCTCGGATTGGGTCGCTGCAATTCTCATCAAGGAATATCTGGACTTTATCGGCAAATTCCTCGCTATACCTGCTGGATTTTCCCGATGGCTAATTAAGGCACCCGTACCAACCTGACTTTCAGCAAAGCGCAGGCACGCTTGGCTGCTCACAGCTATACACATTCTTGTGTCGCGAGGCGGACAGGAGACAGAAAAAATCTGTCGCTGCGCATTGCCTCAACTGGGGTCAACATAAGAAAAGTGGTGGGGAATGAAGGTTCTATTAGTTTTTGGCACGCGCCCGGAGGCCATCAAGATGGCGCCACTGGTGCGTACACTACGGCAGGATGAGCGCTTTAGTGTGCGGGTTTGTGTGACTGGGCAGCACCGTGAAATGTTGGATCAGGTGCTGGCTCTGTTCGATATTAAGCCCGACTACGACCTGAACATCATGCAAGAGGGGCAGGACCTATATCAGGTCACGGCCAAAGTCTTGCTGGGTATGAGGGAGGTGCTCGACGATTTCATGCCGGACAAAGTGTTTGTCCATGGTGATACCACCACCACACTGGCGGCGTCACTGGCGGCATATTACCGCCAAATACCGGTTGCCCACGTTGAGGCTGGCTTGCGCACCGGCAATCTCTACAGCCCCTGGCCGGAAGAAGCTAACCGCAAGCTTACCGGGGTGATTGCCCAGTATCACTTCGCACCCACCGAGTTGTCCAGGGATAACCTGATTAATGAGTCTGTCTGTGAAAGCGCCATCAAGGTCACCGGCAATACAGTGGTGGATGCCTTGCTGGAGGTGGTGGCGCGGATCGATCGGTCGGAGTCATTGAGCCGCAATCTTGCCGAAGAGTTCTCTTATCTTGATAGCAACAAGAAGCTGATTCTGGTGACCGGGCATCGCCGCGAGAGTTTCGGTCAGGGGTTTGAGGATATCTGTTGCGGCATTCGCAAAATTGCAGCGCGCGATGATGTGGAAGTGGTGTACCCGGTGCATTTAAACCCGCGTGTACGGGAACCGGTTAATCGCCTTCTCGGTAATCTTGCCAACGTCCATCTCATTGAGCCGCTCACCTATCTGCCATTTGTTTATCTGATGAACCGCAGCTACCTGATCCTGACCGACTCTGGTGGCGTTCAGGAGGAGGCTCCCGCGCTGGGTAAACCCGTGGTGGTGATGCGCGAGACCACCGAGCGGTTGGAAGCGCTGGCTGCTGGCACAGTGAAGCTGGTGGGCACGGATGTGGAAAAAATCGTTAGCGTGGTGAGCTCTCTGCTGGACGATGACAACGAATATCGCGCGATGAGCCGGGCTCACAACCCCTACGGCGATGGCTATGCCAGTGAGAAGATAGTGGAGGGGATACTGGTTGATGCACACGAATATACCGTTTAAAAAAATTTCGGTGATCGGTCTCGGCTATATCGGATTGCCGACCGCTGCCGTATTCGCATCGCGGGGTGTGGAGGTGGTCGGGGTTGATATCAACCCGCAGACGGTAGAGACCATCAATGCGGGTCGCATACATATTGTGGAGCCAGGGCTCGATAGCGTGGTGAATACAGCAGTCAACGCCGGCACGCTCCGCGCGACACTGGCGCCTGAGGCAGCAGACGCTTTTCTTATCGCAGTTCCCACTCCATTTATCAGGCAGGCTGCCGATAGCACCAGGCAGCCAGACCTTAGCTATATCCAGTCAGCCGCTGAAGAAATTGCGCCGCTACTGAAAAAGGGCGACCTGGTAGTGCTGGAATCCACATCACCAGTGGGAACCACCGAAAAGCTGTCACGGTGGTTACACAAAGCTCGGCCGGATCTGAGCTTCCCCCATGACTGCGGCGATCGTTCAGATATTCGTGTGGCGCATTGTCCAGAGCGTGTGCTGCCGGGGCAGGTATTGCGGGAATTGGTGACGAACGATCGAATCGTTGGCGGACTCAGCCCTTCCTGTAGTCGGGCGGCAACTGACCTTTACAAATTGTTTGTGAAGGGCGAATGCGTTGTCACCAATGCCCGCGCCGCGGAAATGAGCAAGCTGACCGAGAATGCCTTCCGGGATGTGAATATCGCCTTCGCCAATGAACTCTCGGTGATCTGTGATCGGCTAAAGATTGACGTGTGGGAGCTGATCCGTCTCGCCAACCGGCACCCGCGCGTCAATATTCTCAACCCCGGTCCCGGTGTGGGCGGGCACTGCATCGCAGTGGACCCCTGGTTCATCGTAAGCAGTTGCCCTGAGCAGGCCCGGTTATTGAGTGTCGCTCGTGATGTGAATGACAGCAAACCGGCTTACGTGGTTGGACAAGTCCTGAAGCTTGCCGCGCAGTTCAGGGAGCCGGTCATTGCCTGTCTTGGCCTGTCATTCAAGGCGGATATTGATGATCTGAGGGAAAGCCCGGCGCTACACATTGTGCAGCAGCTGGCCGCCAAGGATGCGGGAAAAATCCTCGCGGTGGAGCCCAACATTGTAAAACTGCCCAGACCGCTCTCTGAACAGGGGGTGCAGCTTGTAGAGCTGAAAACTGCCCTGGAGAAAGCCAATGTGGTGGTGGTGCTTGTGGATCACCGGGAGTTTAGAGCTCTGGAACCCTCCCAGACTGCGGCTAAGGAGGTCATCGATACCCGTGGGGTCTTGGCCAGAATAGCAGGCGTTAATACCGCAAATATTGATGCAAATGGGTATGGAATGGATCCGGAAAATAATACTAAAGAGCTGAATAAGGAGGGTGTTAAAGAGACGGATAATAAGGCGAATAAAAAGGAGAATATGAGTTTATGAAGACCCTGCTGACGCTGGATTATGAACTCTTCTTCGGTGAGAAAACAGGCACAGCCAAGGCCTGCCTGATTGATGCCACCAACCGCCTGCTAGGTGTGCTTGCTGAGTATGATGCGCGTGCAGTGTTCTTTGTGGATGCGGCCTACCTGGTTCGCCTGCGGTATTTTGCCCAAACCTATGAGAGGGTGGCTGAGGACTACGCGGCGGTTATTCGCCAGCTTCAGGAGCTGGAGACTCTCGGTCATCAGATTCAGCTTCATATCCATCCACACTGGTTTGACACGCACTATGACGGCAACCAGTGGCAAACCGATACGCGCCGGTATCGTCTTGGGGACTGGAGCCGGAATGAAACGGGAAGGATCATCTCTGAGTGCACCCGAGAGTTAAACCGTCACTTGAAGAACAAGGTATTCGCCTTCCGCGCAGGAGGCTGGTGTGTGCAGCCATGGCAGCATATCGGTCCTTTCCTTCTGGAAAATGGCATATCCATAGACTGTACCGTATACAGCGATGGGCAGTGCCTGGATCAGCCACATCTATTCGATTTTAGCGGCTCACCAACAACCGGTAGTTGGAACTTTGAGTTGGAGCCATGTCGGGTCGTAAGGAATGGCACCTATAAGGAACTGCCGATCTCCTCAACCCGTGTATCCCCTCTGTTCTTCTGGCGGTTTGCCGTAAATCGTCTCTTTGGCGATCTCTCGGAACACCACACCTTCGGTGACGGCAGTGCGATGCCAAATAGCAAACGTGAACTGGTAAGGAAGTTGACCCGGAATTGCTCCATCCCGGTATCCATTGATGGGTTCAAGTCATCGTTGCTCCGCAGCGCCTACCTCAAGGCTCTGCGTAATGGAAAGACGCATTTTGTAGCCATGGGCCACCCCAAAGCATTGTCCGAATTTTCTTTGAAAAATATCCGCCTGTGGCTTTCTGAGGTTTATGGCCGTGGGGGAAGGCTTGAGTTGATGAAGGTGATCACCGACAACGAAGAGGTGCAGGTTTCTGAGCCGGCGTAGTGGTGCAGCTACGCTCCGGCTATCAGACTGTTGAATAGCCTGATTCTTTGCCGTTTTTAATGGAGTTGGCAGAAGTGTGAATAGGGTTGTAAGGCTGTTTTTTTGGTTGTCTCTGTTCCTGCTCTGTTATGGCGGCACGCTGAATCGATCTCTGGGACAAATTTTTCCGCACTGGGACCTGATCGTGCACGCCAGTGTATTCCTGTTTTTGTCTCTGCTTTGGGTTCTTGGGTATGGCCGGCCGGTACTTTGCGTGCTTTTGCTGTTCAGTGTCGGGGTGATGATAGAAGTGTATCAGGGCCTGGTGCTGCCGATGCGGACTGCTGATCCCCATGACATCGCGGCAAACCTGATCGGGATTCTGGCGGGAGTCATGCTTGCGAGCCTGCCTGGGATTATCCGGGGGATGCGAGCGCGATAGAAGATCCAGCTAATTAGGGTTTTAGGTTTTCCAGGTGGTTGGATTTCCTAACTGGAAAATCGTTGAGAAGGAGCAGATGAAAAGCGCATGAGAAAAGGCATTGTTTTGGCGGGAGGCTCTGGAACGCGACTGTACCCTCTGACTCAGGGGGTTAGTAAACAGCTGATGGCCGTTTATGACAAGCCAATGATCTACTATCCGCTGACCACCTTGATGCTTTCAGGCATCCGCGAAGTGCTGATCATTACAACCGAGCCTGATCGCGATCAATTCAAACGCCTGCTGGGCGATGGCTCGCAGTGGGGTATGGATTTTTCTTATGCGGTACAGGAGAAGCCTGAAGGTATCGCCCAGGCTTTTATCATCGGCAGGGATTTTATTGGCAACCACGATAGTGCGCTGGTTCTCGGTGATAACATTTTCTATGGACACAACCTGACCACAACACTGCAAAGCGCGGGAGCGCGTACCTGTGGGGCATCTGTTTTTGCCTATGAAGTGTCTGACCCTGAGTCGTACGGCGTGGTGGAATTTGATCAGCAGCGGCGTGCCGTGAGTCTGGAGGAAAAGCCACTCTGTCCGAGGTCACATTTCGCCGTGACAGGGCTTTATTTCTATGACAGCCAGGTCTGCGATATAGCTAGTGAGTTGAAGCCGAGCGCCCGCGGCGAGCTGGAAATTACCGATATCAACCGTTTTTATCTGGATCATTCACTGCTAAACGTCGAGATTCTTGGGCGCGGCAGTGCATGGCTGGATACTGGAACCCATGACCGTTTGCTGGAGGCGGCGCAGTTTGTGCAGACGATGGAGAAAAGGCAGGGGCTTAAAATAGCCTGTCCTGAAGAGGTTGCCTATCGCATGGGATATGTCGGGGAGGGTGAACTGAAAACACTGGCCGAACCCCTTGTTAAAAGTGGATATGGACGTTATCTGAAGAAAATATTATCGAGCAACCAGGTTTCCGGTGTTGGGATTGATGGCGTGACGGATTCCATCATTTAATCGAGGTCGCGGTTGGTCTTGCGGTTCTGGTGGTTGATGTTCTGTGAGTGCGACAGTCAGTGTTTGCAGATTCCGCGGTGGTTTTCGCTGCTTATTGATGGTTGTGGTGGTAGTGGATTGTTGTGGTCTTGGTGGATGATTGCGGTCTTGTAGATGGTGCATCCGGCATCTGTTGATGGCTGATCCGAATGCGATGTAAAGGTTGATGTTAGGGAGAAGAGGGGCTACTGAATTGAAGCGCATAGAACTGTTCAATTTGCCGATGGATGTTGCCTCGCTGGAGGAGACTGTCAATAGTATCTCGCAGCGGCTCGATGAAAGGCGCTTTACCCAGCACGTTGTGGTTAATGTCGCCAAGGTGGTTAATTCGGGAAAAGACAAAAGCCTGGGCCGGTCGGTGAGAGAGTGTGATCTGGTTAATATCGATGGGATGGGGGTCGTCTGGGGGGCGAGGTTCCTCGGGCACCATGTCCCGGAGCGTGTGGCGGGCATTGATCTCTTTAACGCATTGCTGGCAATGAGTGCCAGGAAACAGTTGCCGGTTTTTTTTCTTGGCGCCCGTGCCGAAGTGGTGAAAAAGGCGGTCAATGCGGCTGAGGCGGCAAATCCCGATCTTCATGTGGCCGGGTATCACCATGGTTACTTCTGGGAGGACGAGGAAGCGGTCGTTGAGAAAATCAGAGCGTCTGGCGCAAGGCTCTTGTTTGTGGCGATCACCTCCCCGCTCAAGGAAAACTTTATCAATGCCTGGCGGGAAAAGCTTGGAGTGGACTTTGTGATGGGCGTGGGTGGCACATTCGATGTATTGTCCGGAAAGGTGAAGCGCGCCCCGCAATGGATGCAGCGGGCCGGGCTGGAGTGGTTGTACCGGGTTATTCAGGAACCCCGCCGAATGTGGAAGCGCTACCTGGTCACCAATTCAGCATTTGCCTGGCTTCTGGTTCAGCAGAGATGGGATCATGTATTTGCCAGCGGGGAATTTGGTTTCGGGGACTGACACTGTTGCTGTGCTACTGATGCGGTAGTGGTATCGATGTGGTAATGGTATTGAGGCGTTTTCTCTATCTGACGATTGACTGGCGTTCACCGGTTCAACGCGGTTTGTGAATCGGCCACATGACATCTTGGGCGCCGGATTAAGCGCGAAGGAGGGCAGCCGCTTCAGCGCTATGGTCGCGGAGCAGCGTAATTTTTCTCGCCAGCGGGGCTTTGTGCTGCGCTCAAGTGCTTTCTGGCGACACCGGCATGGAAAAGCCATGCGGCGGCTATTATAAATCTTCGGATCAGTGCGGGGTGCTTTGCAGCGTCCTGCAGTTGGCGATCACCTGGCTTCAGTAAACCCCCTGCGCCAACCAAGCAGGAGGCTTCGCGGCCGACTCTGGAATAACTCAACAATCACAACAGGGAGTGTGTGACGCCGTGAAAATTCTCTTATTTGGCGCCAGTGGCCAGGTTGGCCGTGCCTGTCGGGATACCCTGCAGCAACCGGGTTGGGAGCTCACCACCGTGGGCCGCAAGCAGGCGGATTTTGTCTGCCCGGATCAGGTCACCGGCTGGGTTCAGCGCAGCCGCCCAGAGTTTGTCATCAATGCCGCCGCTTATACCGATGTGGAGGGTGCGGAGAAGGAGCCGCAGCTGGCATCGATGGTCAATGGCGAGTGTGTCGGCTCCCTGGCGGCAGCTTGCGCCTCGTTCAATATCCCCCTTATTCACCTGTCCACGGATTTCGTCTTCAATGGTCAGGCGTCCCGGGCTTATCGCGAGGATGACCCGGTCGCCCCCATCAACACCTATGGCGCCAGCAAGCTCAAGGGCGAGCGGCTGTTGCGCGCAGTACATCCCCAGCATATCTGCCTGCGCACCAGTTGGGTCTTCAGTATCTACCCGGGCAATTTCGTCAGCACCATGCTGCGGCTGGCGGCACAGCGCACCACGGTGAGTGTGGTGGGGGATCAGGTGGGCTGTCCCACCTATGCGGGGGATATCGCCGATGTCATCGCACAGTTGGTCCTGCGTTATCAGCAGCATGAGGACCTGCCCTGGGGCCTCTATCACTGCAGTTCACCGGAGCCCTGCAGCCGCTACGAATTTACCCGGCATATCTTTGCCGAAGCCGAGGCGGAGGGACTTTTGGACCCGGCCCCCTGGGTGAAGAAAATCAGCAGTTACCAGTACCCGACACTGGCCGCGCGACCGGCCTACGGGGCGCTCGACAGCAGCAAGCTGGCGCAGCTCTTAGGGCAGCCCTTGCCGCACTGGAACCGGGGTATCCGCCAGATCTGCCAGACACTGGCCAGCAAGACCGTTCCTGCAGCGATCCCCCCGGTGCTGAATTAAACATCGCGGTGGTAAGCCCCCGCGCTCAACCGGCGGGTGCTGGCGAACAGGCGGTCACCAGTGGGGAGAGGCAAAACCGGCGGTGGTTAAAAAATAAGCTGATAGTGCAGGGCGAACCTGTTAGACTGCGCAGCCTTTTGACCTCCCGCCGCACCAGGCCCCAGCCGATCATCTGTGGACCCCTTTGCAGCCTCAAGTGAAATCCGAAATGACCGATACCCCCGAGCCCGTTGGTTTTGACCAGCTCAACCTGCCCGCTAACATTCTCAGTGCCGTCCAGAAACTGGGCTATGAAACTCCCTCGCCGATTCAGGCCCAGACCATTCCCTCCCTGTTGGATGGACGCGACGTGCTGGGCCAGGCCCAGACCGGCACCGGCAAGACCGCCGCTTTCGCCCTGCCGCTGCTGGCGCAGCTGGATGTGACCAGCAAGCGCCCGCAGGCGCTGGTGCTGGCACCCACCCGTGAGCTGGCGATCCAGGTTGCGGAAGCCTGCCAGTCCTACGCCCAGAACCTGAAAGGTTTTCATGTGGCGCCGATCTACGGCGGCGCCGACTACCGCGGCCAGATCAAGCAGCTGCAACGCGGTGTGCAACTGGTGGTGGGCACTCCCGGGCGGGTCATGGACCATATGCGCCGGGGCAGTCTGGATCTTTCCAGTCTCAAGACGCTGGTGCTGGATGAAGCCGACGAAATGCTGCGCATGGGCTTTATTGACGATGTGCAGTGGGTATTGGAGCAGTTGCCCGAGAAACGCCAGATCGCGCTTTTCTCCGCCACCATGCCCAAGGAAATCGCCCGCATCGCCCGCGAACATCTGCACGACCCGGTCGAGGTGAAGATCAAGGTCAAAACGGAAACCGCGGAGACCATCCGTCAGCGCTACTGGCCGGTGGGCGGCCTGCACAAGCTGGATGCCCTCACCCGTATTCTGGAAGCGGAGCCGGTGGATGCCACCATCATTTTTGTGCGCACCAAGAACAGCACCGTTGAGCTGGCGGACAAACTTGCCGCGCGCGGCTTTGCCAGCGCCGCACTGAATGGCGATATGGCGCAGAACCTGCGCGAAGGCGTGATCGACAAGCTTAAAAATGGCAAGCTGGATATCGTTGTGGCCACCGATGTGGCGGCACGGGGTCTGGATGTGAAGCGCATCAGCCACGTGATCAATTACGACATTCCCTACGATACCGAGGCTTATATCCACCGAATCGGCCGCACCGGCCGCGCCGGTCGCGAGGGCGATGCGATTCTGTTTGTCGCACCCCGCGAGCGACGCATGTTGCGCGTTATCGAAAAGGCCACCAAGAAGCCGATTGAGCAGCTGGAGCTGCCCAGTGCCAAGGCGGTCAATTCCGCGCGCATGCAGCGCTTCCGCGAACGTATCACAGGCACTCTGGAAGGCGCCGTCGATCTGGCGCCCTACCGCCAGCTGGTGGAAGAGTACCTGTCCATGAACGAGACGGACCCCCTGCAGGTGGCCGCGGCCCTGGCCGCCATGGCCCAGGGAGACCAGCCTCTGTTCGTTAAAGAGCAGGAGCCGCGGCAGCAGAAGCGTCGCGACCGCGACGAGGATTTCGAACCGCGCGCGCGCAAACAGGGCGGCTACGAAAAAGACAAGCGCATGCCCGCGCCCGACGAGGGCATGGAGCGTTTCCGTATCGAAATCGGTCGCGAACACGGCGTTCGCCCGGGTAATATCGTTGGCGCCATCGCCAATGAGGTGGAACTGGAAAGCTCCTATATCGGCCGTATCGAGATCTACCCGGAATTCACCACGGTGGATCTGCCGGAGGGGATGCCCAAGGAGATTTTCCAGCACCTGCAGAATGTGCGTGTCTCCGGCAGGCCCATGAAAATTTCCAAGTTTGAGGAAGGCAAGGGTGGCCCGCCAGCCAAGGGCGGCAAGCGCAAGCCTGCCGGCTCCGGCAAACCGGGGGCGGGCAAGCCAAGACCGGGTAAGCCTGCTTCAGGAAAGCCCAGCCCGGGCAAGCCCAAGCACCGCAAGGTCAAACGCGACGAGTAAACAAAAAAGCGGGTGAGAGATCACCCGCTTTTTTATTGCGCCCAGATCGAGTCTGGGATTTCTGTGTGGATATTGACCCGGAAGTTTACTGCCGTTTTGTTAATTTCTGCTGAGCTTTCTATCCGCCTAGCTTTTGTCTTTTGAGGGGAGCATGCGGGTGAGGGTCGCATCTTTCTCCACAAAGTGATGCCACAATGAGGCCGCAATGTGCAGGCCTATCAGTACCCACATGATATTCCACACCAGATCCCGGTGTAGATACCCCACCTGTTTGGCGAGCTCGGTATTCTTTTCCACAAAGCTGGGAATTTCGAACAGCCAGAAAATGTTGGTGCTGGCGCCGCCGAACTGCTTCATGGCCAGGCCCAGAATCGGCATGCCCAGCAGCAGGACATAGAGGCTGGCGTGGGTAATATGGCCCAGGGCGCGCTCCCAGGGTTTACCGATCATCTCCGGACGTGGGTGAGTGCTGCGCCAGTAGAGCCGCACTGCGGTCAGCAGCAGGACCAGGAAGCCGATGGAAAAGTGCAGAACCTTCCAGCCCTCGCGGATTGGGTCGCCCTTTTCCCAGAACTCGCGCAGCTCCACCGAACCCCAGGCGAACAGCACCAGAATGGCGATCAGCCAATGCAGTCCTTTGCCCACCGGGCTCCACTGTGTCTTCGATGCAGGCATTGCGCACTCCTTATTAACGGTAAATGAAAATGCTTCTGATTCTGCCGCTCACAAGATGCTGTTGGCAGCGGCTGTGCGGACGCAGTGAGGAAATCCGCAGCCGGCATTCTGCGTGGTTTCGAAAAGCACGTCCACCGGAGGCCGGTCGCGTATCTTTTCATTTATCGCCGTTTAGAGTCTAGCCCACCGCTCTGGCCTCTCGGGCTGCGGGGTATGAGAAAGCCGCGCAGAGGGTGTTTGTGCGCGCCTTGTGCACGGCTGGCGGGATTATTGTGTGGTCAGTTTCCGGCGCGCGAATAATCACCGGCAATATCGCGGCGAATGGTGTTTGTGATGATGCTGACGATTGCATGACCGCTGTCGGGTGGTCGCTGTTGTGAAATGGTTGTTTGAAGGCGGCTTTTTTCAAGGTCGCTGTTTTGGGGCCGGGGTTTTCTGCTGTGAGAAAGTGATGATCCCGCTGCTCTATCAAGCTGCGGGATCAAGTGACCAAATGATCAAATGATCAAGGGATCGGAGCGGGGGCAAGCCTGCGGGAAGCGGGCTAATGGTGGCGACTATTTATCCTCTTATCCTCAGCACATTCCTTATTCAATTACCGTATTGACTGGATTCATTTGCCGTATTGACTGGTCGTATTTATTGCTCGTAAGCATCGCGGGTGATGTTTTCAATCCGGTCGCTGTGCACGATCACATTGTCTTCGATACGCACACCGCCGTAAGGGCGCAGTGCTTCAACCTTGTCCCAGTGCACTTCGCTGGCCAGTGCGCTGTCTTTCAGTTCGGAAAGCAGGCTGTCGATAAAGTACAGGCCGGGTTCGATGGTGAAAACCTGATTCGCTTCAATGGTGCGCGAGGTGCGCAGGAACGGGTATTCCTGCGGCGGCGGTGTGATGCCGCCCTCCGCTGCGCTCTGGTGGCCGCCCACATCGTGCACCTGCAGGCCGAGAAAGTGGCCGAGGCCGTGGGGCATAAAGGTGCGTGTCAGGCCGCTTGCCACCGCGCTCTCGGCGGAAGTTTTGATGACGCCAAGCTGCTGCAAAAGCTGCCCCACTTTGTGGTGGCACTCCCGGTGCAGGTCCGGGTAGGCAACCCCGGGTTTCAGCCCTGCCACCAGCTCCTGTTCCTTCTCGTCCATGGCCGCCACCAACTCGGCGAACTCCCCATCCCGGTAGGCATAGGTTCGGGTGATGTCCGCGCAGTAGCCGTGGCAGTCGGCCCCGGCGTCGATCAGAAAGCTGCGCAGCTCCGTCTCGGGCAGGCGCGCGGTATTGAGGTGGGTGTAATGCAGAATCGCCGCGTGCTCATTCAGGCCGACAATGTTGCCGTAGGGCATCTGGCTTTCGCCCTGGCCCGCGGCCTTGAGATAGGCGAGGTTGATTTCGAATTCACTGGCGCCTTCGCGGAAGGCGGCCTCGGCGGCGCGGTGGGCGCGCACCGCGAGTTGGTTGGCCTGGCGCAGGCAGGCCATTTCATAGGGGGTTTTGTAGGCGCGCGCCCAGTGCAGCCGCGCCAGCAGCGGCTCCGGGTTGTGGTCGCCAAGGGGCCAGCCCTGCAGCCCTTCCGGCTCACCGATAAAGGCCGCCCGCTCGGCAGTGAGGAACTGCTGCGCGTCTGCGGGTTTGCTCAGCAGTTCGATCTCGTATTCGTCGCTCCAGAAAGTCTGCGGGGCGGGCGGCACGTAGTGCCAGAAATCCACCGGCCGATAGAACAGCAGTTTGGGTTTTTTGCCGCGAGTGTAGATAACCCAGCTGTGTGGGTTATCGGTGACGGGAACCAGCGCCTTGAACTGCGGGTTGACCCGGAAGGGGTAGTAGTTGTCGTCGAGAAACTGGACTTTCGACTTGCCGCTGAACACGTTCAGAGTCTCGTAACCACACTGCTCGAGAATCTCGTCATAGCGGTTTCTGAGTGTGGCGAGATGTTCGGAATAGAGCTTTTTGTCCATGGTGTACCTGTTGGTTCCCCCTGTTTTTTGTCCAGCCGGTCAAGGCGAAGTGATCAGAGCATTGCGGCTAGTGTATAGTCTCGGTTTCCTCCACTCACAGTCATTTGGCCTGAATTTTTGCCATGGAAAAGAAGATACTGCTGACGGATTGCCCCGACGCCAAGGGGCTGATCGCCAAAATTACCAACCTCTGTTATAAGCACCAGCTGAATATCATCAAGAACGATGAGTTCGTGGACCGCGAGCAGGGCCGCTTTTTCATGCGCACGGCGCTGGAAGGGAATTTCAATGATGAGACGCTGCTGGAAGATCTGGATATGGCGCTGCCTGCCGGTGCCGAGCGGCGCCTGGTCTCCAGCGGCCGCAAGCGTCTGGTGCTGCTGGTAACCCGCGAGCCCCACTGCCTGGGGGATATCCTGATGAAGTGTTTCTCGGGCGCGATGGATGTGGAGATCGCCGCGGTTATCGGCAATCACGCGGATCTGGGGCGGCTGGTGCAGAAGTTTGATATTCCCTTCCATCACCTGCCCGCCGAGGGCCTCGAGCGCGAGCAGCACGAGGAACAGGTGATGGCCCTGGTGGACAGCCTGGCTCCCGATTACCTGGTGCTGGCCAAGTATATGCGGGTGCTGACACCGGGTTTTGTGTCGCGCTACCGTGGGCGCATCATCAATATCCACCACTCCTTCCTGCCGGCGTTTATCGGCGCCCGCCCTTACCAGCAGGCTTATGAGCGTGGGGTCAAGATTATCGGAGCCACGGCGCATTACGTCACCGACGATCTGGATGAGGGGCCAATCATCGAGCAGGACGTGATCCACGTGGACCACGGTTATTCCGCCGATGACATGGCCGCAGCGGGCCGGGATGTGGAAAAGTCGGTGCTGAGCCGCGCCTTGCAGCTGGTGTTGCAGGAGCGGGTCTTTATTCACGGCAACAAGACCGTGGTGTTCAAATAGCGTCTTCTGGCGTGGTGGGAGTCAACAGTCCTGGAGACAGCAGTGAAAAAAATAGGGATAAAAACAACCTGCCATGATGGCCATGCTGCCGCGAAGCTGGCCGCTATTGTGTGCGTGTCGCTGCTGCTGGCCGCCTGTGGCAGCCAGGCGCCACTGCCCATCCCCGGTCTGATCGAGACCTTTCATACCGAGGTGGCGGCCAACGGGGCCAAGCGTTTTACCTACAGCCTGGAGACGCGCCGCGCGGATGTGCCGCGGCCGGTCACCCGCGGGGATAGCAGCCGCGAGGGTGTGCAGCGCCCCCGCGGTGCGAAGGTGGATGAGCTGGCTTTCAACCGCTCCCTGAACCGCAAGTTGACCGAGACCGGGTTCTGCCGCGATGGCTACTTCGAGCTGGAGCGCATCCTGTTCGCCGGTGGCGGCGAGGTGCGCGGCGAGTGCCGGGACGGCGCCAGCCGGCCGTGACGACACGCACGCCCAGCCGGCCACAGCGGCAACGGCGTTTCGCACTGGCGCTGGTGGTTGGTTTTTTTGCCGGTCTGACCGCTGCCCAGGCCGCAGGCCTGCTGCCCTGGTCCATCGTCTGTTATTACCTTGCCTTAAGCCTTGTGGCCTGGCTGTTTTATGCCGCGGACAAGAGGGCGGCCGTGGTCGGGCTGCGGCGGACCCCGGAGCGCACTCTCCACTGGCTTTCCCTCCTCGGTGGCTGGCCCGGCGCTTTGCTGGCCCAGAGTTACCTGCGGCACAAATCCAGCAAGACCGCCTTTCGGCTCGCCTACTGGCTGAGCGTGTGCTTGAACCTCGGGGCGCTGGGATATGCAGTGGCGGCCGGGGGGATTGAGAGGCTCTATCCGCTGGACGATTGGCTGCTTGGCATGTCGCATGGGATTGCCTCCGGGGTATCTGCCGCGCTCCGCTAGCGCTGCCTCTGGTGGCCCGTCTTTTTCCTCCCGTTTTTGTCTCTCGGCGTCGATCACCCTGCTGCCGCGTCTGGAGCGATCAATCCAGATCGACAAAGTCCCCTTCTCAAGCTGGCCAGTATCCCCTGCGAGCGGGCATTTCAGCCGGCGGGCGGGGACCGCAGAGCCGCTGCGGCCATTGGCGCGGATATGATCTTTTGTTCAATTGGGCCTAAATGGGCAAATAGTGTTTCGCCTGGCGCACTATTCCACGTCGCTTTTAACAATCCAAACGCCGATTTTCTAATTTTTTTGTGATTTTTATCCGCCAATTGATCCATTTTGGCGATTTCAATAGGCTGTTTATCACAACCTCAGTCAGTTTGGGGTACTGCTCCCGACCGGGAAATCGGCCGTCTAATCAGAGCCGAAGCGGTTAGGCAGCGGTGGCTGGCACAAGGGAATTTAGAAAAAAGAGGACGAGAGATCATGAAAGCCTTCTCATGCAAACCACTGTCACTGGCAGTCGCCGCGGTGCTGGCTCTGCCGGCTGCGGCGTGGGCGCAGGAATCCAGTGAAACCCCCGCCGCGGATGACCGCCGGATGGAGGAAGTGATTACCACCGGTACCCGCGTGGAGGGGGTGTCGCCGACCGAGACCCTGTCTCCGGTGGATGTGCTGGGTGGCGAAAGCCTGTCCGGTCAGGCCAGCTTTGATCTGACCGAATCCCTGGCCAAGATCGCGCCGTCGTTCAACACCCAGCGTTTCCCGATTGCCGACGGCACCGCGTTTATCCGCCCGGTCACCCTGCGCAACCTGTCCCCCGACCACACTCTGGTGCTGGTCAATGGCAGCCGCCGTCACCGCTCGGCGCTGGTGAACCTGCAGCTGGCCCCGCTGGGTACCGTGAATCAGGGCGCCCAGGCGGTGGACTTTGCCGCGCTGCCGTCGGCGGCCATTGAGCGTGTGGAAGTGCTGCGCGATGGCGCCTCCGCCCAGTACGGCTCCGATGCCATTGCCGGGGTGGTGAACGTGATCCTCAAGGACGACGCGGAAGGCGTCAGTGTCTCAGCCCAGAGCGGCGAATATTTCGAGGGCGATGGCGCCCGCACCAGCCTGGCGGCCAACGCCGGCTTTGCCCTCGGCGAGCGCGGCTTTGTGAATGCCACCATCGAGCACTCCACCGCGGAGAAGACCTGGCGCGGCGCCGCCCGTCCGGATGCGGAGATCGTTGGCAGTGTCGTGGGCGAGGAAAATGTGCCGCTGGATGGCCTGGGGCAGCGCTGGGGTGACCCGGATATCGAGGCGCTGAAGCTGTTTGTGAACAGCGGCTACGAGCTGGAAAACGGGGTCGAGCTGTACGGCAACCTGGGCTATTCGGAAAACGAAACCCTGTCGGATTTCTTCTACCGCGGCCCGGTGCTGGACCCGCAGCATGCGTTCACCGCCCGTGACACACTGCAGGTCGACAAGAATGAAGACTTCCTGCCCGACGAGGCGCCGCAGTCCCTGATCGACTCGATTCTCGGCCAGGGCCTGAATCCGGCGGATTACCTGGTGGCCGATGCCGGCAGCGCCAGTGGCTATGTACTGCGCAACCCCATCTATTCCCAGTTCCCGGGCGGTTACAACCCGCAGTTCGGCGCGGATATCTCGGATTTCTCCGCCGTCTTCGGTGCCCGCGGCGAACTGGCGTCCGGCCTGAGCTGGGATCTGCGCGCCCGTTCGGCGGAAAACGAAGTGTCCTATGTGTTGAAGGATTCCATCAATCCGAGCCTCGGTGCCCTGTCACCCACCGAATTCACCCCCGGCACCCTGACCCAGCAGGAGACCAGCGTGAATGCGGATTTCGTGCAGTCCGTCGAGCTGGCGGGCCTGGCGTCACCGCTCAACGTCGCCTTTGGCGCCGAGTGGCGGGATGAGACCTATAAAATCGGTGCCGGCGATGAGGCCTCCATCGCCGTTGGCCCCACCGCCGCGTTCTTTGGTGTGGGCTCCGACGGCTTCCAGGGCTTCCCCACCGAAGCGGCGGGCAGCTTCAGCAGCGAGAGCGTGGCCGCGTATGTGGATCTGGAAGCCGATGTGACCGACCAGCTGACTGTCGGCGCGGCCCTGCGCTTCGAGGACTACGACGCTTTCGGTTCCACGGCGACCTGGAAACTGTCCGGCCGTTATGATTTCAATGAGCGCTTCGCCCTGCGCGCCACTGCCAATACCGGCTTCCGCGCCCCGACCCCCGGTCAGGTGAATACCCTCAATGTGACCACCACTGCCGATTCCAGCGGCAACCTGATCCCCAATGGCACCTATCCGGTGGACAACCCGGTGGCCCTTGCCCTGGGCGCGAAACCGCTGTCCCCGGAGGAGTCCACCAGCTTCACCCTGGGCGCGGTGATCAACCCGCTGGATAACACCAGTGTGACCCTGGACTATTACCGTATCGAAATTGAGGACCGCCTGGCCCTGCGCAACAACACCGTTGGTGCCGCGGAAGTGGCCCTGCTGGAAGATGCCGGTGTGGCGAACGCCGCTTTGCTTGCAGGCAGTAATGCCAACTACTTCGTCAATGCCTACGACTCCGTCGTGAGTGGTATCGACCTCGCGGTGACCAGCGACTTCGAAGTGGCCGGCAACCTGCTGGTGGTGGACCTGCGCCACAATCACAACCAGCAGGAAGTGCGCAACGTGGCCGCCAACACCATTAACGACTCGCGGGTTTTCGACCTGGAGAACCAGGTGCCCAGCGATCGCACCACGCTGACTTTCAGCTACGCCACCGGCAGCCTGTTTGACAGCTACCTGCGTTTCAACCGCTACAGCGGCTGGGAGTCCACTTTCGGCCTGTTCGGCCCGGGGGATGCCTCCGATGCCGCCAGCTACGGCAGTGAAATCCTGGTGGACCTGGAGGCGACGTTCACCCTGGCGGATAATTACAAGGTGTCCGTGGGTGGCGAAAACATCTTCGATACCCGCCCGGACGATGAAGCTGATCCCACCCTGCAGTTTTTGGGCGTGCGTCAGTCCCTCACTTCGCCATTTGGCTTTAACGGAGGCTTCTGGTATCTGCGCGCCAGCGCGGAATTCTGATTACAGCAGATATTTTTCCTCGGCAAACCGGCACCCACTAAAGCTTTTGATTTAATGTGGTGCCGGTGCCAGGCAGGAAAGAAGCAACGAAAGGGACAGCGGCCGGGGCCGCTGTCCCTTTTTTTCCGGTCGGAGTGGCTGAACTTCGCCACGGTGGGGACTGGTCAGGACAGGGTTAGTGAATACAGCCGGGTGAGGGTTGTGCGCTTCAGGTGTGATAAAAAAGGAATAGATATGCTGGTGTACGGCGATATTCAGTCCGGTAACTGTTTCAAGGTGAAGCTGCTGCTCTCTCTGTTGGGGATTGAGCATGAATGGCGGCACATCAATGTGGTAGAAAAGGAAAGCCAAACCGAAGCGTTCCTGGCTTTAAATCCCAATGGGAAAATACCCACGGTGGTGTTCGAGGATAAGCGGGTGCTGTGCGAGTCGAACGCCATCCTCGGTTACTTGGCGGAAGGTAGCCAGTATTTGCCCGCTGACAGGTTTGAGCGGGCCAAGGTGTATGAGTGGCTCTTCTTCGAGCAGTATTCCCATGAGCCTTATATCGCCGTAGCAAGGTTCATTCAGAAATACCTTGGCATGCCGGAAGATCGAAAGGATGAATATGTTGCATTGCAAGCGGGGGGCAATAAGGCGTTATCCATCATGGAGAAGCAGTTAGCCAAATCCACCTATCTGGTCGGTGAGCAGTTCACGATTGCCGATATTGCTTTGTATGCCTATACCCATGTGGCCCATGAGGGCGGTTTTGAGCTGGATGGCTGCCCCAATATTCAGCGCTGGATTGCCGCGATTGAGGGTTTGCAGGGTTATGTTGCCATGGCGTAACTCGTATCTGCGCGACGCTTTCAACAGATAAAAAAATGGCGAGCTTCTGCTCGCCATTTTTCTTTTCGCCGTGGGCAACCTGCCGGGCCAGAGCTTGGCCCACTAGCTGATGGCTCAGTCCATATAGCTCTCAACCGGCGGGCAGGAGCAGATCAGGTTGCGGTCCCCGTACACATTGTCGATGCGGTTGGACGCGGGCCACACCTTGTGTGCCTTCAGCCATGGGGCGGGGCGGCCGGCCACATCGCGGGAGTAATTGTGCGGCCACTGGTCCGCCATCACATCCTCAAGGGTATGCGGGGCGTTGTGCAGCGGGTTGTCGTCAGCACTGTAAACCCCGTTGGCCACGTCTTCGATTTCCCGGCGAATAATCGTCATGGCCTCGATAAAGCGGTCCAGCTCTTCCTTGGACTCGCTCTCGGTGGGCTCGATCATCAGGGTGCCGGCCACCGGGAAGGACATGGTGGGGGCGTGGAAGCCGAAATCCATCAGGCGCTTGGCGATGTCCTCTTCACTGATGCCGCTGGCCTCCTTGAGCGGGCGCAGGTCCACCAGACACTCGTGGGCGATAAAGCCGTTGGTGCCGGTGTAGAGCAGCGGGTAGTGCTCGGACAGGCGTCTGGCGATGTAGTTGGCGTTCAGGATCGCGGTCTCGGTGGCCAGCTTCATGCCGGTTTTGCCCATCATGCGGATATACATCCAGCTGATCGGCAGAATGCTGGCGGAACCCCAGGGTGCTGCGGAAATCGTGCCGTTGACCGGATCGGTGCCCGGTACCTCGGTCACCGGGTGGCCCGCCAGGTAGGGTTTCAGGTGCTCGCCCACGGCGATGGGGCCCATGCCCGGGCCGCCGCCACCGTGGGGAATGCAGAAAGTCTTGTGCAGGTTCAGGTGCGATACATCGCCGCCGAACTTGCCCGGGGCGGCCACGCCGATCAGGGCGTTCATGTTGGCGCCGTCGATGTAGACCTGGCCGCCGGCCTGGTGAATCAGCTCGCAGATCTCGACGATCCCCTCCTCGAACACGCCGTGGGTGGAGGGGTAGGTGACCATCAGCGCGGCGATGCGGTCGCCGTGCTCTTCCACCTTGGCCTTGAGGTCGGCCATGTCCACGTTGCCCTTGCTGTCGCAGGCAACCACCACCACGCGCATGCTCACCATCATCGCGGAAGCGGGGTTGGTGCCGTGGGCGGAGGCGGGGATCAGGCAGATGTCGCGCTGGTGCTCACCCTTGGCTTCCAGGTATTTCTTGATGGCCACGAGACCGGCGTACTCGCCCTGGGAGCCGGCGTTGGGCTGCAGGCTCACGGCGTCATAGCCGGTGCAGGCGGCCAGCATCTGCTGCAGCTGGCGGAACATTTCCCCGTAGCCCTCGGCCTGGTTGGCGGGAACAAAGGGGTGCAGTTTGCCGAACTCGGGCCAGGTCACCGGGATCATCTCGGCGGTGGCGTTGAGCTTCATGGTGCAGGAGCCGAGCGGAATCATGGAGTGGTTGAGGGCGATGTCCTTCGACTCCAGTGTCTTCAGGTAGCGCAGCATCTCCGTTTCGGAGTGGTAGGTGTTGAACACCGGGTGGGTCAGGAAGTCGCTGTCGCGCACCAGCGCGGCGGGCACGCCCAGCGGGCCCTTGGCGGCGATTTCGCTGTCCAGCGCGCGCAGGTCGAGACCGTGCTCACCGTCGGTGAAGGCTTTGAGGATGTCGCACACATCGTCGAGGCTGGCGGTCTCGTGCAGGCTGATGCCGAGCTTGTCCCCGTCCACCTTGCGCAGGTTGATCTCCGCATCCAGCGCGCGCTGGTAGATGGCGTCGCGCTGGTCGCCGGCGACCACGGTGAGGGTGTCAAACCAGGTGTCGTGGGTCAGGTTAAAGCCCTGCTTCTGCAGGGCGCTGGCGAGAATATCCGCCAGGCGCTGGATGCGCGCGGCGATGGTTTTGAGCCCCTGTGGACCGTGGTAGACGGCATAGAAGGCGCTCATCACCGCCAGCAGTACCTGTGAGGTACAGATATTGGAGTTGGCCTTCTCGCGGCGGATATGCTGCTCGCGGGTCTGCATGGCCATGCGCAGGGCGCGATTGCCGCGGCTGTCCACGGAGACACCGATAATGCGGCCGGGAGCGGCGCGCTTGTAGGCTTCGCGGAAGGCAAAGAAACCGGCGTGGGGGCCGCCGTAGCCCATGGGAATGCCGAAGCGCTGGTTGCAGCCCACCACCACGTCGGCGCCCATCTCGCCGGGCGCCTTGAGGGCGACCAGGCTCATCAGGTCGGCGGCGACGGTGACCAGGGCGTTGGCCTGATGCACTTTGTCGATGATTGCGGTGAGGTCGCGCACCACTCCGGTGGAACCCGGATACTGGAACAGGGCGCCGAACAGTTCCGCGGGGATGTCCTTGTCGACATCGCCCACCACCACCTCAAAGCCGAAGTGCTCGGCGCGGGTCTTGATCACCGCGATGGTCTGCGGGTGGCAGTCCGCGTCCACGAAAAACACATTGGACTTGTTGCGCTTAACCTGGCGCTTGCACATGGCCATGGCTTCGGCGGCGGCGGTGCCTTCGTCCAGCATGGAGGCGTTGGCCAGCTCCATGCCGGTGAGGTCCATGATCATCTGCTGGAAGTTCAGCAGGCCCTCCAGGCGGCCCTGGGCGATTTCCGGCTGGTAGGGAGTGTAGGCGGTGTACCAGCCCGGGTTTTCCAGCACGTTGCGCAGAATCACGTTGGGGGTGATGGTGTCGTGATAGCCCATGCCGATAAAGGTGCGGAAGATCTTGTTGCGCCTGGCCAGCCCGCGCAGCTGGGCCAGCGCCTCCTCCTCGTTGACCGCATCGGCCAGGTCCAGGGCATCGGACTTGCGGATGGCGGCGGGCACGGTTTTCTCGATCAGCTCGTCCAGTGTCGCCACGCCGAGGGTCGCCAGCATCTCTTTCACCTGGGCCGCGTCGGGGCCGATATGGCGGTGAATAAATGCGTCGTGTTGTTCCAACTGCTCAAGAGATGGCTGGGTCATAAACTTCGTTCCTGTATCGCAGGGAGTAGTCGCTGGAATTGCGCCCGCGTGCGGTCGGTGGCACCGGGTAAAAATAGCAGAGCGCCGCGGGATTCCCGCTTTCCGCCACACCGGGGAAGGTGGGCGGGACAGAGCCTCCGGGAGAGGCGAGCGGTCGTGGCGCCCGGTCGAGCCGCGCGCATCTTAGCAACCGCAAGGCCGCCGGGCAATCAGGCTTCGATTGGCGGTGAAACTGCTGTAAATCCGCTTCCTGTGTGATGGCTGTCCTAAAAATGGCGGTATTTCCAGATTTTGTTTCTGGCCTCTCCGGGGGCTTCCCGCTGGCGCTGTGTTTTACCCGATCTGCGGCGGTGACCACGCGGGGCCGCTGCCGGTGGACTATGGTGAAAGGTACCCACAGCGTTTGCCGTTGGCCGCCCTCCGCCGAGGCTCTGGTCTTGTGTCGGGTCTTTTGTCGGGTCTTATAAGGCCGGCTGTATAGAGCCGGCTGTGTAAGATCGTCTGTATAAGATCGGCTCCTGTCTGGCCGCAGCCGAGAGAGGCCCACAGAGGCTCGCTGAGGCTTACAGAGTCCCACTGAGGCAGGGCACACCGCGCAACAGGGCACAGACACGGGACACGGGACACGGGATAGCTAAGTGTATAAGGATAAGCGGGCATTGCTGATGCGGATGGCCCCAGAAATTGCGGAAACTCACCACCATGGCGCATAGACTCTATATCGCCAGTGACCAGTTGATGGTCTTTCACCTGTATACCGTGCTGGAAGCAGCGGGCATTTCCGTGCTCACACAGAAAGCGGCGGTGGATGTGCCCCAGGCGCAGGGGGCGCCACTGGTCTGGCATTCCGAGTTGTGGCTGCTGCATGAAGGTCAGCTGGCGGCCGCGCGGCGCTTGCTGGAACTGTTTCTGAGCAGCGAGGCGCCGGACGACCTCCCGGCCGATCCCCAAGTTACTTCTCAGGTCATCTCTCAAGATGCCTCTCAAGCCGTTTCTCAAATTGCGCGCCAGGTCGATGCCCCAGACCGGCTCGCCCCGAGCCGGCGCTCTTGCCCGGCACCTTCGGCTGCTGGTGCGGCAACCTCTATCGCTAATTTGACCTGACGGATCGCTTCTCTCTGTCTGTGGCTTCTGTCTGTTGCTTCTCCTTGTGTTTTCTCTCCGTTGCTTCTCTTGGTCGCCGCTCTTAACTGTCTCTCTTAATTTTCTCTCTTAACCTTCTCTCGATCATTTCGCCGCTCGCGATCCCTTCACTGCGTCAGGCACCCTCGTTACCCCCAATTCTTTCAGGCTCTTCGGGGGGCAGGGCTCGTTGCTTCGCTCCTCGCCACACTAACTCCTCGCTACACTTTCTCCTCGCCACCCTAACTCTTCTGCAACGTGCAGCTTGCCTTATTCAGGTGCGGAGACCGGTTCATGCCCAGGTTTAGGCACAAAGGGGTGCCAGTGCGCGGGCGAGTTGCCGCTCGAGGGTGTCCTGCCCCCGAATTCCAAGACTGGTCAGGCGTGACTTGTCCAACTGGCAGTTTCGCGGGCGCGGCTGTTCGAAGCGGGGGGCGCTGTCGGGGTGGAGATGGCCGCTGTCCAGCCCGGTGATGTCGGCGATTTTCTGTGCCAGTTCATAGCGGGTGCAGCCGCTGTCGCCGCTCCAGTGGTAAATCCCGTGGAAGGTGGCGCCGTCGAGCACTCGGGACAGGATCTGGGCGAGAACGTCCGCCACTTCCTCCACGCAGGTGGGGAAGCGGATGGCCCAGTAATCCACAGCCTGCGGGGTGCGGTTCTGCAGTGTCTCCAGCAGTCCGGTGACACCGGACTCGCCGGGATATTGCGCCGGGCCGAACAGCAGTGGCAGGCGCAGTACCCAGTGGTCGCCGCTGCCGAGAACAGCCCGCTCACCGGCGAGCTTGCTGCGACCGTAGAAGTTGAGGGGGTTGGGGGTGTTATCCACTGCGTAGGGTGGGGCGTTGCCGTCGAACACGTAATCCGTGGAGATATAGGCCAATTGCGCCCCGGCGGCCTCACACTGCCGCGCCAGAGCTTCGCTGGCCGCCACGTTCAGCTGCCAGCTGCGCTCCGGCGCCTGTGCGCAGCGGTCCGGCCAGCGCTCCGCCGCGCAGTGAATAACCAGCCGTGGCCGCAGGGTATCGAGGGCGCTGTTCACCGCGTTGCGGTCATTGAGGTCCAGCGCCAGCAGGCCGTCGCCGGCGCGGGAAAAAGCGCAGCCGGTGGCCTGTAAGCGCGCATCGCGCTGGAGTCGGGCGAGCACGCTGCGGCCAAGCAGGCCGGAGGCGCCGGTAACAAGGATATTCACTGGCGGTTCTCCATCAGCAGGCCTCGACTGGCGGGGGGTGAAGGGTGAAGCGTGAAGCGTGAAGGATACGGGAGCGGCAGAAGGTATTGGCGTAAGGCAAGAAAAGCGCGGCCACAGGGCCGCGCAGCGCTAAATGACCGCTCTACATTTTCTCCATCACTTCGATCCCCAGCAGGTCGAGGCCAGTGGCCAGGGTGCGGGCGACCAGGTCGCAGAGCTGCAGGCGGCTCTGTTTGTCTTCCTCGCTCACTCCCTCTTTCAGTACCGGGCAGGCTTCGTAAAACGCCATATAGGCGCTGGCCAGCTCGTAGAGGTAGCCGCACAGCACGTGGGGGAAGGTGTCCCGGGCCACCTGCTGCAGCACTTCGCCAAACTGGCACAGTTTGATGGCGAGGGCGCGCTCCTCCGGCTGCTTCAATACGATGGCGCCGCCGAGCTGCGCCGGTTCCAGACCCGCGCGGCGGAAGATGCTGCGCACCCGCGTGTAGGCATACTGCAGGTAGGGGGCCGTATTGCCCTCGAAGCTCAGCATGGCGTCCCATTTAAAGACGTAGTCGTTGGTGCGGGTCTTGCTGAGGTCGGCGTATTTCACCGCGCCGATACCCACCTTGCGTCCGATTTCGGCGCAGGCGGCGGCGTCGAGTTCCGGGTTCTTTGCCGCCACCAGTTTCTGCGCGCGCTCGATGGCCTCGTCCAGCAGCGCCGACAGTTTCACCGTGCCGCCGGTGCGGGTTTTAAACGGCTTGCCGTCGTCGCCCATCATGGTGCCGAAGGCGCAGTGTTCGAGGGAAACGTCTTGCGGCAGGAAGCCGGCCTTGCGCGCGGTGGTGAAGGCCTGCTGCAGGTGCAGGGACTGGCGCGCGTCCACGGCGATAATCACGCGGTTGGCGTGCAGGTGGTTGGCGCGATAGCGGATAGCGGCCAGGTCGGTGGTGGAGTAGAGGTAACCGCCGCCGCGCTTCTGGATGATCATCGGGCTGGGGTTGCCCTCCTTGTCCGCCATCTCTTCGAGGAACACCACCACGGCGCCCTGGTCGCGCACGGCGATGCCTTTTTCCAGCAGTTCGTTCACCAGCACCGGCAGATCGGCGTTGTATTCGCTCTCGCCGTAGACGTCGCTGCGCTTCAGGGTGACATTGAGCTTGTCGTAGATTTCCTCGCTGTGGCTGATGGAGATATCGATAAACTGCCGCCACAGTTTCAGGCACTGGGCATCGCCGCCCTGCAATCTGACCACGTAATCCCGCGCGCGGTCGGCAAAGCCCTCTTCCTCGTCGAAGCGGATTTTCGCCTCGCGGTAAAAGACTTCCAGGTCCGCCAGCGCCACTTCGGCATCGTTGTTTTCCAGCTTGTCGGAAAGGTGCGCCAGCAGCATGCCAAACTGGGTGCCCCAGTCTCCCATATGGTTCTGGCGAATAACCTTATGGCCCTGGAATTCCAGCAGTCGCGCCAGCGCATCGCCGATGATGGTGGAGCGCAGGTGCCCCACATGCATTTCTTTGGCGAGGTTGGGGCTGGAGTAGTCGATCACTATCCGCTGTGGTTCGCCATCGAGGGCGATATTGAGGTTGGGGTCCTGCGCGGCGGCGCTCAGCTGCCTGGCCAGCCAGGCTTCACTCAGGTGCAGGTTGATAAACCCGGGGCCGGCGATTTCCGCTTTTTCGATCATTTCGCCCCGGTCCAGCTGCTCGACGATCTTCGCCGCCAGTTCGCGCGGGTTGGTGCCCATACGCTTGGCCGCGGCCATGGCGCCGTTGGCCTGGTAGTCGCCGAAGCCCGCTTTCTTGGCCGGGGCGACCACCGGCCCGCATTCTTCGGGGATACCGGCGGCAAGCATGGCGGCCTGGACTTTGTCGGAAAGGAGCTGGCGAATATTCATAGGGGAAGATGCTGCTGTGATTCGTGGGATGGCGGAATTTTAATGGGCGCCGGGGGCTTTGCAACCGGCACCGGTCAGGGCCGATGATATGATGCCTGCAAATAAAAGGGGGACCCGTGAGCGCAACCACACTCTACTGGCACGATTACGAGACCTGGGGCATCGACCCCGGAGCCGACAAGCCATCCCAGTTCGCCGGGCTTCGCACCGACGAAGACCTGAACATTGTAGGTGAGCCGCTGATGCTCTACTGCCGGCCCGCCGACGACTGCCTGCCGCAGCCGATGGCGAGCATCGTCACCGGCATCAGCCCGCAGCAGGCCCAGCAGCAGGGGGTGCCCGAGCTGCAGTTTATCCAGCGCATTCTCGCCGAGCTGGGTGCGCCGGGCACCTGCGGGGTGGGTTACAACAGCCTGCGCTTCGATGACGAAGTCACCCGCCACACCCTCTACCGCAATCTGCTGGACCCCTATGAGCGCGAGTGGCGTTCCGGCAACAGCCGCTGGGACATTATCGATATGGTGCGTCTCACCTACGCCCTGCGCCCCGATGGCATTCAGTGGCCGCAGCGGGAGGAGGGCATACCGTCTTTCCGCCTTGAGGAGCTGACGGCGGCCAACGGCATCGCCCATGAAGGGGCCCACGACGCCCTGTCCGATGTGCGCGCCACCATCGACATGGCGCGCCTGATTCGCCAGCGCCAGCCGCGCCTGTACGACTATGTTTTCCGCCTGCGCAGCAAGCGCGAGGCGGCGGCGATGATCGATCTGCAGGCGCGCAAGCCGCTGTTGCATGTGTCCGGCAAGGTGCCGGCCAGCCAGGGCCACCTCACCTATATCGTGCCGCTGGCGGCCCACCCGGTGAATCGCAACGCCATCATCGCCGCCAATCTGGCCATGGACCCGCAGCCCATTCTGACGCTGGATGCCGATGCCCTGCGCCAGCGTCTTTATACCGCCCGCGACAAGCTGGGGGAGGGCGAGCTGCCCGCCGGCCTGAAGCTGATTCACCTGAACCGCTGCCCGGTGCTGGCGCCGCCGAATATGCTCGACGACCAGCGCGCAGCGGCACTGGGCATCGACAAGGCCGCCTGCGAGCGGCACTGGCAGGCGCTGCGCTCCGCAGACCTGCGCGAGAAACTGCAGCAGGTGTTTGCCGAGGGGGATTTCCCTGAGCGGGATGTGGAGGCCAGCCTCTACAGCGGCTTTCTGGCGGACGCCGACCGGGATATCTGCCGCCAGCTGCACCGGGAGCTGCAGACCCGCGGCCCGGAGGCGCTGGCGGCGCCGGTGCCGTTTACCGACCCGCGCCTGCCGGAACTGCTGTTTCGCCTGCGCGCGCGCAACTTTCCCGAGACGCTGTCAGCGCAGGAGCTTGAGCACTGGCAGGCGTGGCGTTACCGCCGCCTGACGGACCCGGCCGCCGGCGCCAGCATTACCCTTGAGCCCTATTTTGAGGAGATTGCCGCGCTGCGCGAGCAGTACCCGCACAAGGCGGCGCTGCTGGACCAGCTGGAAGCCTGGGGGGATGGGCTGCTGGCCTGAGCGCGGCGAGGAGGGCAGGGCAATGATTGTGGTACTGGCTCTGCTTCTGGCAATGGCTTCCGCAGGAGCCGGGCCGTTGCCGTGGCCCCCAACAACAGAGACTGCCGGCCATGCCGGCCAGCCGCCGGCACCCTAAACTGCAACAATATCGGGATGGGCGGCGGGCTGTTTTCCAGTAGAATGCGCCCCGGCAAAGCAAGCGCAAAGCAGCGCAGTCAGTGGAGTAGCGATGGACTTTATCGGAGCCAATATCCTTTCCGTCAGCCAGTTCGAGCGGGCGGATATCGATCGCGTTTTTGCAGTGGCGGACAGCATGGGGCCTTACGCGCGCCGTGAGAGAGTCACCCGTGTACTGGAAGGCGCCATTCTCGGCAATATGTTCCTCGAGCCCAGCACCCGTACGCGCCTCAGCTTTGGCGCCGCCTTCAACCTGCTCGGCGGCACCGTGCGCGAAACCGTGGGCATCCGCGCCAGCGCCATGGCCAAGGGGGAATCCCTTTACGATACCGCGCGGGTACTGTCCGGCTACAGCGACGTGATCTGTATGCGCCACCCGCAGGCGGGTTCGGTGGCGGAGTTCGCCGCCGCCAGCCGGGTGCCGGTGGTCAACGGCGGCGATGGCGCCAACGAGCACCCCACCCAGGCCCTGCTGGACCTGTATACGATCCGCCGAGAGCTGGCCGGTAAGGGCCGCTCGCTGGATGACTTCCGCATCGCTCTCATCGGTGACCTCAAACACGGTCGCACCGTCCACTCCCTGTGCAAGCTGCTGTGCCTGTTTAAACAGGTGCACCTGACCTTTGTTTCACCGCCGGAGCTGGCCATGCCAGAGGCGCTGGTGGAGCAGCTGCGCGCCGTTGGGCACACCGTTGTGGTCACCGACCAGTTGGAAAACAGCATTTCCCAGGTGGATATTGTCTACTCCACCCGCATCCAGGAAGAGCGCTTTGCTTCCCAGGAAGAGGCCAACCTGTATCGCGGCCGTTTCCGCCTCAACCGCGAGATATTTACCCGTCACGCCCAGCCCAACACGGTGATCATGCATCCGCTGCCGCGGGACTCCCGCGCCGAGGCCAATGAGCTGGACATCGACCTGAACGAGCACCCGAGCCTGGCCATTTTCCGCCAGACCGACAACGGCCTGCTGGTGCGTATGGCGCTGTTCGCCATGCTGTTGGGAGTGGAGGACAAGGTGGAAGATTACGCCCGCCCCGTCACCTGGCAGAGCCGGCGCACGCCCATTTGATGCTGACGCCCCTGCCCCGCAGCGGTTGCTGGGGGCGGGGGCAAGGAAATGCGGGCAAGGGCAGGGGACAGATGGCAGCCCTTCCGGCAGCGATCCAGCGCCTCACTGCCGCGCCCCGCCTGCCCGCTTTTTTTCACCTGTCTGTCTCTTTTCCTCCCACCTTCTTTCTCTCCCGCTCTCTTTCTCTATAGCGCCCGCGCCCGCCTGCCGGTGCATCCCTGACGACTGCCCTGCAGGGCTGGATTTCTGATAACCTGCATGAACCGACATTCTCGCTGCCAGGATTGGTGTCATGCTGAAATGGATTTCAGAAAGAATGTATCTGCCTACCCGCGGCTTGGTCGCACTGGCGCTGCTGGCCATCCTCGCATCGCTGGCGGTAGCCCAACAGGAGCCAGCGCCGCACGTGGCGAAGCTCTCCATTAATGGCCCTATCGGCCCCGCCACCACCGACTATCTGGCCCGTGCCATGGAGGAGGCCTCCGGGCAGGGCGCGCGCCTGTTCCTGATCCAGATGGATACCCCCGGCGGGCTGGACGCCGCCACCCGCGACATCATCCAGAATATTCTCGCCGCCGATATCCCCGTCGCCACGCTGGTGTACCCGGCGGGCAGCCGCGCCGCCAGCGCCGGCACTTATATTCTTTATGCCAGCCATATCGCGGCCATGGCCCCGGCGACCACTCTCGGCGCCGCCACCCCGGTGCAAATAGGCGGCGCCCCCGGGCAACCGCAGCCGGCACAGGAGCCCTTTGGGGCAGGTGCCAGCGATGGAAACAAAAACGGCGACAAAAGTGTCGACAAGGATGACGACCGGGGCGAGGGCAAAACAGCGACTGGCGAAGACGCGGCGGGGTCGGGAAGTGAAACGCCCCGGCCCGCCGGCGCCATGGAACGCAAGGTGGTCAACGACTCCGTGGCCTATATCCGCGGGCTGGCCAACCGCTACGGGCGCAACGCCGACTGGGCGGAGAAGGCGGTGCGCGAGGCGGCCACACTGACGGCGCGGGAGGCGGAGCAGCAAAACGTCATCGACCTCGTCGCCAGAAACCCACAGGAGCTGATCGCCCAGCTGGCTGGCCGCAAGGTTAACCTGGAGTCCGGTGAGGTCACGGTGCAGGAGGATATCGCCGAGCTGCCGGTACGCGACTACGAGCCGGACTGGCGCAATGAGCTGCTGGGGCTGATCACCAATCCCCAGGTGGCCTACATTCTGCTGCTGGTGGGCATCTACGGGCTCATCTTCGAAGGCTATAACCCCGGTGCTTTTGTGCCGGGCATCGTGGGGGTGATCTGCCTGTTGCTGGCTTTCTATGCCCTGCAGGTGTTGCCGATCAATTACGCCGGCCTCGCGCTGATTATCGTGGGGGCATTGTTAATTGTTGCCGAGGTCTTTGTGCCCAGCTTTGGCGCGCTGGGTATTGGCGGCGTGATAGCGCTGGTGATCGGCTCGGTGATGCTGATCGACAGTGAGGTGCCGGGCATGCAGGTGTCGCGCAAGCTGATCGGTGCGGTGGCCGGTGTCAGCGGTCTCGCCATGCTGGCACTGCTGATGGCGGTTGGTCGCAGCCTGCGCCAGCCGCGGGTGGCCAGTGAGCGGGCGATGGTCGGCCGCACCGGCAGGGTGAAAACCGTGGAGGCGGATGAAATCCTGATCATGATCGGCGGTGAGATCTGGCGCGCACACTGTGATGTGGCGCTGTCACCGGGGCAGCCGGTGAAGGTGATCGCGGAAGAGGGCCTGTGGCTGCGGGTTGCGCCCGACTAGCCCGGCCCTGATCAAAGAGTGGAAAGGACGGCAGCAATAACAACTGCAACAACGGAGTGAAGTCATGGTGAGTTATTTTCTGGGGTTGTTGATCGCAGCGGTGGTACTGCTGCTGATGTATGCGATCCGCATCCTGCGGGAGTACGAGCGCGCGGTGGTGTTTTTTCTCGGCCGCTTCCAGTCCGTGAAGGGGCCGGGGCTGATCATCATCATCCCGGTGATCCAGACCATGGAGCGGGTGGATTTGCGCACGGTGGTGATGGACGTGCCGACCCAGGATGTGATCAGCCGCGATAACGTGTCGGTGAAGGTGAATGCGGTGGTCTATTACCGTGTGATTGACCCGCAATCTGCCATTATTAATGTGGAAAATTACCACGAGGCGGTGAGCCAGCTGTCGCAGACCACCCTGCGCTCGGTACTCGGCAAGCACGAGCTGGACGAGATGCTGTCGGAGCGGGACAAGCTCAATGTGGATATTCAGAAAATCCTCGATGAGCAGACCGATGCCTGGGGGGTGAAGGTGACCAATGTCGAAATCAAGCATATCGACCTGGACGAGAGCATGATCCGCGCCATTGCCCGCCAGGCGGAAGCCGAGCGCTCCCGCCGCGCCAAGGTGATCCACGCCGAGGGTGAGGCGCAGGCGGCACGCAAATTGACGGAAGCAGCGGAGGAGCTGTCGAAGAACGCCAACGCCATGACCCTGCGTTATATGCAGACGCTCATTGATATCGCCGGTGAGCAGAATTCGACCATCGTCTTTCCGCTGCCGCTGGATCTGATTCAGCCGATGATCAAAAAGCTGGCTGGGGAAAATCCTGAATAATCCGGAGGAGGCCAACAATGGAGCTGGACCTAGCGCAGTTTAACCGCTCGTTTTTGCTGTTACTGGTCCTGCTCAACCCGTTTATTCTCAGTGTTTATCTGCTCGACCTGATTCGCGGTCTCGAGCTGAAAGTCTTTTCCGGCCTGCTGCTGCGCGCCTTCCTGATCAGCTTCTCGGTCTTCCTGTTGTTTGCCTGGTTCGGTGAGCAGATCTTTGACGATGTGTTGCAGGTGCGCTTTCTCGCCTTCCTGATTTTCGGCGGCGTCACTTTTCTGATTATCGGTATCCGGCTCACCCTGGGGGTGGGGGCGCCTATCCAGTCCATCAACCTGCATTCGCAGGAGGTCGCGGGAGCGATCGCCATGCCGTTTATCGTCGGGCCGGGCACCATCAGTGCCAGTGTCCTCGCCGGCAGCCAGCTGGGTGCGGTGGGCGGTTCCCTGGCCATTACCCTGGCGATGTTGATCGCCCTGGTGTCAATGATTCTGCTGAAAGTGCTGTACGACTGGGTGCAGACCCGCCACGAGCGCTATGTGCGCAGGTATGTGGAGGTGGCTGGCAGGATCACCGCGCTGTTTACCGGTTCCTTTGCCATCGACATGATTCTGAAAGGCATTGAACGCTGGCTGGCCCTGATAGGTGAAACCGGGCTGCCGTTAAGTTAGCCAGCCCGGCATTAAGGGGGCAGTGCGGGATCGGTGCGGGATCAGCAAGGAGAGGCTCAGAACAGCCGCTTCAGCAGCTCCCGGCTGGAGCCGTCCCAGTGCGCCGGCGCCTCTTGGCCGATGGCCTCGTGCACGGCATTGCCCAGTAGCTTGCCCAGCTCCACGCCCCACTGGTCGAAGGGGTTGATGCCTAGCAGGCACCCCATGGTGAACACCTTGTGCTCGTACAGTGCGAGCAGGGCGCCCAGGTGAGCGGGGTCCAGCTTTTCCACAATCAGGGTGTTGCTGGGGCGGTTGCCGGCAATGGCCTTGTGTGGCGCCAGCGCGTGCGCCTCCCGGTGGGTATAGCCCTGGGCCTCCAGCTCCTCCCTGGCCTCCTGCTGACTCTTGCCCTGCAACAGCGCCTGGCTCTGGCTGATGCAGCAGGCAAGCAACCAGCGGTGCTGCTCTGTCAGCGCCGAGGTGGGCTGCCTGATGGCGATAAAGTCGGCGGGGATCAGGTCGGTGCCCTGGTGCAGCAGCTGGTGGAAAGAATGCTGGCCATTGCTGCCCTCGGTGCCCCAGATGACGCTGCCACTGGGGTATTCGAGGCGCTGGCCACTGCGGTCAACGCTCTTGCCCAGGCTCTCCATATCCAGTTGCTGCAGCCACGCGGGGAATTTTGCCAGGCGCTGGGCGTAGGGCAGCACCACCTGGCTGCCAGTCTTCCAGCACTGTCGGTACCAGAAATGGATCAGCGCCATCAGCACCGGTAAATTGTTCGCCAGTGGCGCTTCGGCGAAGTGGCGGTCGATTTTATTGGCGCCCGCAAGCAGCTCCTCGTACACATCGAAACCGCAGCCGAGGGCGATGGGCAGGCCGATGGCGGACCAGAGTGAATAGCGCCCACCCACCCAATCCCACATGGGGAAGATATTTTCCGCGGCAATGCCGAAGTCCTGCGCGGCGACGATATTGCTGCTTACCGCCACGAAGTGCTGCGCCAGCTGCTCCTGACGGCAGCCGGCATCCAGCATCCACTGCCGCGCCGAGAGGGCGTTCTGCCGTGTTTCCAGGGTGGAGAAAGACTTGGAGGCAACGATAAACAGGGTGTTCTCCGCTGGCAGTGTGGCCAGGGTGTCACTCAGGTCGGCACCGTCGACGTTGGCGGCAAAATGCACCGAGAGATTTTCCCGGTTCCACGGGCGCAGAGCCTCCATCACCATGCGTGGGCCGAGATCGGAACCGCCAATACCAATATTGACCACATGGCGGATGGGCTGGCCGCTGAATCCCAGCCACTCGTCGCCGTGCACCTGCTGCACAAAGCGGCGCATCTGCAGCCGGCAGTCGGCCACCGCCTGCTCGTGCTCAGACCGCGGCTCGCCCTGAAAGCGCAATGCCGTGTGCAGGGCAGGGCGGTGCTCGGTGTTGTTGATGGCCACCCCGGACATGAGGTTGTGAATCTGGCCGCGCAGGTCTAGCGCCTCCGCCAGTTCCAGCAGCATCTCCAGGGTTTCCGGACGCAGGTGGTTCTTGCTGAAATCCAGGTAGAGGCCGCAGGCTTCGGCGCTGAATGCCTGGGCCCGGTTTGGGGATGCGCCGAACAGTTCGCGCAGGGACCATTTGTGATTTTCTTTGTGGGACCGCAGGCGGGCGATGGCTGCCGTGCGGTCAAGCGTTGGCGTTTCGGTGCTCATAATAATTTTTGCTCACGGCCGCCTGGATGGTAACAGCGGCTTGAATGGTCGCAGCGTTCAGGGGCCAGGACGGCTCTTTACCGCGCTTCGATGCTTGAGGTAATGCTAACCAGATTTGGTGGGAGGAGAAAGAGGAGAGGCTTTTTGTGTGGGGTGGAAAAAGCAAGTGCCGCTTCGGAAAGCGGCACTTGCTAGACAGACGCGGTCGGGCAAAGAATTTCAGGAAAACTGCGAGAGTAACCTGAAAATTTTCCTTACTTGACCACTTTCATGCAGCGGGTGTCATCGGATGCCATCCAGCAATCCGCGTCAGCCGGGCACGCCATTGAAAGCGGAATTTGCTCAGAGCCCGGAGGACAGGATGCCGGCGGTGTTGGTGCTGAGCAGCATCCCGCCAGAACCAGTGCACTGATAATTCCAATTAAATACTTGGCTGGAGTGAAATTCATCCCCTAACTCCTTTCCGTTTTTCCGTTGATGTTAGCCATTAGCTTAGCCAATAAAACGTCACCTGTTTGGTCAGCTCTGTAAAAATGCTTTCTACAAAGATACCGCCCAATGGAGTGTAATAGGCGTGCGGTTTAAATAGCTGCCAGGGGTGAACTGTGGAAAATTCCGGTGCCAGTTTGTCGCGGTGAAATACCCGGGTTAAGGGGGTTTTCTGCCAAAGCTGCTCTGCCGTGGTTGCGGGGCGTCGTGGTTTTTTTGAGGTTTTCAGCCTGGCAAAAAAAGCTCACGGAAAATATGTCCGGCTGTTGCTGTGCCCGATGGCGATGCGGCGATGCGCTGAAACGCCCGGGCGGCAGCACCTCGCCGAGTGGAAGTCAGGCCAACGATAAAGGTAGTCGCTGGCGGGCGTTTCGGTGCGGGATGCTTTTTGCCAGTGACTGGGGGAGCGCTGGACGGGGAGTTGGGTGGTGAGTTGGGCGGTTGCCAGCGGCTGTCAATGAACAGGATCGCCGCCGTGCAGA
Organism: Microbulbifer aestuariivivens; assembly: GCF_039545115.1. Classification (NCBI taxonomy): domain Bacteria; kingdom Pseudomonadati; phylum Pseudomonadota; class Gammaproteobacteria; order Cellvibrionales; family Microbulbiferaceae; genus Microbulbifer; species Microbulbifer aestuariivivens. Next base: position 79,126 of record NZ_BAABRT010000010.1, on the reverse strand, counting down.
AACTTGCCAAACGCCCCGGCGACACTTTCCGGGCGCTGCGGATCTCTCACGGCGGTGAGAATGCTTGTGCGCACCGGGGCTAGATACATCAGGTCGGTGAGCAGCAGGTTGAAAGTGCTCTGGCTCTGGCTTTTGGCCAGCGACGCCAGCCATGCGCTGGTAAGGGCGCTGTCCTCCAGCTCATCGGCGCAGCGGCTGCCAATCGCTGCCAGGACTTCGCCGTCGGTAGCGGCGGCGGATTGCAGTACCTCGTTGAGGAATTGCCGCCGCAGCCCCTGGGCCACGGAGTGGGACAGCCCGCGAATCGCGGCGGTAACTTCGGCATGATTGCCCGTTTCTTCTGCCGTTTCCGCCGCCAGATTCCCGGCTATCGCGCGGCGCCCGCGCGCGGCGATGGCGCCGGCGATGCGGTGGTCGATGGTCTCGCTTTCGAGGCACTGGCACAGGCTGATAAAGACCGGTGGTGCCAGATCATTCATGCGGCGCTCCAGCAGGTCGCGGTGCTCTTGCCAGCGCGCCGCCAGATCGGCGATACCCTGTAAGGCCAGTTGCTCCCAGGCCATGTCCTGCGGGTTCTCCAGATAGGCGAGCGCGCGGGTGTAATGGCTGCTGGCGGGGCGCTTCAGCAGCAGTGAGGAGCGGGCGTGGAAGGTCGCCTGTCGTTCCGGCGCCGGCTCATACAGTAGTCCGCTGGTCTGCAGGGCCTGATCCAGTGCCTCGGCGGAGGGCTGCACCCGCTGTGACTGCCCGCCGCACCGGGGCTGGCCATTGCCGCTTGCCCGCAGGGCTTCGTCCAGTCGGCGCAGGAAGCCGTCGCGCACCGGCAGTTGCAGCTTGCCCTGTTCGTCCAAGGGCAGGCGCAGGAACCAGACGATGGGCTCGCCGCCTTCTTTGGGCCACAGCAGCAGGCCTGTCCAGGCGTGGCGCAGGTAGGGGTGCGGCCAGGGCGCGGCGCCACTCTCAAAAGCCTCGGCCTCGGCCCGGGATACGGGCCGCAGCCGGCGGCCCAGGTCGAACCAGCGCAGGTTAAAGTCGGCTTCGGCGATCAGTGCGCTCAGGGTTGCGGCGGTGCTCATGCGCTGGGGGATTCTTTTTCGGTTTTGCCGTTGGCTCCCGCAGCCAATGGCAGCTGCTTGAAGTTCAGCCAGCCATAGGCGATGGCCAGCAGCGGGCAGAGAATATTGAAGAGCGCAAACGGGGCGTAGGTAAAGGTGGCGATGCCCAGGGTGGCGGTCATGTAGGCGCCGCAGGTATTCCAGGGGATCAGCACCGAGGTGATGGTGCCGGAGTCCTCGAGGGTCCGCGACAGGTTGAGGCTGTTCAGGCCTTTTTCCCTGTAGGCATCGCGGAACATGCGCCCGGGAATGATGATGGACATGTACTGGTCGCCGGCGGCGGCGTTCATGCCGAAGCAGGTGAGCACGGTGGTGCTGATCAGGCCGCCCACGCTTTTGACGCGAGACAGGGTCCAGCCGACGATCCGCTCGAGGAAACCGGCGCGCTCCATGGCGCCGCCAAAGGCCATGGCGGATACGATCAGCCAGACGGTGTTGAGCATGCTGCTCATGCCGCCCTTTGACAGCAGTTCGGCGACGTTCTCATTGCTGGACGTGGACTTGTAGCCGTCGAAGAGGCTGTACCAGGCGCCCTTGATACCGGCCAGCGCCCCGTCATCGCCGCCCAGGCGACGGGCGGTTTCCGGCTCGAACACCAGCGCGATAAGGCAGCCCACCAGGGCGCCGATGATCAGGGTGGGGTAGGCGGGAATCTTGCGCCAGGCCATAAACAGCAGCAGAGCCAGCGGCAGCAGGCTGACCAGGGAAATATTGAACTCCTCCCGCAGCGCGTCCAGCAGCGCCTGGATATCGGCAGCGGAGGCGTTGCCGGTGTCCGCCGCGAGGCCGAACGCCGCGAACGCCACCAGGGCGATCAGGAAGGCCGGCATGGTGGTCCAGAGCATGTGGCGGATATGCAGGAACAGGTCGTTGGATGTCACCGCCGCGGCGACGTTGGTGGTGTCCGACAGCGGGGACATTTTGTCGCCGAAGTAGGCGCCGGAGATGATGGCGCCGGCGGTGATCGCCGGGGACAGTCCCAGTGCGGCGGCGATGCCCATCAGGGCGACCCCCAGGGTGCCGGCGGTGGTCCAGCTGGAACCGATACTGAGGCCGACCACGGCGCAGATGATGCAGCTGGCGGCGTAGAACCACTGCGGAGACAGCACCTGTACGCCGTAATAAATCATCGAGGGTACCGTGCCGGCGAGAATCCAGCTGCCGATCAGGGCGCCCACCGCCAGCAGGATCAGGATGGCGCCGAACACCAGGCCGATACCGTGCAGCATGCCGGCTTCCATATCATCCCAGCTGCGGCCGTTCTTCATGCCCATCAGCGCGGCGACGCCGGCACACAGCAGCAGGGCGATCTGGTTGGGGCCGTAGGAGGAGTCGGCGCCGTAAAAGTAGACCGACAGTGAAAGCAGGGCGATGAGTATGCCGAGGGGGAACAGGGAGTCCCCGAGGCTGGGTTTGCGGTGCTGGATAGTGGTATCTGGCTGGCTCAAGCTGTACTCCTGCTCTGATGGCGCCCGGCGCGCTCGTTATGATCGTTGTCGCTTTCGAACGCGGTGAAGCGGGGTATTCTCCCGGCTGCGTCGCCGGCTGTCCACATCAGCGGTGTGCGCTGGGGGCTGGCAGTTCCGCGGCGCTTCCGGTATGTTCTGCGCCGGCGCGGCCTCCGGGCCGCCATTGCGTGCCGCCCGCCTCCCCGGACGGTAGGACCAGATAAGAACAAGCCCAGAGTGCTGGTCAACAGCGCCACAGCAGGCAGGTAAGTGATGCCATGAGAGCAAGTGAGTTGGATCCCGCCCAGTTCGAGGACATTCGCCCGTACCGCGACGACGAGGTACGCGAGGCCCTCGACCGTATGATAGCGGACCCGGAGATGTCCCACGCCGCCGCCCATTTCCTGGTGCCGAAACTGGCCAAGCTGGAGGGGCCTGTGGCCTGGCTGGTGCGCCAGTTCCTGCGCTTTGAGTTCCGCAAGGCCCGCACCGTGCGCGACGTGCAGGATGTGGTGTCCAAGTATATGGATATGGTGGTCAGCCGCACCAGCAGCGGCCTCACCATTTCCGGCCTGGATACCCTGCCCAAGGACCGCGCCTGCCTGTTTGTCAGCAACCACCGCGATATCGCCATGGACCCGGCGCTCACCATCCTCTCCATGTACAAGGAGGGGCATGAGACCGCCCGCATCGCCATCGGCGACAACCTGCTCAGCAAGCAGTTCGCCACCGATATCATGAAGCTGAACAAGTGCTTCACGGTCAAGCGCCAGTCCAGCAGCCGGCGCGAGAAGCTCGAGTCGGCCACCAAGCTGTCCAACTATATCTACCACTCGGTGGTCAACGACAACGAGCATGTGTGGATCGCGCAGCGCGCGGGGCGCGCGAAGGATGGCCTGGACCGCACCAACCCTGCGCTCTGCGCCATGTTCGCGATGACCAAGGACAAGGAGACGCCGTTCGCCGAGTTCTGGCGCAAGCTGCATATCGTGCCCCTGTCCATCTCCTATGAATGGGACCCCTGCGACATGCTGAAGGCGCGACAGATTTATTATGAGAGCCACGACAGCTACAAAAAGGCCCAGCACGAGGATCTCAAGTCCATCGCCAAGGGCGTGGTCGGCCAGAAAGGGCATGTGCATGCGGCCTTCGGTACCCCGATCGAGGGAGATTACTCCGACGTGACCGCCATCGCCGAGGAGATCGATCGCCAGATTATCGGCAACTACGTGCTGCACCCCACCAACCTGATTGCCTACCAGATGATTTACGGTGAGGCGCCGGACCTGCCGGTTTCCTGGCCGCCGCGCGAGTGGCACCCCGACGAGCACGAGGAGATCCGCCAGCAGTTCGAAGAGCGCATGGCGGCGATCGACGAGCGCTGGCGCCAGCAGGCGATTCAGTCCTACGCCAATCCGGTCGTCTCCAAGCTGGCCTACAAGTAAGCCCCGCCGATTCCCGCATCGAAACGCGCGGTGGTAGCCCCCAATCGGTTACCATTGCGCGTTTCCTGTTTCACAACCCTGCCGGCGTCCTCAGTGCTAAGCGATCAACACAAAAAGTCCATCCAGTCCGCCTACAGCCAGTTTCTGGCCGGCCGCTCTCTGCAGGCCCGCTATGGCCAGAAACTGATGGTGGCCGCCATCGCCCGCACCCTGGGCGGCATTGCCAGCGACGGCGCCGGCGAGCGCGACCGGGAAAAGACCGACGGCGAGCATATCTGTGTGGTGGAAGCCGGCACCGGCACCGGCAAGACCGTGGCCTACCTGCTGGCCTCCATTCCCCTCGCCCAGGCCCATGACAAGACTCTGGTGGTGTCCACCGCCACAGTGGCCCTGCAGGAACAGATCATTCACAAGGACCTGCCGGAAGTGGCGCGGCACAGCGGGCTGGAGTTCGATTTCAGCCTGGCCAAGGGCCGCGGCCGCTACCTGTGCCTGAGCAAGCTCGATCAGCTGCTGTCGGGCTTCAGCGAGAGCGGTATCGGCGCCAGCATGAGCCTGTACCCGGATGAGTTGCCCCAGCAGGTGGGCGAGGGCAGCGTCAAACTCTACCGCGAGATGGCCGACAAGCTGGCCATGGGCAGCTGGGATGGCGACCGCGACAACTGGATCGACACCATCGAGGTGGAGGACTGGGGCCGGGTCACCACCGATCACCGCCAGTGCAGCGGCCGCCGCTGCCCCCACGTGACCAATTGCAGTTTCTTCCGCGCCCGCGAGAGCTTGGGCAAGACCCGGGTGATTGTCGCCAACCACGACCTGTTGCTGGCGGACCTGGCCCTGGGGGGCGGCGCTATCCTGCCGGCGCCGGAAGATGCCATCTACGTTCTCGACGAGGCCCACCACCTGCCCGACAAGGCCCTCAGCCACTTCTCCCATCACAGCCGGGTGGGCGCCTCCACCGGCTGGCTCGACCAGGCCAACAAAAACCTGGGGCAGATGCTGGGGGAGATCGGGGATGGCGCCGAGATCGATCGCTGTGGCGAGCAGTTGCCAGCGGTGCTGACTTCCGCCAAGCAGGGCCTGGAGCAGATGTGGCCGCTGATCGAAGACCTGTGTGAATTCGAGGATGAGCGCGGCAACACCGTCCGTCACCGCTTCGAGGGCGGCGTGGTACCCGAGTCGCTGATGCAGCTGGCGGAGAAGCTGCGGGAAGATTTCGATGAGCTCGAGGCGCTGCTGGGCAAGATGCTGCAGGCGGCCCAGCGGTTGCTGGATGACCCCCACTCGCCGGTGCCGGCGGTGGACCTTGAGCGCTGGTACCCGCTGCTGGGCAGCTGGTATGGCCGCGCCGAGGCGAACCTGCAGTTGTGGGCCAACTATGCGCGCCCCGATGCCGAGGGCGCGCTGCCCCAGGCCCGCTGGGTGACGCTGGTGGAGCGGGGTGGCTCCACCGATTTCGAGGTGTGCTGCTCGCCGATCCTGGCCGGTAAAACCCTTGAGTACAGTCTCTGGCGGCGCTGTTTCGGCGCCGTGCTGACCTCGGCCACGCTGACCGCGCTGGGCAATTTCGAGCGTCTCAAGATGCGCGCCGGCACGCCCGACAATGCCAGCTATCAGGTGGTGCCGAGCCCGTTCGACTTTTCCCGGGCCAAACTGCAGGTGCCCGCCTGCGCGGTGGATGCCGGCAATGCCGATGCCCACACCGACGCGGTGATCGAAGCGCTGCCCGGTTTGCTGGACGGCGAGGGCGGTTCCTTGGTGCTCTTTTCCTCGCGGCGGCAGATGGAAACCGTGTACGAGTCGCTGCCGGGGACCTGGCGCAACCGCATCCTGGTGCAGGGACAGCAGTCCCGGCAGCGGTTGCTGGAATTACACCGTGAAGCGGTGGACGCCGGCGGGCGCAGCGTGCTGTTCGGTCTTGCCAGTTTCGCCGAGGGGCTCGACCTGCCCGGGGATTACTGTCGCCATGTGGTGATCGCCAAGCTGCCCTTCGCCGTGCCGGACGATCCCATCGAGGCGGCGCTGGCGGAGTGGATCGAGGCCCGTGGCGGCAACCCGTTTATGCAGATCACGGTGCCGGATGCGGCGCTCAAGCTGGTGCAGGCCTGTGGCCGCCTGCTGCGCACGGAAAGCGACGAGGGCACGGTGACCCTGCTGGATCGCCGCGTGGTGACCCGGCGTTACGGCCGGGCCATTCTCGATTCGCTGCCGCCCTTCACGCGCCATATCGTATAGGCAGGGCGGAATAGTCTTGGCCAAGAATGTAGGCGCGGGGCCGGCCCCCGCATGGAGTGGTTGATGCAATCGATTTATCTGGACGTGGCAGACCAGCTGCTGCAGCTCGAAACGGAGCTTCGCCGCCGGGACCTGTGGCAGGCGGAGCCCCCGAGCGCGGAGGCGCTGGCGAGCACCGAGCCATTCTGTGTCGATACCCTGACTCTGCCGCAGTGGCTGCAGTTCGTCTTCCTGCCGCGCATGAGCCAGCTGATCGAACTGGAGCAGCCGCTGCCCCGCGAGTGCGGCATCGCCCCCATCGCCGAGGAATTCTTCCGTAATAGCCAAGGCACGGAATCACTGATCAGCCTGCTGGCGAATATCGACACCCGTCTGCGGCAGGGCTGAAGCCCGCTACTGGCCAGCCCCGCCGCGCAGTTTCGCGATTTATTTCCGCGACTCAGACCTGCGGTTCAAACTGGCGGCTCAGTACCGCGGCTCAGTACCGCGACCTATTCCCGCGATTGGACTCACTGCCCGGTGCCGCAGCCGGAACCCGTGGGCAATCCCTGGTTCCGGCTGCGCACTCAAAAAAATGGGGCGGGGCGAATTGGTGACGATAACTGCGTGCTTGGTCGCTGTTCAGCCACCCTGTGAATGCGATAATATCCGCCCTTTTGGCCAAACGGAGACGGGACCCCTCCGGTGTTGGAAACCAGCACGGAAAGCCAGGTTGCCATGAGCGCACAGGACGGCTTGAGGGCCCAAGGTAGTTAATAAGAATGCGGACTTCTCCCCTAGTGTTACTGCTGCTCGTTCCGCTGCTTGGCGGCTGCGGGGCGCTGCACTTTCCCTGGCAGACATCGACTCAGGCGGGCACCGGCACGCCGACCGAAAACGCGGCATCCATGGATGCACCGCAACAGTGCCCGCCCGTAGAAGAGGCGGTATGCACTGAGCCCCAGGTGAAAATCGTCGAGCGGGTGATTGAGCGAACCCTGGAAAAGGTCGTCGAAGTGCCCGTTGCCGAGGACAAGCTGGTGCTGGGCAGTGTCGAGGTGGTGGCCATCGAACCCGCCGGCCTGCTGCTGGAATCACTGATCGATACCGGCGCACCCACCTCCTCCCTGAGCGTCAGCGAGTTGACACCCTTCGAGCGCGACGGCAAGGAATGGGTACGCTTTAAGGTTGCCGCCGGCAATGACCGGGGCCCCGTGCAGAACCCTGTCACCCTGGAGCTGCCGGTGAAACGCTACGTGCGCGTGGCCAGGCCCGGTTTTGGTGCCCAGCGGCGGCCGGTGGTGATGATGAGCCTCACCCTCGGCGAGGTGACCCATATGGTGGAGGTGAACCTGACCGACCGCAGCAGCCTTAACTACCGCCTGCTGGTGGGGCGCAATTACCTCAAGGATGCGGCCGTGGTGGATGTCAGCCGCCGCCGGGTACAGGGGCAGCCGCGGCCAGCTCAGCCCAACTATTAACAACCATAGATAATCCTAACGGCCACAGATAATCGCGGGTGACGGGTTCAGTCCTCCCCGCCTGCAAACGGGGACTGGCGAATGTCGCCACGCGCTCAGGTTTATATTCTTGCCGCGCTGCTCACAGTTATGGGCGCCGGCCTGACCATCTATAAAAATCGTGAACTGGGCTTCCCGCTGTTGCCGGGGGAGTACCGCACCGTCTGGACCATCGAGGCCAAGGTGCGCTTTACCGCGGACGGCGGCCCGGTGAAAGCGGCCCTGACCCTGCCGCGCGCGCAGCGCAATATGCAAGTGCTGGGGGAGACCTTCAGCTCCTCCGGCTTCGGTTTCAATATTGTCCGCGATGATGACGAGTACCGCGCGGTTTGGTCGCGCCGCTCCGCCAGTGGCAACCAAACCCTCTTCTACCAGCTGGATGTGCACCAGACACCGGGCGCGCCTCTTGAACAGCCGCTGGCGCTCAGTACCGAGGTGGCGCCGCCGTTCCTCGGCGCCCGCGAGCAGGAGGCTGTGCGACAGGCCATTTACAGCCTGGTGGACACTGCCCGGGACCGCTCCTCCGATACCAAAACCTTTGCCGCACAGCTGCTGATCGCCCTCAACGATCCGCGCAACCAGGATCGCAACCTGATTTTCAGCCACTACAAAAACCGCTCCCTGGTGGATGTGGCGCTTATCGTCCTGGCGGCGGCGGAGATCCCCGCCCACCGTATCCGCGGGCTTTATCTCGAGGATGATCGCCGCCGTCTCGACCCGGAAGACCTGCTGGAAGTCTACGACGGTCGCCGCTGGGTGGTGTTCGAGCCCAATACCGGCAACCCCGGGGTGCCGCCGAACTTTTTTATCTGGCAGCGCGGCGGCAAGAGCCTTCTCGATGTGGAGGGGGGGCGCAATTCCCGCGTCACCTTCTCGGTGATCTCCAACGACGTGCCGGCCCGGGACGTGGCCATGTTGAGCACCAGCAATGAAAAAGAGGCACTGGTGGATTTTTCCATCTACAGCCTGCCCATTGAGCAGCAGAGTATTTTCAAGCTGATTCTGCTGGTGCCGGTGGGCACTTTGGTGGTGGTGCTGCTGCGGGTGTTTGTGGGGCTGCGCACTTCGGGCACGTTTATGCCGGTGCTGCTGGCCATTGCCTTTATCGAGACCCGTCTCTTCACCGGCCTGGCGATCTTTGTGCTGATCCTGGTGCTGGGGCTTTGGGTGCGCTTTTACCTCAGCCGGCTCAACCTGTTGCTGGTGGCGAGAATCGCCGCCGTGGTGGTGACGGTGGTGATACTGATGGGGGTCATCAGTGTCGTGAGTTATAAGCTCGGCATCGAGCAGGCCCTGACGGTGACCTTCTTCCCGATGATTATTCTCGCCTGGACCATCGAGCGCATGTCGATCGTGTGGGAGGAGGACGGCCCCTACGAGGTGGTGGTGCAGGCGGGCGGCAGTCTGCTGGTGGCCGTGCTGGCGTGGTGGGTGATGACCAACCGTTTCGTCGAGCACTGGACCTTCAACTTCCCGGAACTGCTGCTGGTATTACTCGGCTTTATCCTGATCGTGGGTAACTACACCGGCTACCGCCTCGGTGAACTGATGCGTTTCCGCCAGCTGGTGCGCTAGGGCGATGGGGCGCTTTAATTTACGCCAGCTTGTCGCCCGCTTGCGGGGAGGCTTTGTCTCCCCGTTCGCGCTGCGTCGTCTGGGCGTGTTGGGCATGAATGCCCGCAATGTTCAGTACATCGCCCGCTATAACGATCGCGACCGCTACCCCATCGTTGATGACAAGCTGAACACCAAGCGCTGTGCCAGGCGGCACGGCATCCCGGTGCCGGAACTGATCGCCGCTTTTGAAAGTCAGCCGAGCCGGCGCCGCGTTATGGAAGTGATCGAGCCGCTGTGGCAGTTCGTGATCAAGCCGGCACGGGGTTCCGGGGGCAAGGGCATTCTGGTGGTGGTTGGCCGCGAGGGGGATAACTACCTCAAGCCCTCCGGGGCGGCGGTGAGCCGCGAGGATGTGCTGCGCCATGTGAGTAACATCCACAGCGGCCTCTACAGCCTGGGGGGTAAACCGGACCGGGTTATGATCGAGGCACTGGTGGATTTCGACCCGGTATTCGACCGGTATTCCTTTGAGGGCGTGCCGGATGTCCGCGTGATCGTATTCCGCGGCTTTCCGGTGATGGCGATGCTGCGCTGCTCCACGCACTCCTCCGACGGCAAGGCGAACCTTCACCAGGGTGCAGTGGGTGTCGGCATCGACCTGGCCACCGGCAAGAGCTGTCACGCCGTGCAGCGCGGGCTGCGCATCGCCCGCCACCCGGATACGGAAATGCCTTTCGATGAGCTGGTGGTGCCCGGCTGGCGCGATCTGCTGCGCCTGGCGTCACGGTGCTACGAGATGACCGGGCTGGGTTATCTCGGTTGCGATATCGTGCTCGATCGCCGCCGCGGGCCGCTGCTGCTGGAAGCCAATGCGCGCCCCGGTCTGGCGATTCAGCTGGCCAATGGCGTGGGCTTGCGCACCCGCCTGCGGCATATCGAGGCTCTGGATATGGAGCAGCTGGAAAGGTCGGTGGAGGCGCGGGTGGATTACGCCATGAACGCCTTTGCCGCAGTGCCCGCTTAGTCCAGCGTAGAGCCTGAGCGCGCAGTCGCGATGGCAATCAGTAAACCGGGGGTGAGCTGACGGTGTGTCCGGCTGCGACTGTCGCGGTTATTGCGTTTATTGTTGAGGAAAAGTCGCTGGCGATGGGGTTGCTGAAATAGGCTTGCCGGGGATGGAATCGCCGAAAAGACAAGCGCTGGCGTGAAAAAACGATAAGAGCGATATGTGAGACCTGAGAGGTTTGAGAGATTTGAGAGATTTGAGAGATTTGAGAGATTTGAGAGGTAAAAAAGGCGAGCCACATGGCTCGCCTTTTTATTGTGCCCTGTGCAGCCTGGATCAGGCAGCGGGGGCCGGGGACTGATGGAACTGGTCCATCATGATGGCGAGGCGCTTGCGCTGCATCTTGAGGCTGTATTCCAGCTCCTTGACCCGGGTGCGGATCGCTGCGCTCTCCCACTTGGCCAGCAGTCGCTCGCGGGCATTCTCGTAGCGGCGGGACTGGAGTTCTTTCCACTCGCCCAGCGCGGCGGAGAACTGCTGAGCCTCCTGCTCCAGCAGCTTGCGCCAGCCATCCCTGTGGCTGGACTGCTGCAGCTTCTGTTCGGCGCGCTTGAACTGCATGTCCAGCATGGCGCGCTGGATGCGCATGGCGGGAACCGTCTTCAGGTTGCGGGCCAGCCCCACCCAGCTTGCGGTCTTGATCAGCCACTTGGTCGGGTCCCACTGGTACCAGCGGATGCCGTTGCGGTAGTCGGTCTGGAAGATGTGGTGGTAGTTGTGATAACCCTCGCCAAAGGTGAAGAACGCCAGCAGGTCGTTGTCGCGGGCGGTGTTCTCGTCGGTGTAGGGGCGGCGACCCCAGATATGGGCCAGCGAATTGATAAAGAAAGTGGTGTGGTGGTTGACCACGATGCGCAGTACGCCGGCCAGCAGCATCATGCCGATGATATCTCCGCTCCAGATGCCCAGCAGCAGCGGCAGACCGATATTCATGGTCAGGGTGATCGCCAGGTAGTGGTTGTGCTGGAACATCACGATCTTGTCGCGCTGCAGGTCCTTCGCATTGTCGAAGTCCACCTTGCCGCTGGGATAGTCCCGCAGCATCCAGCCGATATGGGAGAACCAGAAACCGCGCTTGGCGGAGTAGGGGTCGTGATCATTGTCGTCCACGTGCCGGTGGTGGCGACGGTGGCCGGAGGACCAGACCAGGATGGAATTCTGCAGCGACGCCGCGCCAAACAGGGCGAACAGCCAGCGCAGAGACCAGTGCGCCTCGTAAGTGCGGTGCGACCAAAGGCGGTGGTAGCCGGCGGTGATGGACAGGCCGCACAGGGCGCCGTAAACGGCGAATGCGGCCCATGCCTGCCACTGGAAGCCATGCACTATGCCGTACAGCGGTACCAGCACGAGTGCCACGAGGGCGGTGGCGGCAAATAAGATGGTGGTGACCCAGATTCTCGGGGCCTCGGAGACTGTCTTCATTTTACGACCTTTGTTATGCGTTGCAGCGGTCAGGAGCCACTCGTGTAAACGTACCGGCTTTGTACCGGTGTCCTGCGCGAGTCTTTCGCTGCTGGGCTGATCCTAACCGATCGGCATGAGTATGGCACCCCCGTGCCGGAATGGTTAGCACTGAGTTTGCATTTTTGGTCACGAATGCGAGGTTTTGGTGCGCAACATCACAAGGCTGTACCGGTTTGGATCATCAGGCCGGCCGGTGGCGATGGCAAAGCCCGATTTTGCCGGGCGGGTTGGTGGGAAGCCGCGGCGGGCGCCCGGTATTGCTTGTGTCCAGCAAACTTGGCATGGCTGTTGCTAATACCAGAGTGTGGGCCGCGAGGCCCGCGCTCCGGGAATCCCCCGCGGGGTTTATGACGGCGAGCCGGCCGAGTGCCGGCGAACAGTTTACAACACTGCGTGACATCCCGTTTTCTCTCATCATCGCTGATTCAGGCCCCGCATTGCGGGGCCTTTTTTTTGCCTCCGTATCCGGCTCCGGCCCGAGCGCTGCGCCCTGCAGTTTCCGCTCTTTAACCCGGTGTCGGGGCGCGGGCGCCTCTAGGCACTTTTCCCCGCGGCGGATTAGTGCTTCACTTGACCCCAAAAGGCAATTGCCGGCTCGCTGACCAGCCCGGCTCAATAACAAGAAAAGTGGTGCCTGTGTCTGAGCTCTCTCCCGATCAAGCCTCCCGGGCCGCCCCGCAGCTGGCCGCTCTGGATGAACTGGAAAACCTGGATGCACCGGCGTTGCGCAAGCAGGTGCATTACCTGCAGCGGTTACTGCTGGATGTGGACTCCGGGTACTTTGAATGGCATCCGCAGTCGGGTCTCTGTCGCGCCGAGGGCGCCCTCTGGTCCTCCTTTGCCGCGCAGCCCGAAGAGGCCCTCGCGGGTCTGTTCTCCAGCGACAGTTTGGCGCTGGTGCATTCCGATGACCGGGACCGGCTGCGCAGCGTGCGCGCTCGACTCGACGAGTCCGGCGCCCTTGCCGATGCCACCTTCCGCGCCTACGACAGCCTCGGCCGCCTTCGCTGGCTGCGCATCTGGGCGCGCTCCTTTGTGGCGGAAGACCGCCAACAAGAGGGCCGCGCACTGGAGCGCGAGGCAGGGGATCGCGAGGCAGGGGATCGCGAGGCAGACAGCAGCCAGATAGAGGGCGGCGAGGGGCGCGGGCGCACCGACAAACCGGCGCTCTTCGTCGTGGGTGGCTGCGCGGACTATACGGCCTCCCTGGCGGGGCGCGACACCAGTCTTCCCACGGACCGCGCGCTGCAGGCGCTGGCGGGCGTCGGTGACGGCCTCTGGGAGTGGGATCTGCGTGCGGACGAGGTGCTGCTGGACGACGCCTGCTGGGCATTGATCGGGTTTGCCCCCGGCACCGTTGATGTGGACGCCCGCAGTGCACTGTCGCTGTGGAAGCGGCGCATATTGCCGGAGGATTACGAGCGCGCCGCCCAGGCGGTGCAGGATCACCTGCTCGAACGCATCCCCCTGGATGTGGAGTTGCGCCTCTGGCACCGGGATGGCGGTGTGGTCTGGCTGCGCAGTCGCGGGCAGGTGCAATACAGCGCCAAGGGGGTGCCTGTCAGGGTGCTCGGCACGCTTCAGGATGTCACCGGCGCACGCGAGGCGTTCTCCCGGGTGGAGCGGGAGCTGCAGAGGCTGCGCAGCGAAAATGCGCATCGGGCGGGCCTGCTGTTCAGCCTCAGCCATGAGCTGCGCACCCCGCTCAACGCGATTCTCGGTTACAGCCAGATGGTGGAGCTGGATCCGACCCTCAACACGGATCAGCGCAAGCGGCTGATGGAAATTCGCCGCGCCGGGCAGCACCTTCTGCACCTGGTGGGCGATGTACTGGAACTGGCGCGTATCGATAGCGACCGCCTGGTGCCGGCGATGGAGTCGGTGCAGCCGGCGAGCCTCGTCAGTGATTGCAAGCGCCTGCTGGAGCCTCTCGCCGAGACCCGCAAGGTCTCGCTGATTTTCGAACCCCTCGGCTGGGAGTCGGCGTTTATCCGTGTCGACCCCGTGCGCTTCAAGCAGGTGGTGCTGAATCTGGCCGGCAACGCGGTGAAGTACAACTGCGAGGGCGGCCGGGTGGTGATGAATTTTGCGCCGCAGTCGGAGGGGTGGCTGCGCCTATCCATCCTCGATACCGGCAAAGGGATTCCCGAGGAGCGGCGCGCGGAGGTATTCGAGCCGTTCAACCGGCTCGGCGCTGAAAAGAGTCAGATTGAGGGTACCGGTGTCGGTCTGGCGATCGCCAAGCGCCTGACGGAGGCGATGGGCGGGCGCATCGATTTTGACAGCCACGAGGATCAGGGCTCGGTGTTCTGGATCGAGTTTCCCCTCATCGATGCCCCGGAGAACGTGATGAAGCTGCGGTCGGAGCCGGACGAGGAGCTCTCCTTCACCCTCCCCAAGTGCTGTCTGCTGCAGGTGGAGAGCCGCCCCGCGGCGGTGGCGCGATTGCGCGGCGTGCTGGCGGATGCGCCGCAGGTAAAACTTCAGGTGGTGGCGGACGCTGTGGAGGCGATCTTTGTCGCCCGCAGCCGCGAGGTGGACGCGGTGCTGTTTGATGGCGATTTGCCGGGGCTGTCCGCTGCCGGTCTGGCGGAGGTTTTTGCCGGAGACCCGCGCACAGCCGCTATCCGGCTGCTCGAGGTGGGCGGTGGCAGCGGCGGTTCGGTTGATGCAACGCTGCCGGAAGAGTATGGCCCGGCCGACCTGTGCCGGGCGCTGGAGGCGGCGGGCATTGTCGCCCGCGAGGTCGAGGATTAGGTCAGCGGATGCCGCCGAGGTTCTTGCCGACGATCTGCAGCAGCGGCTTGAAGACTTTCGGCGAGCCGCAGACCAGGTTGCCGGAATCCAGATAGCCCTCGCCGCCGCGGAAGTCGCTGATCAGGCCACCGGCTTCCCGCACCAGCAGTGCGCCGGCGGCGATATCCCACTCGTTCAGGTACATTTCCCAGAACCCGTCGAAGCGGCCCGCGGCCACGTAGGCCAGGTCCAGGGCGGCGGCGCCGGGGCGGCGAATGCCGGCGGTCTGCCCGGCGATCTCCTTCAGGGCCGCGAGGTAGGGGTCGATGTTTTCCAGAGCCGGGCCGTTGAACGGAATTCCGGTGCCGATCAACGCGCCGCGCAGCCCCTGGCGGGGGGAGACGCGAATCCGGCGGCCATTGAGTGCCGCGCCGCGACCGCGACTGGCGGTAAATTCTTCACGCTTGATGGGGTCGAGAACCACGGCGTGCTCGATGCGGCCGCGATAGCGGCAGGCAATGGAGATGCAGAACTGCGGTACGCCGTGGATAAAGTTGGTGGTGCCGTCGAGCGGATCGATAATCCACTCGTAGTCCGGCTCGGCGCCTTCCTGGATACCGCTCTCTTCGGCGCGGATGCTGTGCTTGGGGAAGGCTTTGCGCAGGTGATAGATAATCTCCTGCTCGCTGGCCCGATCCACTTCAGTGACGAAATCGTTGCGACCCTTCTCTTCGAGTCTGGTCAGGTCGCTCCGCTCCCAGGACCGCTCGATCAATTCTCCAGCCTTGCGCGCCGCGCGCAGGGCAATATTCAGCATGGGTTCCATAACTAAGTCCGCACTGTGTGGTTTCGGGGTTAAAAAGCGGGAGGCGCAGAGTCCTCCGGGGCCGGGCTTGCCGGGTGCGGCGGATTGTAGGGATTCCTGTGCAATTTTGCTACACTCGCGCGCCGTTCCAGGTAGGCAAAGTTTAGGGTGGGTGTGCGCGGCATATCCACCGGCCACAACCGGTAACCGCAACCCGAAACAGCAAGATGGCTCAGTCCCCCATGTCCGCTCTCGACAATATCCGCATAGTGCTGGTGAACAGCGCCCATCCCGGCAACATCGGTGGCGCCGCCCGCGCCCTCAAGAATATGGGCCTGAGCCAGCTCTATTTGGTGGCGCCGCGGGAGTTTCCCGCCGCCAATGCCATCTGGCGCGCCGCCGGCGCCGCCGACCTTCTGGAGACCGCCGTGGTGGTGGATACCCTGGAAGATGCCGTGGCCGACTGTGGCCTGGTGGTGGCCACCAGCGCCCGCGAGCGCCGTATACCCTGGCCCCTGCTGACGCCGCGGGAGTGCGGGCAGCGGGCGATTGCCGAGGCGCCCACTCATCCGGTGGCGCTGGTATTTGGCCGCGAGGATCGCGGCCTGACCAATGAAGAACTGCAGGCGTGCAATTTTCATGTCCATATTCCGGCCAATCCGGAATACAGCTCCCTCAACCTCGCCACCGCGGTGCAGGTGCTGGCCTATGAGGTGCGCATGGCGGCGCTGGAGGCCGAGCAGGGCGCGCCCATCAGCTATGCCGACTGGGACCGGCCGCCGGCCAAGGCCAGTGATATGGAACTCTATTTCGAGCACCTGCAGCAGGCGCTGGGGGAGTTGGGCTTTATCGACCCGGACAACCCCCGCCAGACTATGACTCGCCTGCGCAGACTGTTCAGCCGTGTGCGCCCCGATGACATGGAGCTGGGTATTCTGCGCGGCATGCTGACCGCCATTCAGAACTATATTCACCGCACCGGTGGCAGAGGGCGGCCAGATTCCTGAGATGTCCGCTAATACCTGAGTAGACTGCCCGGGTATATACTTGACTGTGAAGGTGGGTTATTCCATACTCGCGCCCGTTCTTGAGAGCTGTACCACGGTCGGGAGCTGATATGCGTTTGACAACAAAGGGCCGCTACGCGGTCACAGCCATGCTGGATCTGGCGCTGCACGCCGGCCGCGGGCCGATCAGCCTGGCGGATATTTCCAAGCGGCAGGGGATCTCCCTGTCGTATCTGGAGCAGCTCTTTTCCCGTCTGCGGCAGTCGGGGCTGGTGTCCAGTGTGCGCGGCCCCGGTGGCGGTTATCGCCTGGCGCGGGATGGCAGTGAAATATTCGTGGCGCAGATCGTCGATGCGGTCAACGAATCGGTGGATGCCACCAGTTGCGGTGGCAACAGCGATTGCGCCGGCGGTGAGCAGTGTCTCACCCACTACTTATGGTGTGATCTCAGCGCCCAGATCCACAGTTTTTTGAGTGGCATCAGTCTGGCTGACCTGGTCGCCAGGGCCGAGGTTCAGGAAGTCGCCCAGCGCCAGGAAATGCGCCAGACGGTGGAAGAAGAGACAGTGGCGGTGCTGGGCGGCCTGTAACCCGGCGCGGCTGAAACAGAGCACGAATGAACAATCAGAGTGTGAGTGCGCAGAGAGATTTGACTATGAAGCTTCCCATTTATCTGGACTATTCCGCCACCTGCCCGGTAGACCCCCGCGTGGCCAAAAAAATGGCGGAACAGCTGACGATGGAGGGTAACTTCGGTAACCCGGCCTCGCGCTCCCACTTGTTTGGCTGGAAAGCCGAAGAGGCGGTCGAGGATGCGCGCCGCAACCTGGCGGAGCTGGTGAATGCCGACCCGCGCGAGATTGTCTGGACCAGTGGTGCCACCGAATCCGACAACCTCGCCATCAAGGGCGCGGCGCACTTCTATCAGGGTAAAGGCAAGCACATCATTACCTCCAAGATCGAGCACAAGGCGGTGCTCGACACCTGCCGCCAGCTTGAGCGCGAGGGTTTCGAGGTCACTTACCTGAACCCCCGTGAGGACGGCATCGTCTACCCGGAACAGGTGCAGGAGGCCATGCGCGATGACACCATCGTCGTCAGCCTGATGCACGTGAACAACGAAATCGGCGTGATCAACGATATCGCCGCTATCGGGGAAATCTGCCGCGCCCGCAAAGTGATTTTCCATGTGGACGCCGCCCAGAGCGCCGGTCGCCTGCCTATCGACCTGGCGGAAACCAAAGTGGACCTGATGTCCTTCTCCGCCCACAAGATGTACGGTCCCAAAGGGATCGGCGCCCTGTATGTGCGCCGCAAGCCGCGCGTGCGCCTGGAGGCGCAGATGCACGGTGGCGGCCACGAGCGCGGTATGCGCTCAGGCACCCTTGCGACTCACCAGATCGTCGGCATGGGCGAGGCCGCGCGCATCGTCAAAGAGGAGATGGCGGCAGAGAGCAAGCGTATCGAAGCCCTGCGCGATCGCTTCTGGGATCAGATCAAGGATATGGAAGAGGTGCACGTGAACGGCTCCTGGGAGCAGCGTGTACCGGGCATTCTCAATGTGAGTTTTGCCTTTGTGGAGGGCGAGAGCCTGATCATGTCTCTGAAGGACCTGGCGATTTCATCCGGTTCTGCCTGTACCTCCGCAAGCCTTGAGCCCAGCTACGTGCTGCGCGCCCTGGGTGTCAACGATGAGCTGGCCCACAGCTCGCTGCGTTTCAGCTTCGGCCGCTTCACCACCGAGCACGAAGTGGATACCGCAGCCGCGGAAGTGCGCAAGGCAGTGGAAAAGCTGCGCGAACTCTCGCCACTTTGGGATATGTACAAAGACGGTATCGACCTGAACACCATCGAGTGGGCCGCCCACTAAGCGCTCAGCAAGAGTTAGGAGAAAAGTCATGGCCTATAGCGACAAAGTAATCGACCATTACGAGCACCCCCGCAACGTCGGTCGCTTGGATGATAAAGCGGACAATGTGGGCACCGGCATGGTCGGCGCCCCCGCCTGTGGTGACGTGATGCGTCTGCAGATTCAGGTCAACAGCGACGGCGTGATCGAGGATGCGAAATTCAAGACCTACGGTTGTGGTTCCGCCATCGCCTCCAGCTCCCTGCTGACCGAGTGGGTAAAGGGCAAGACCATCGATGAGGCGGAGCAGATCAAGAACACTGCCATCGCCGAAGAGCTGGCTCTGCCGCCGGTGAAGATCCACTGCTCGGTTCTGGCGGAGGACGCCATCAAGGCCGCGGTGCGCGATATCCGCGAAAAGCGTGGCGAGGCGGTGAAGGAAGACGCGGCCGAATAAGCAGTAAGGCGGAACAATGGCAATTACCATGACGGCAGCGGCACAGGGGCATGTGGCGCGGCAGCTGGAAAAACGTGGCAAAGGGATCGGTATCCGTGTCGGTGTGCGCACCGCCGGTTGTTCCGGTATGGCCTATGTGCTCGAGTTTGTTGATCAGGCGGAAGCCGAGGATCAGGTTTTCGAGCAGGGTGGAGTCAAACTGGTGGTTGATCCCAAAAGTCTCGCCTACCTGGACGGAACCGAGCTGGATTTCGTCAAGGAGGGGTTGAACGAGGGTTTTGCGTTCAACAACCCCAATGTGAAAAATGAATGCGGTTGCGGCGAAAGCTTCCACGTGTGAAGTAGCCGCTGCGCACAAGGGGCCGGCTGCTTCTCTGCAGGCCGGCCTTTTTTCTTGGTGAGCAGCCTTTCCGGTGTGTTGCTCAATGCATGCGCCGGTTCCGCCAGCCGGCCTGGCAGCAGCCGCAAGCGGAGACGAAGGGTCGCGGGCAAACGGGTCAGATTACAGGACAGCCATGTCGGAACAGCAGACATATTTCGATATTTTCGCTCTGGAACCCGGGTTCGAGGTGAACCTTGCCGCCCTGTCCCAGCGCTACCGTGAGTTGCAAAGGGAATTCCACCCGGACAAGTATGCGGCCAAATCCTCCCGCGAGCAGATGCTGGCCATGCAATATG
Organism: Microbulbifer aestuariivivens; assembly: GCF_039545115.1. Classification (NCBI taxonomy): domain Bacteria; kingdom Pseudomonadati; phylum Pseudomonadota; class Gammaproteobacteria; order Cellvibrionales; family Microbulbiferaceae; genus Microbulbifer; species Microbulbifer aestuariivivens. Next base: position 59,765 of record NZ_BAABRT010000010.1, on the reverse strand, counting down.
CAACGCGCATCAACGAGGCGCACACTACCCTGCGCGATCCGGTGCGCCGCGCCGGCTACCTGCTGTCACTGGCGGGCGTCGAGGTGAGCCCGGAGCAGACCACCGCCGATGCGCAATTCCTGATGCAGCAGATGATGTTGCGGGAACAGCTGGAAGAGGTGCGCGGCGCGGCCGATGCCGCCGCGGCGCTGGACGAGCTCGCCGATGAAGTGAGCGGGCTGTTCCGCGCCGAGCAGCAGCAGTTCGCCGCTGCTTATGCCGCATCCAGGCTGGATGATGCGAAGAATGCGTTCCTCAAACTGCAGTTTCTGTCGAAATTGCAGCGGCAGGTTGAAGAACTCGAAGAAGATTTACTGGATTAAACATGGCGCTACTGCAGATCTCAGAACCCGGTCAGACTCCTGAACCCCATCAGCGCAAGCGCGCCGTGGGCATCGACCTGGGCACCACCAATTCATTGGTGGCGACAGTGCGCAGCGGTTCCGCCGAGGCCATCAAGGCGGCCGATGGCAGTGTGATTCTGCCTTCCGCAGTGCACTACGGCGCCGGTGGTGTTGCGGTCGGCAGTGACGCCCGCGCCCGCGCCGCCAGCGACCCCTATAACACCATGCTGTCCATCAAGCGCCTGATGGGGCGCGGCCTGGCCGATGTGAAAAGTTTCGGCGATCAGCTGCCCTATCGTTTTGCCGACAGTGATGGCGGCATGCCGCTGATCGAGACGGCGGCGGGCAAGGTCAACCCGGTACAGGTTTCCGCCGAGATTCTCAAGGTGCTGGCGCAGCGCGGCAGCGAAGCGCTGGGCGGCGAACTGGACGGTGCGGTGATCACGGTGCCGGCGTATTTCGACGATGCCCAGCGGCAGGCCACCAAAGACGCCGCACGGCTCGCGGGTCTGCACGTTCTGCGCCTGCTCAACGAGCCCACCGCGGCGGCGGTGGCCTATGGCCTCGACCGCGGGCAAGAGGGCGTTATCGCGGTCTATGACCTGGGCGGTGGCACCTTCGATATTTCCATTCTGCGCCTGTCCCGAGGCGTGTTCGAAGTGCTCTCCACCGGTGGTGATACCGCCCTCGGTGGCGACGACTTTGACCGCGCTATCGCCGGCTGGATGGCCGAACAGGCGGGGCTGGGCACCGATCTTGATGTCGCCACCCAGCGCGCGCTGCTGGACGGCGCCTGTGCCGCCAAGGAGCAGCTGGCGAAACTTGAGTCGGTGGTGGTCAGCCACGGCGACTGGCAGGCAACCCTCGACCGGCAAACCCTGGCGTCCATACTAGACCCGCTGATCGACAAGACCCTGCGCGCCAGCAAGCGCGCCCTGCGCGATGCGGGGCTAGCGGTGGACGAGGTTGGCGAAGTGGTGCTGGTAGGTGGCTCCACCCGCACCCTGCGTGTGCGCGAGCGGGTAGAGGCATTTTTTGGCCGCAAACCCCATGCGGATATCGATCCCGACCAGGTAGTGGCCATCGGAGCGGCGCTGCAGGCGGATGTGCTGGTGGGTAACAAGTCCGGTGAAGACCTGCTGTTGCTGGATGTGATACCGCTGTCTCTCGGTATCGAGACCATGGGCGGCTTGACCGAAAAACTGATCCCGCGCAATACCACTATTCCTGTCGCCAAGGCCCAGGAATTCACCACTTTCAAGGATGGCCAGACGGCCATGGCCGTTCATGTGGTGCAGGGCGAGCGGGAACTGGTCAAGGACTGCCGCTCTCTGGCCCGCTTTGAGCTGCGCGGTATCCCGCCGATGGTAGCGGGCGCGGCGCATATCCGCGTGACCTTCCAGGTGGATGCGGACGGCCTGCTCTCTGTGACCGCCTTGGAGAAAAGCAGCGGTGTCAGTGCCGATATCACCGTGAAACCCTCCTACGGGCTTGAGGATGAGGACATTACCCGCATGCTCAAGGACTCCTATGTTCACGCCGAGGAGGATATGGCGGCGCGCGCTCTGCGCGAGGCGCAGGTGGAAGCCGAGCGGGCGCTGGAAGCGCTGCTGGTGGCCCTGCGGGAAAGTGGGGCCGAGATGCTGAGCGGAAGCGAGCTGGATGCGCTGGAAAGCGCCATGGAGGCTTTGCGCCAGGCGCATAACGGCGCTGATGCGGACGAGATCCACCGGCGCATCGAGGCGCTCAACGAGGTCTCCGAGCCCTTTGCCGCCCGCCGTATGGACGCCTCCATCCGCCGGGCCATGCAGGGACATACCCTGGACGAATTTGACCAATAACACGCGGCTGCCGGCCAGTCCGGAGCGATAGAGCCGCCGTCGCCGTCAAAAAAAGCGGTGGCGCCATTGAGACCATAGCGAGTTGGAAGCCCATGCCTAAAATCGTATTTTTGCCCCACGCCGAGATCTGCCCCGAGGGCAAGGTGGTTGAAGTGGAGAACGGGGTGAGCATCTGTGATGCGGCGCTTGCGCACGGTATCGACATCGAGCACGCCTGTGAAAAGTCCTGCGCCTGCACCACCTGTCACGTGATTGTGCGTGAGGGCTTTGACTCCCTCGGTGAGCCGGACGAGCTGGAAGAGGACATGCTGGACAAGGCCTGGGGGCTGGAGCCGGAGTCGCGCCTGTCCTGTCAGGCTATCGTGGATGATGAAGACCTGGTGGTCGAGATTCCCAGGTACACCATCAACCAGGTTTCGGAAAAACACTGACGGCGCGGCCAGGGCCGTCGCCAAGGGGAGATTGACGAATGAAATGGACGGATATCAACGACATCGCCATTGAGCTGGTGGAGGCGCGCCCGGATGTGGACCCGCTGAGCGTCAATTTTGTCGACCTGCGCAACTGGGTTATGGAGCTGCCGGGCTTTGACGATGACCCGGCCCGCTGTGGCGAGAAGGTCCTCGAGGCGATTCAGGCCGCCTGGATCGAGGAAGCCGACTGACCAGTTGGTGCGGAATGCAGATTCTGCGTCACAGGGTATTGCCACGAGTACAAAGCTCGAACAATTCCCTGTACAATCCGCCCGCCACAGAGGGTGGTGGTCGCTTTTCGCACAATCTGAGCGGGGAGCGGCGTAAAAAACCGGAATTCAGGGAAGAGCAACTGCGGTTGCTCTTTCTATATGTAAATTGCAAATACTGAAATTGGAGAAAATCATGGCCCAGGAACGCACTCTTTCCATCATCAAGCCGGACGCGGTAGCCAAGAACGTGATTGGCGAAATTGAAAGCCGCTTTGAGAAAGCCGGCTTGCGTATTGTCGCCATGAAGATGATGCACCTGTCCCGTGAAAAGGCCGAGGGCTTCTACGCCGAGCACAAAGAGCGCCCCTTCTTCAAGGATCTGGTGGACTTCATGACCTCCGGTCCGGTTGTTGTGCAGGTTCTGGAAGGTGAGGACGCCGTTAAGGCCAACCGTGACCTGATGGGCGCCACCAATCCGCAGGAAGCCGAAGCCGGCACCATCCGCGCCGACTTTGCCCAGAGCATCGACGCCAATGCGGTTCACGGTTCCGACTCCGCCACTTCCGCCGCGCGTGAGATCGGCTACTTCTTCGCAGACGATGAGATCTGCCCGCGCAGCTAAGGCTGTGTTCGCGCCGGCCCGTCCGAGCCGGCGCAGCTTACTTCCCGAGCCCCCGAGGTGATTCCATGACCGCTGACCAAACCGAAAAAGTGAACCTGCTGGGCCTGTCGATAGACAAGCTGGCGGCGTTTTTCGAGTCTTTGGGCGAAAAGCGTTTTCGCGCAGTGCAGGTCCTCAAGTGGATTCACCAGAACGGCGTCGATGACTTCGAGCAGATGACCAATGTCAGCAAGCCGCTGCGCGCGAAGCTGGCACAGCTGGCCGAGATTCGCGCCCCGCAAGTGCTCGAGCAGTGGGACTCCGCCGACGGCACGCGCAAATGGCTGATCCAGGTTTCCGGCGGCAACGCCATCGAGACGGTCTATATCCCCGACGGCGACCGCGGCACCCTGTGTGTCTCCTCGCAGGTGGGCTGCTCCCTCGATTGCAGCTTCTGTGCCACCGGCAAACAGGGGTTCAACCGCGACCTGACCGCGGCCGAGATCATCGGCCAGGTGTGGATCGCCTGTAAGTCTTTTGGCCAGTTGCAGCCGAAGGGGCCGCGCAAGGTGACCAACGTGGTGATGATGGGTATGGGCGAGCCCCTGCTCAACTTCGACAACGTGGTCGATGCCATGAACCTGATGATGGAAGACAACGCCTACGGCATTTCCAAGCGTCGCGTCACCCTGAGCACCTCCGGTGTGGTGCCGGCTCTGGACCGCTTGGCGGATGTGACCGACGTAAGCCTGGCTATTTCCCTCCACGCCCCCAATGACGAGCTGCGCAACGAGCTGGTGCCGATCAACAAGAAGTATCCTATTGCAGTGCTGCTCGACAGTGCCAAGCGCTATATCGAGCGGATGCCCGACACGCACCGCAAGATGACCATCGAGTACACCCTGATGCGGGAGGTCAACGACCGCCCCGAGCACGCGGAGCAACTGGCAGAGCTTCTGCGTGATGTGCCTGTCAAGATAAATCTGATACCCTTTAACCCGTTTGAGCTGTCCGACTATCAGCGCGTGAGCAACAACGCTTTGCGACGCTTTCAGCAGATTTTGTTGGATAAAGGATTTACGGTAACCGTTCGCACCACGCGGGGCGACGATATCGCCGCGGCCTGCGGCCAGCTGGCCGGCAGTGTCAATGACCGCACACGCCGCTCCGAGCGCTATCGCAATGGCGAGCGCCCGGTGCGTATCGTCGGTTAGTGCGTTCACGGTTGGCCATTATGAGCCGGCCATTCAACGGCGCATCGCCCGGGTGTGTTCCCAGAAAAACAACAGGTGATGTAGTGTTGACGAAATCCCTTTCCCTGCCGCTGGCGGGTCTTATTCTCAGTGCCCTGCTGACCGGTTGTGTTACCACTGGCTTGCCGGAACGCAAGGAGATCGACCTGGACAAGGCGGTCAAAACCCATGTGCAGCTGGGCTTCCGCTACCTGCAGACCGGTGAAAACCGCGATATTGCCCGTCACCACTTCAATAAGGCGCTCGAACTCGGCAAGCGCAATCCTGACGCACACCACGGGCTGGCCATGCTCTATCAGGCCGATGGTGAACTGGAAGTTGCCGAGGAGCACTTCCGCAAGGCGCTGCGCTATGGTGACGGCTTCTCCATGGCGCATACCAACTACGGAGCTTTTCTCTACGGCGCAGGGCGTTATCGGGAGGCGCTGAAACAGTTTGAGATCGCCGCCAAGGATCTCACCTATCAGCGCCGCTCCTACGCCCTGACCAATTACGGCCGCGCTGCCGTGCGGCTCGGCATGATGGACGAGGCCGAAAAGGCCTTTATCCGTGCGCTGGCCCTGAACGAAAGCCTGCCCCAGCCGCTGCTGGAGCTGGCGACTATGAAATACGACTCAGGAGCCTATGCCCAGGCCAAGCAGTACCTGGACCGCTACAATGACAAGCACCGCCAGGTGCCCCAGTCCCTCTGGCTGGGTATCCGCATCGAAAAAATCTTTGGCAACAGGGACAAGGAGCGCAGTTACGCCCTGGCCCTGAGAAACCTCTACCCCTATTCAGCGGAAGCGCTGGAATACAAGAAGATGATGGCCAATGACGGATAAGCAAGCCGAAAACGCCCAGGCGCCGGTAGAGACCGCCGCTAGCCGCGACGAGCACCCCTCTCCGGGCAGCCAGCTGCGCGCCGCCCGCGAAGCCGCCGGACTCTCTCTCGATGAGCTTTCCTCCCGCCTGCGAATGACCCGCAACAAGCTTGAGTGGCTTGAGCTGGACCAGTACGACCGCCTGTCCGGCGCCCTCTATGTTCGCGGCTATATCCGCAACGTCTGCAAGGAGCTCGGAGTTGACCCCGAGCCCGTCCTGCAGGCCTTCTCCGGCTACAGTGCCGCAGAAGAAGAGAGCCGGGTGATTATCGAGCATGTCACGCGCGGGCCTGTGATAGAAGAGGGTGGCAAGGGCGGTTATGGTTTTCTGAAGGTGCTGCCCCTGATCGCGGTGGCTGGCATCTTCTGGTGGTTTCAGGGGCGGGATTCCGGTGCCCCCACTCTCAACGACATCAACGATTCCCTTGCGGGGCAGGCTGCCGAAGCGGCGGCACTGGACGCATCCCTGGCGGAGTACTCCGCGGACCCCGCGCTTGTGGAATCAGCGCTGGCCGAGGCGGATACTGTCGCCCCCAGTGCGGATGAACCCGCAGCCGCAGAGCTGGCGCCGGCAGCGGCCGGGGAAGCGGAAGCTGCGGTAGCGGAGGTCACTAAGGCCGGCTCAGAACTGTCGAGCGTGGACGCAACCGTTGAGACGCTGGAGCTGCGCTTCTCCGAGGAAGCCTGGATCGAGGTCAAAGATGCCCGCGGTACTGTATTGCTGGCCACCCTGCAGGCCCAGGGGTCGACGGTAGAGCTGGAGGGGCAGCCTCCGTTCAGCCTGATGCTGGGCAATGCCGCCGGGACCGAAGTGCGCTATCGCAATCAGGTGATCCCCAGTGATCCTCTCGGCAGCCGCCGCACCCGCCGGCTGACAGTCGGCGAAACCCAAGGCGGATAACGCCCGCTCTGTTGCTGCCGGCAGCGCTGGCGCCGTTTGCCGGCGGCCACGGCCGTCGCCGCGCTCCACGGCGACGGCAATCCCTTATGGCGCTGTTGCTGATTTGTGCGCTCCGCACCTTTATAATTCCCACCTCGATTTTTCACTCTGCGAAACCGCCAGGTCAGACGTATGCAATTTGAGTCACCCATCGTTCGCCGCGTTTCCCGTCAAATTATGGTGGGCAATGTGCCCGTCGGCGGCGGGGCGCCAATTTCGGTGCAGAGCATGACCAACACCGATACCTGCGACGTGGAGGCCACCGTCGGCCAGATCCGTCGCCTGCAGGATGCCGGCGCCGATATCGTGCGGGTTTCTGTACCCAGCATGGATGCCGCCGAGGCGTTTGGCGCGATCAAACAGCAGGTCGAGGTGCCTCTGGTTGCGGATATCCACTTCGACTACCGCATTGCCCTGCGCGTGGCGGATCTGGGCGTGGACTGCCTGCGCATCAACCCCGGCAATATCGGCCGCGAACATCGTATCCGCGCGGTTGTGGACAAGGCGCGCGATTTGAATATCCCTATCCGCATCGGCGTCAACGCGGGTTCGCTGGAAAAGGATCTGCAGAAAAAATATGGCGAGCCGACCCCGGACGCACTGGTGGAATCCGCGCTGCGCCATGTGGAAATTCTCGATGGCCTCGACTTCCACAACTTCAAAGTGAGCGTTAAGGCGTCGGACATCTTTATGGCCACCGCCGCCTACCGCAAGCTGGCACAGCTGATCGAACAGCCGCTGCACCTGGGGATTACCGAGGCGGGTGGCCTGCGGGCCGGAACCGTCAAGTCGGCCATCGGTCTGGGCGCGCTGCTGCTGGATGGCATCGGCGACACCCTGCGGGTTTCCCTCGCCGCCGACCCGGTGGAAGAAGTGAAAGTGGGCTGGGACCTGTTGAAGAGCCTGCGCCTGCGCAGTAAGGGCATTAATTTTATCGCCTGTCCCAGCTGTTCCCGCCAGAACTTCGACGTGGTCAAGACCATGAACGAGCTCGAGGCGCGACTTGAGGATGTCACCATCCCGCTGGATGTGGCGGTGATCGGATGCATCGTCAACGGCCCGGGTGAGGCCAAGGAGGCCGATGTCGGCCTTACCGGTGGCACGCCCAGCCATGCGATCTATGTGGACGGCAAGCCCAGCCACAAAATGAGTAATGATAATCTGGTGGATGATCTGGAACGCCTGATTCGTGAAAAGGCGGCGGCCAAGGCGGAGCGGGAGGCGGATATCATCGCCAAGGCCTGACAACTTGCCGGCTTCTTGTGCGGTGTTCACGGCGGCGGCATCAGCGCTGCCGCCGATACCGCAGCGATAAACGCCGTTTTTGTTATGCGCGGTTTCTGCGGCCTCTCCGTTAACTCAACCCGGCAGGTGGTCGGCTGAGTATCGCCGCTGAAACTTCCGCAAATCGATATAAGTACCCAACGAGCTTCCGTGCGCGGCACGGGGCCTTGAACTGGATACTGACTGCATTAAGTAAGGACAAATCTTGAAACAGCTTCGCGCAATTCGCGGTATGAATGATTTGCTGCCGGGCCAGTCCCCGGTCTGGCAGTACGTGGAGAGCACTGTCGGCGAACTCTTCGCCCGTTACGGATACAGTGAGATCCGCACCCCCTACTTGGAAGCGACACAGCTTTTCAGCCGCGCTGTCGGTGAGGCCACCGATATCGTCGAAAAGGAAATGTACACCTTCGAAGACAAGAGTGGCGACAGTGTCACCCTGAGGCCAGAGGGCACCGCCGGCACCGTGCGTGCGGCGATCCAGAACAGCCTGCTGACAACGCCCCAGCGACTCTGGTACTTCGGCCCCATGTTCCGCTACGAGCGCCCGCAGAAGGGCCGCCTGCGCCAGTTCCACCAGTTTGGTGTCGAGGTGTTTGGCATCGAGGGGCCGGATGTGGATGCGGAAATCCTTATCATGACCGCGCGCCTGTGGCGCCAGCTGGGCATTGCCGATTCCGTTACCCTGCAGCTCAACTCCCTCGGCAACGCCGCCAGTCGCGCCGCCTTTCGTGACGCGCTGGTGGAATACCTGAGCGAGCGCAAGGATCAGCTGGACGAAGACAGTCAGCGCCGCCTCGACAAGAACCCGCTGCGGATACTCGACAGCAAAAACCCGCAGACCCAGGAACTGCTCGCTGATGCGCCCTGTCTACTGGACTACCTGGATGAGGAGTCCGCGGCGCACTTTGCGAGCCTGCGGGCGATGCTCGACGCCGCCGGCGTAGAGTACGTCATCAACTCCCGCCTGGTGCGCGGACTGGACTACTACGGCAAGACGGTGTTCGAGTGGGTGACTGACAGCCTCGGTGCCCAGGGCACTGTGTGCGCCGGCGGCCGCTACGACGGCCTTGTCGAACAGCTGGGCGGCAAGCCGACGCCGGCCGTGGGCTTCGGCCTCGGCGTCGAGCGCCTGGTGCTGATGCTGGAAACGCTTGAGGTGTTGCCCGAGGGGCTGGATCAGCCCCTGGATGCGTACCTGGTTGCGGTGGGTGATGTACAATCGGCGGCTTTGGCCACCGCGGAGCGCATTCGCGACGAGCTGCCCTGGCTGCGTTTGCAGACCCACTGCGGTGGCGGCAGCTTCAAGAGCCAGATGAAAAAGGCGGACAAGAGCAATGCGGATTTCGCCCTCATCATCGGTGAGGACGAAGCGGCCGCCGGGCAGGTAACGGTGAAATTCCTGCGCGCCGAGCAGCCGCAGCAGACCGTGGCCCTGGCCGACCTGCCCGCACTGTTGCAGGGTTGAGTAGTGGCTGAGCGCAGGCCCGCCGCCCTTTGGAGTGCTTTGTTGTGCTCCAAGGCTCGGAGCGTATAGCCTGGCGCAGCACCATTAGGCGCGGTATCGCTGCGGCACCCTATCGGAATGGCGAAGATTGGAAGTACCAAGAATTTACAGGAAAGGCGAATTAACCAATGGCTGATCATCTGACCGAAGAAGAACAAATAGAATCGCTCAAGCGCTGGTGGCAGGAAAATGGCCGCGGCATTGTGACCGGTGTGGCCCTGGCCCTGGCCGGCTATTTCGGCTTTCAGTGGTGGCAGGGTGCAGAGCGGGAGAAGGCCGAAGCCTCCTCCGATCTGTATCAGGGCTTTATCGAAGCGGTGAACGCCAACGAAGGGCAGCCGAACAATAAGCAGCTGACCACTGCCAAGAGTCTGGCGCAGCAGCTCAAAGAGGAGTATGCCAGCCGTATTTATGCCAGCCAGGCGGCCCTGCGCCTGGCGGCGTTGGCTGCCAACGAAAATGACCTGGAGAGCGCTACCAAAGAGCTGCAGTGGGTGCTCGACAACACCTCTGAAGAGTCCCTGAAGCTGCTGGCCAGCCGCCGCCTGGCCACGGCGCTGGCGGCCCGCGGCAAGCCTGACGAGGCTCTGCAGCTGCTGCAGGGCGATGTGCCCGCCGCCTTCGCGGCACTCTTTGCCGAGACCCGCGGCGATATTCTGCTGCAGAAAGGCGACAAGGCCGCGGCCCACGCCGCCTACCAGCAGGCACTGGCGGAGCTGCCTCTGGAGCAGGCCGGCGGCGCGCAGTTGCTGCGCCTGAAAGCGGAGAGTCTGGCGCCAGCGGCCAGCGATGACAGCGCGGAAGAGGACGCCGCGCCAGAGCAGGGCGCCGCGGAGCAGGCCACTCCCGAGCAGGCAGAGGCTCCGGAAGCGGCCCCAGAACAGACTGAGGCAACGGATTCGGCACAGGAGAGTGACGAGCAATGAAATTTCTTTCCCGGGCGCTGACCCGCTCCACCGCGCTTGTGCTGGCAGTGACGCTGGTCGCCTGCGCGTCCAATGAAGAGAAAGAGGATACCGACCCCGTTGACCTGGTGGATATCAATCCCACCGTGGAACTGCGAGAAGTCTGGTCTGAAAATATTGGCGACATCGACAGCAAGCGTTACGCCATGCTGCTGCCGGGCATCGGCGACGGCAAGATTGTCGCCGCCAGCAGTGATGGTGAAGTGCTGGCGCTGGATCGCGCCACAGGCCGCCAGCAGTGGGAGGTGGAGCTGGAAGTCCCCCTGAGCGGCGGTGTGGGCGTGGGACTTGGCCTTGCCGTGGTCTCCGATTATCGCGGCAATGTCGTCGCCCTCGACCTGAATAACGGCAGTGAACTGTGGCGCTATCAGCTCTCCAGTGAAGTGGTGGCGGCGCCAGCGGTGGGCGCCGGGGTGGTCGTACTGCAGACGGTCGACGGCAAGCTGGTGGCTCTCGACGCAGCCGAGGGCACTGAGCGCTGGAGCCACAGCACCACTCTGCCGGTGCTGACCCTGCGCGGCAATGCGGCACCGGTTATTACCGCCGGGGCGGTTTTTGCCGGGCTGGATAACGGCAAGATCATCGTTCTGGATGCCCGCGACGGCATCCCGCGCTGGGAGCAGCGCGTGGCTATTCCTCAGGGCTCCGCCGAGCTGGAGCGGGTGGTGGATATTGATGGTTCGCCTGTCGTGCGCGGTGAACTGGTATTTGCCGCCAGTTATCAGGGCCGGCTGGTGGCGCTGTCGCGGGATGATGGCCGCGGCCTGTGGGCCCGCGATGCCTCAACCAACCACAGCGTGGCCGCGGGCGCGGGCAATATATACTTGAGCGATGCCGGCGGCAGTGTCTACGCCTACAATGTTAGCGACGGCCAGATTGTATGGAGCAACGACGACCTGTTGCGCCGCAACCTGAGCGGTCCCGCTTACTTCGGTGACGTTCTGGTCGTGGGTGACCTGGAGGGTTACCTGCACGCCATGGACCCGGGCACCGGTGAGATCATCGGCCGCCGCAAGATCGATGGCGATGCGCTGCGCATCCCGATGGTGGTGGATGGTGACTTGCTGTTTGCCCTGTCCGACGGGGGCGAGCTTGTTGCCCTGCGCCTGGAACGCCGCTAGTAAAAAGTTTCACCCGGGCGGAGCTGGCCTCCTCCCGCCGCGCCTCTAAGCGCGGTGTTTTTGTACCGCCCGCGTTTCGCGGGCGTTCGCGTTTATGGCAAATCCGTTTTGCCCAGAGAAAACTGACTTATGCTGCCAGTAATTGCCCTGGTCGGGCGCCCCAATGTGGGTAAATCCACCCTGTTCAATCGGCTTACCAAGAGCCGCGATGCCCTGGTGGCCAATTACGCCGGTCTGACCCGCGATCGCAAATATGGCGAGGCGGAAATCGATGGCAAAAAAATGATCCTCGTGGATACCGGCGGTATTACCGGCGGCGAGGAGGGGATTGATGCGGCAATGGCCCAGCAGTCCATGCAGGCAATTGAAGAGGCCGATTTCGTGCTGTTCCTGGTGGACTGTCGCGATGGCCTGACCCCGGCGGATGAAATGATCGCCGAACAGCTGCGCAGCCGCTCAAAGCCCACGCTGTTGGTCGCCAACAAGGTCGACGGCGTCAATCCGGATATCGCCCTGGCACCGTTTTACGAGCTGGGTATCGGCGAGCTGTTCCCCACCACCGCCACTCACGGGCGCGGCGTGCGCTCACTGATGCAGCGGGTTGCGGATGGTCTGCCGGATCAGGCTGTCGAGGAGGAAGAGGAGCAGGAGGCCACCGGCATCAAGATCGCCATTGTCGGTCGTCCCAATGTGGGCAAGTCCACGCTGGTCAACCGCCTGCTCGGTGAGGAGCGCGTCGTGGTCTATGACCAGCCCGGAACCACCCGCGACAGTATCTATATCAATTACGACCGCGACGGCAAACCTTTCACCCTGATCGACACCGCCGGCATCCGGCGGCGCAAGAACATCAAGGAATCGGTGGAGAAGTTTTCCATCGTCAAGACCCTGCAGGCAGTCGAGGATGCCAATGTGGTGGTGTTGGTGATCGACGCCAAAGAGGGTCTTGTGGATCAGGATATGCACCTGATGGGCAGCGTGATCCAGGCGGGGCGCGCCTTGGTAGTGGCGCTGAACAAGTGGGATGGTCTGGATTCCGACCACCGCGACTTCGTCAAGACCGAGCTGGAGCGGCGCCTGCGGTTTGTGGATTTTGCCGATATCCACTTTATTTCCGCACTGCACGGCACCGGCGTCGGGCATTTGTACGAGTCGATTGAAGCCGCCTACCAGTCAGCCACAGACAAGCTCTCCACCAATCACCTGACGCGCATCCTGCAGTGGGCGGTGAGTGAACACCAGCCGCCGCTGGTGCACGGGCACCGCATCAAGCTGCGCTATGCGCACGCCGGTGGTCAGAACCCACCGGTGATTGTTATTCACGGCAATCAGACCGAAAAGGTACCGGCGCATTATGTCCGCTATCTGGAAAAGACCTACCGCAAGGCTCTGGAACTGCACGGCACGCCGGTGAAAATCGAGTTCCGCACCGGCGACAACCCCTACGCTGGGCGCAAGAACAAGCTCAGCGACCGGCAGAAAGCCAAGAAGCGGCGGCTGATGAAGTTCGTTAAAAAGAAAAAATAATCGCGGTCCCCGGTGTTGGTGTTGTAGCGGTCAGGGGGCAGGCAAGCAGCTAGGTAAAACGACCAGGCGAAACGAGCAGGCAAAAGGAGCACGCAATGCTGAATCTGAAAAATCCTTCTCTACTGCGCACCCAGTCCTATGTGGATGGGGAGTGGATCGATGCTGATTCCGGGGCCTCCCTCGATGTCACCAACCCGGCCACTGGCGAAGTCGTCGCCACGATTGGCAGCCTCGGCGCAGCGGAAACCCGCCGGGCGATCGAGGCCGCTAACCGCGCCTGGCCGGCCTGGCGTGGTGCCACCGTCAAGGAGCGGGCGAGGCTGCTGCGTCGCTGGTACGACCTGATCATCGACAACGCCGACGACCTGGCAAAAATCCTCACGGCGGAGCAGGGCAAGCCGTTGGCCGAAGCCAGAACCGAAGTGGTCTACGGGGCCAACTATGTGGAGTGGTTCTCCGAGGAGGCGAAGCGGGTCTACGGTGATGTCATCGCACCGCCCTCCAAGGACAAGCGAATTGTGGTGATCAAGCAGTCCGTCGGCGTCACCTGCTCGGTAACCCCGTGGAATTTCCCCAGCGCCATGATCGCCCGCAAAATGGCACCGGCGCTGGCCGCGGGCTGTACCTTCGTCAGCAAGCCCGCCTCTGAAACCCCGCTGTCCGCCCTGGCCCTCGCCGCACTGGCAGAAGAAGCCGGCATACCCGCCGGCGTCTTCAACGTGGTGGTGGGCAAGAGCTCCCGTGAGATCGGCGCGGAGATGACTTCCAACCCGCTGGTGCGCAAGTTCACCTTTACCGGCTCCACTGCGGTGGGCAAACAGCTGCAGGCCCAGTGCGCCCAGACCATCAAGAAAACCTCCATGGAACTCGGCGGCAACGCGCCGTTTATCGTCTTTGACGACGCGGACCTGGATGAGGCGGTTAAGGGGGCCATTGTCTGTAAATACCGCAACGCCGGCCAGACCTGCGTCTGCGCAAACCGTATCTTTGTGCAGGAAGGTGTCTACGATGCCTTTGCCAAGAAATTTGCCAGGGCGGTACAGCAATTGAAAATGGGCAACGGCGCCGATGATGGCGTAGAAGTCGGCCCGATGATCAACACCAAAGCGGTCAAGGATGTTCAGGCCCTGGTGGAAGATGCCGTTTCCAAAGGCGCCAAGGCCCCGGTGCAGGGCGGCCCCAGTGAGATGGGTGCGTGTTTTTATGCCCCTACGATCCTGACCGATGTGACCGAGGAGATGCAGATCTTCAGCGAGGAAATTTTTGGTCCTGTCGCCCCACTGTACAAGTTCTCCAGCGAAGAAGAAGCGATTCGGCTGGCCAACGACACCGAGTACGGACTCGCCTCCTACTTCTACTCCCGCGATATCGGCCGCATCTGGCGTGTCAGCGAAGCTTTGGAATACGGAATGGTGGGGGTCAACGAGGGTATTATCTCCAATGAAATGGCGCCTTTTGGCGGCATAAAGGAGTCCGGTGTCGGCCGCGAAGGCTCAAAGTATGGCATCGACGATTACATCGAGATCAAGTACCTGTGCCTAGGCGGTATCGACCAATAATCTGCGCTCTGGCTCTGCATGAACATTGAACCCATCGCGCGCGTGCACTCCTGCTTTGGCGAAAAATTCGGAGTGCCGCGCCAGCCATTGCTGGCCGACGCCAGCCGCGCCGCCATTGAACTGCTGCCGCCATTAAATGTGGCGGATGCGGTGGCCGGACTCGAGGAAAATACCCATCTCTGGGTGATCTTCCAGTTTCATCAGGCGGCCGGGCAATGGTCCACCAAAGTGCGCCCGCCGCGCCTCGGTGGCAACCGCAAACTCGGCGTACTCGCCACCCGCTCCCCCTTCCGCCCCAACAGTATTGGCCTGTCGGTGGTGCGCCTGTTGGAGGTGCGTACCGAGCCGAGAGTGGAGCTGATCGTCGGCGGGGCCGATCTGGTGGACGGCACACCGGTGCTCGATATCAAACCCTATGTACCCTATGCGGACGCCCTCGCCGATGCCCGCAGCGCCTTTGCCGACAGCGCGCCTGCCCGGGTGGCAGTGGAGATTCCCCCGGCTGTGCGCGCGCAAGCTGCGGATTATAAGGATGACTGGGGAACAGACCTGCCGCGCCTTATTGAACAGGTTCTGGCCCAGGACCCCAAGCCCGCCTACCAGAAGCCGGACCCGGAAAGAGTCTACGGAATGGCACTGTGTGGTTTTAACCTTCGCTGGCGCTATCGGGAACAGGACATCGAGGTGTTGGCGCTGGAGAGAAGCGAGTGCTAAGTGCAAGGCATTCAATGCCCAGCTTAGTTTCGCGGGTTTAATCCGTTCCTTTGCTGCAGCAGTCTGAATTTTCCCCTTTCTGTACAAATCTTTCCTGCAGTGTGGCTCCCCTTTGTTATAGGTTGGCAGCGCACGTTGTTTTGCTGTTGCTTGCCCATCCAGTCCAGCGGATATCCCGCCTGCAAAGATCAATTTTTCCAATATCCGCATCAGTACCAGACAGCCGCGTGAACACAGTAGCTGGCAGTGACTAAAACTGTCGCTAAAAACAGTCGCTTAAACAGTCGCTTAAACACCAGGGGCGTCCTGTTTTGTGACAGCTCAGAGGGTGTCGTAGTGGCGGAATGAAGGGTTTTTATCGTGTGAGTGTAAAAGATGCCACTTTTAGTCGGGTCAGCACGTGGTTTAAGGCTGCGCGGCTAATCTTCCACAAGAGGTGCAAACAGAATTAAGGATTTAAAAGGCACGAAGCTGGAAGGGAAAAAAGATGAAGTGTGCAGTGAAAGCAATATGGATGGTTGTTGCGGCCATCAGCTTGGCGGCATCAGCAATGGCAGCCAATGCCGAGGGCATGACCCTGGTCAGTGAGCAGGTAACCAACGGAGAAACCTTCAAGAATCAGCAGATTTACAACCAGTGGGGTTGTACAGGCAAAAATACCTCACCGGAGCTGAAGTGGGACAACATACCCAAGGGGACTAAAAGTTTTG
Source organism: Microbulbifer aestuariivivens (assembly GCF_039545115.1). NCBI lineage: Bacteria > Pseudomonadati > Pseudomonadota > Gammaproteobacteria > Cellvibrionales > Microbulbiferaceae > Microbulbifer > Microbulbifer aestuariivivens. Next base: position 43,812 of record NZ_BAABRT010000010.1, on the reverse strand, counting down.
CCGTGACCATGTACGATCCAGACGCGCCAACCGGCAGCGGTTGGTGGCACTGGGTGGTGATCAATATCCCCGGTGACATTAGCAGTCTGCCATTGAACGCTGGCGCAAAAGGCGGCCAGAATCTTCCTGAGGGCGCCAGTATGTTGAGAAATGACTTTGGCAGCAGGGCTTATGGCGGCGCCTGTCCCCCTGAACACTCAGCACCGCACAAGTACCACATTACCGTGTATGCACTTGATATCCCTACCCTGGGTGTAAAATCGAGTGCATCACCCGCCATGGCGGGTTTTTATATCCTGAAACACACATTGGCTAAAGCTGTGCTCACTGCGCCGACCAATGCCCGCTAAAGGACTGGTTGAGAAGTAGCACAAGGAATAAGAGCGGCATTGACGCGGGCTTTACAGGTAAACCTTGGAAGTTACATCTTATGGATATCGACAAGTATTAATGAAAATTGTGGAAAAATATTGGGCAGTTGGCGGTCGGAGAGGGCGGGGTAGCGTACTGGGAGAAGAACGGGGAAAGGATCGGGGACGGGGGCGGAGACGGGGGTTAAGACGGATGTTGACCTTCCTGCTGATGGCAGGAGTACTGACTACCGCAATGGGCCTCTATCAGCAGCGGGATATCCCCCGCCAGCAATTGCCTCCACTGGTCGGCGAGCTGTTAGACGGCCGCCGTATCGATGTGGCCAAGCTGGCGGAAGAGGGCCCGGTTCTGGTGTATTTTTGGGCTACCTGGTGCGCTTATTGCCGCCTCGTGTCACCGGCAGTGGCTGACTTGGCGTTATCCAATCGGGTTGTCACCGTGGCAATGCAGTCCGGTGATAGGACCACCGTGCAGCAGTACCTCTCCAGCAAAGACTGGTCCTTCCCCAGTATCAACGATCCTGCCGGTAACTTAAGCCGTGCCTGGGGTATCCGGGTGACTCCCACCATCATTATTCTCAATAGTGCCGGTGAGGTGGCCTGGGTAACCTCCGGAACCACCTCGAAATGGGGTTTGCAACTGCGCTTGGCTTTCACCAGATAAGAGAAAGTTCAGAAACGATCTCTCGCTGAAATGTTCGTAAAAAAGATGAAAAAATTGTTGAGTAAAACCGAATAAAAACCGCATAAAACAGCGTGAATAAGGCTGCCGGATATATTGGTTGTGCTGATTTGGTTGGTGGGGGCTTGGCCTAGTTTGGCGGATGGGGGCATTAGCCCAGTTGAATAAAAATGGGTGTATAAAAAGTCGGCGGGATAAATGTAGGGTCGGGTAAAAGAGGCGTTTAACGGAAGAGGACTGTTTTGCTAGGGGTATTGAACGGACGTGGCTGTCGGCAGTTCTTTGGCGAATTAGCGACAACCCCTTCTTTTCAAGGAATTGTGTCAGATTTGGTCTGAACTAATTCAACTAGTCCAACTAATCCACCTTAGTGGTCAGCCCCTTGGCTGTAAGCCCTTTAGTAGTCAGCCCCTTGGCTGTAAGGCCCTTGGCTGTAAAGCCCCTTAGCAGTAAGGCCCTTCCGGAGAAGATCTCCGCAAGGGCCTTATGAGGAAAAGTGTCGAAAAATCTTACATTTTGTCCTTCACTTTTTCCGCGTCCTTCTTCATGTCTTTGATCACTTTGTGCCATTCATGCTTGAATTTTTCCCAGAATGAAGCGTCTGGAGACTCCTCGCAAGCGGCAATAATCATCGGCGTTACCTTCTCGGTACCTTCAATATCCAGTACGCCTTCCTCGGGATACTCCGCATCGTCGTAAGCGGAAGCCCAATAGACGGCCTTGGGCTGATACTCAGCATCGATTGCCAGAAAATCCGCACAGGTCCACTTTTCCGCATCTTTACCTTTGTGCTTGTGTTTGTCCGCCATGGCGGGAACAGCGACAAGACTGGAGATGGCAAGGGTCAGCAGAAGCGTTTTTCCATTCATATTGGGATTCCTCTCCAACAGAAATTTGATACAGACTCTATGATTTTGGTGATTCCCTGGCGTGAGACCAAGAACAAATTCTAAGCATTAAAAAATTGGCTATGAAAAAACGCTATTTACTCTATGACTAAAGACCTGAATGAAGGAAGTTTAAAAGAGGGTAAGCAAAGAAACTGAAAGGTGAAAAATGGGGCATGGGAAGAGAGGGGGTGAACGGAGAATGGATAAACAGTGAACAGTGAACAGTGAACAGTGAACAGTGAACAGTAAACGGTGAACAGGGAGCGGGGAGCGGGAAACGGATAATAGCAAATCGATAATAACGAAACGCAGGTGAGTAGAGGGTAAATCGGCAGAAGCCAGAGGGATACAGGGTGGGCAGGGGCAAGTAAGGGGGGGGCCGGATTGGTGGCGATAAGCGAAGTGATGCGAATGAAGTGCGCAGAGAGCCGATAAACTGAGGTCTGCGGGATTGAGCCCGCAGACCATTCGCAATGACTGACGACTAGTAAAGATCCCGCGCTAATCGAGGTCCTGTAATGGAGCCGTGTTCTTTTTCACCTCGTCGGCGCTCATTACCTGCCAGCCAGGCTTTTTGCGGGCATGGAAGATAAAGGGCGGGATGGCAAAAAGTATCAACCCCGTAAGCAGAATCAGAATATAGGTGATGGGTGACATATGGCTGTACTGGGCCGGGGGTACAAAGCCGAGCAGCATGGCAAAGAGTGAGGCGACAAGGCCGAGACGGGCCCAGAAGCCGATGGCCGGGCAGCGGAAGCCACGCTTGATATTCGGCTGTGTCTTGCGCAACTTGAGTGCCGAAAGGAACATCAGAATATATACCGACAGGTAGATCTGTGCTGCAATAGCGCTGAGCATCCAGAAAGCGGCCGATACATTGGGTATCACCACATAGAGAACGGCCAGCAGACTGACGATCACAGCCTGGATAAAGAGGATATTCTTCTGGACACCCTTGCTGTTGGTTTTTTGCCACCACAGTGGCATCTCACCAGAGCGCGCCACCATCAGAAGGCCCGCAGAGGGACCGGCAGTCCAGGTCAGCACACCGCCCAGGGCGCCGATAATCAGCAGCACCGCCATGATCTTAATCGCCCAATCAATATGGAAGCGGGTAAAGAAGTCGGTGTAGGCCTGCATAACCCCAGCGGTAAGGCTGGTTGAATCAGCGGGTACCACGAAGGAAATTGCCAGCGTCGGCGGGATGAAGATCAGGGCAATCAAGATGGCCGCCAGGGCAATGGCCTTGGGCATTTGCCCTTGTGGGTTCGATAGTGACCTGGCATGGATGGCGTTCATCTCGATACCGGCATAGGCCAGGAAATTGCCGACGATCAACACCAGCCCCCCCAGGATTCCGGAGAACTCCTGCCAGTAATCAGAGGCATTGCGATGGTGCCCGGCGACGACCGTTTCTTTGGTCTTGAAAATATCCGGGATCAGAGCATCAAGCGTCAGCGGGGCCTCAGACTGATGCCCGGTAGCCAGCCACACAACTCCCAGCACAATCAGGACAAGAGCCGGCAGCAGTGTGCCGAGCACCATAAACCAGGACGAGAGCTTGGAAAGCGAGCTGAGGCCACCAAGGGCGACAAAGGTACTGAGCCAGTAGAGCACGACAATGACAATGGCCGTGAACACTCCACTTTTGGCCAGCTCCGGATTAAACAGGTAGGCAACTGCGCTGGCGGCGAAGGCCAGTACGATCGGGTACCAGGTGATCACGTTCATCCATAGGTACCAGATGGAAAAGAAGCCCATCTTGTTGCCGTAAGCCTGCTTGACCCAGCCGTAAACTCCACCATTCCAGCCCGTACCCAGTTCGGCGGCAACGAGCGCAACAGGAATGAAGAAGAAGAAGGCGGGAATAAGATAGAGAAAAATCGAACCCAGCCCATAGACCGCCATGGTGGGCAGGGATCGAATGCTGGCAACGGCGGCGACCATCATAAAAGACAGCGTCAGCCAGCCCATAGTTTTAACGGTGGTACTCATATATCGCAACCGGTTTCTATTGAATTAGAAGCGTTGTCAGTGACTAATGGGCCTGGAACCTCTAGCCATGGTTGTAGCCGCCCGCTTCCTGTTGGTTCAGGGGCACACTGACCGGGTGTTTGTCGAAATGCTTGATCGCATCCCGGTAGTCCTTAATCATGAGTGCCGCCATGTCGCGGGATAATCCCTGCCGGACCAGCACACGCTGTACCGAAACGTCTTGAACATTTGCCGGCAAGGTGTAAGCGGGAATCTGCCATCCGCGCTCGCGCATGCGGTCAGATAGATCAAACTGTGTAAACGGCAGCTCTACACCGTCTTTCACTTTCCAGGTGACTGCCGGTATGCCCTGCTGGGGGTCGCCGCCACAGATAAGCTCAAACGGCCCGGAGTTGAGGATTTCCTGCGCGATCCACTGGGCCGTTTCGTAACATTCACTGTGAATCTTGCGGTATCCCTCTTTGCCTAGGCGCAGGAACAGAAAGTACTGGCAGATAATCTGGCCCGCCGGCCGTGAGAAATTGATGGCAAAGGTAGGCAGCTCGCCGCCGAGGTAATTGACATTGAATACCAGCTCCGTGGGCAGCGCGGAGGTATCCCGCCAGACTACCCAGCCAGCGCCCAGAGGGGCGAGGCCAAACTTGTGTCCGGAGGTGCTGATGGATTTGACCCTGGGAACACGGAAATCAAATTTAATATCCGGCGCACAGAAGGGAGCGAGGAAGGCACCACTGGCACCGTCCACATGGATATCCACATCGATGCCTTTTTCTGCCTGCAGCTTGTCCAGCGCATCCGCAAGGGGCTCGACAAACTCGTAATTACCGGAATAGGTGACACCAAAGGTGGGCATGACGCAGATGGTGTTTTCATCGACGCGTTTGAGCATTTCCTCCGCATCCATGAAATAGCGCCCTTTATCCATGGGCACCTCACGCATCTCCACATCCCAGTAGCGACAGAACTTGTGCCAGCAGATTTGCACCGGTCCGCACACCAGGTTGGGCTTGTCCGCAGGCTTGCCCTCTGCCTTGCGGCGCGCGCGCCAGCGATGAAGTGCCGCCATGCCGCCAAGCATGCAGGCCTCACTGGAGCCGATGGTGGAGGTGCCGATGGGGTTCTCATGGGGCTGGCAATTCCAGAGGTCCGAGAGCATCTTCACGCAGCGGCTCTCCAGCTCGGCCGTTTGCGGATACTCATCCTTATCGATCATGTTCTTGCTGATGGAAAGATCCATCAGCTTGTGCAACTCCTCGTTCTCCCATGTCTGGCAGAAAGTGGCGAGGTTCTGGCGGGCGTTGCCGTCGAGGAAAAGTTCATCGTGCACCATCTGGTAGACAGCATCCTGGCGGGCTTCTTTTTCTGGAAAGCTCGCGGTAGGGGCAACCGCGTCTATCACCGGGTTGGCGAAGATCGGGTCAAGCTCACTGCTTTGATTGTTTTGCTGAATATGAAGTGGCATAGGTACCTCCCATAGCGGTGCCGGCTGTGGACAGCGCTGAACAAATCGGCTGATTCCGTTAACCCCCTGTGGCTGGCCGAAGCGCGCCACAGTTCAGGATTGCGTGACTTTCTGGTCGCACAACTCTGATCTGGCCTGGCCACCAACAAGTAGTTTCAGGCGCATACCTGTAGGTATAGAAATAAAACCCTGAGATGGGAAGTTATGCAGAAAATAAGGCTATATAATTTATTTGAATATCCGAATTTTCCTAAAGATAGATAACCGCACTGGCTGTGGAGCTTATACGTCTATAAGGAAGAACCTATAGGGCGTATCTAGGGCTGCGCTGCAGCCCCGCTACTGCCCAGAGATGGCCCAGTACAGAGATCGCTCAGTGCAGAGGTCGCTAAGCAATAAAGCCATCACGGCGTGCATTGCTAGTGGCAACAAAGACAGGCCTTCACCAAGAGTGGCTGAGTTGAAAATTTTTCATCAGCTAAAATCTTCCGCCAGTCAACCAAACCCTGTCGGTCAACCAACTGTTGTCGGTCAACCTGGCCCGGTCAGTTGACCAGCTCTTCTCAGTCAACCAGGCCCATGTGTGACATGGGGACCAGTTGATCGGAGATAATCTCCTCTATCTTGGTGTCCGAGGGTGTCAGGGCTTTCTCGCCATCCGGGCTGAGCAGGAAGGTTTCAAACACTGTGGACCAGAGAAGTTTCTCACTGCCGGCATCAAACAGATTGGTCTCAATGATCGCAACCTGCGAGGAAGGGTATTCCCGCTCCATTTTCTTGCGATTAAGGATTTCGGAGGAGAGGATTGTAGTGGCTCCGGTATCGTTGACTAAAGACTGTATGACCTTGTACTCGGGAGAGAACTCGTCAGGTGCGACGGTATGCCAGGCTTGAACGTTGTAGCCCTTGGCACTCAGCTGTTTGGCCCACTCACTTTCAAGCTTCGCTGCCAGTTCCGGGTTGCGGCTATAGACGATAACCAGTGTTTTTCCCTTGGGAGAACTGGCTTCGAGGGCGTTTACATGGATTTCTTCCATGGAACTGCGTTGGCTTACGCACCCTGAGACAGCGGTAAGGAGCAGGGCCAAAGTTGTGACCAGAAACAGGGTGCCGCGAGTTGGCGATCGTTTCAGCGTATTCATTAGGTTGTCTCTTGCGCCAGTGTGAAGATTGTTGTTAAAAAGCCGTACTTAAAAGGTCAGCCGGGTCGAAAACTGAAACCTTGTCACGTGGGCATCCTGACCATCTTTGTTTTCCCGGGATCCCCGTAGAGCTTCAACACCAAGCAGCCAGTTGTGTATCGGCGTCCATACGATATTGAAGCTACCGTATTTTCCTTGGCCATAGGCGTTGTCCGCCTGGAAGCGGGTGTTGTCAATATCCAGCACAGAATAGGATGCTACCGAATAAAACTTTGTATTCCACCAGTGCTGGTAGGATGCGATGAAGCCATTTGCTGGCAGGGCTTTCAATTGGTTGGTATCCGTATCGTAAATGGCGTCCGGTGGTAAATCATTCAATTTGCTGCCAATGCCCTGCCCCTTTAACACCCAAAAGGTCCAGAAATCCTGTTCAATAGGTTCTGGCATATGGATTCTGCCGGAGAGGCTGACTCCCCAACCGTTGGCGGAAGCGGTGCCGGACTCGGAGGGGTCCAGTTGCTGAATATCGTCCACCGCCGCACGTAAATCCCGATAGAGAAGGCTTCCCTTCAACTCGATGCGCTTTTTGCGCTGCCAACTAAGCGCCGTGATAATATCCGGCCACTCGGCAGCGGATTGCGCGTTGATAAAGCTGTGGTTGTTGGGTGTTTCCATCGCCAGATCAAACGTGAAGTCCTCGCGCAGCTTGCGTGTCCAGCGTAACATCGGTACACGCAGACCATAGAATGCGGACGGCCCTTCAAAGTCGAGAGTGTTAGGCAGCGCACTCAAGTCGGTGACCGTGGAAAAGTGCTGCCCAAACAGTATATCCCCACCGAGGAGGACGTTGGTTACCCTGCCGAAGGCACTTCTCAGTCTCAATTTGGCAACGGATGATGCATAGTCCGCATAGTTATCGATGGAGATGTGAGTGGTCAGTACATGGTCTGACACTGGTGTTCTGGTTTCGAAATTGATGCGCGAGGCCTGTACGGAAAAGTGTGTCTGACCGTCTGCCCCTTCGGCGGCGGTCGGGTCATCGACGACGATCTTTGCCGTTACAAAAGCTGTCGGAGTGGTAATGGCATTGTTGTCATGTATCGCATCGAATTTCACAAAACCACTTAATTGGGCACGGGTTTTTGTGCCGAAAAAAGGGAAGGATCCGGGCCAGTCCATTTTTGTTTTCCAGGCCGCTTCATTAAGCCTTGCCAGATCCGATGCGGTAGCAGTGTTGCCACCTTTCGCCTGATAGAAATTCCCGGATTGCCGAGGCTGTTTATAGGCCAGGGTCATGGGTTCTGAAGGCAAAGCGGTTGAGGCATCATCTGGCGCAGATAGCCCAAGTGAGAAATTCTCTGGTTGGTCCACAGATTCAACCGCCTGGCTTGTGAGGGCGCTCACATATGTGCGCTCAAGCTTGCGCTCATAATTGCCCTGGGCGGGAACCTCTACCTGCAAAAGCGCCATTGGCTCCGCTGCACTACTCAAGAGCGGGAGTGAAATTGCTGCGGCGCCAGTCACTAGCCCGGACAATGTTCTCGTTAGGGGTCTGAATTTCATTTTCTGGTGCATCTTCCTTGAAGGGTTAAGTGGCAGAGAATCATCGACTGAGATCGAGTGGTTATCTGTCACGATATACCTGAAATTGTTGTACCTGACGCCCGGCAGGAAATTATTCTTACGGACGCAGATAAGATTACTGGGCGCACTTTCTGTGCTAACAAGAGCCATCATTGTAGAGCATATGTTTCAGGGGGTTTTCCAGTTTTCAGCTCGCTGTTAAATTTCTGCCGCAGATATCAACAGATAATAAAGGTGGCGTTCCTCTGGTCTTTGCCAGGCGCAGAGATTTTCTTAATAGATAAAAGACTTTCCCCATGTCGGTTGTTTTATCGCAGGTTTCAGATTAATTCTGTCTGTTGTGAAGTTTTTCTATCCCTTCTGGTCTTTAATCCCCTGTGTGAATTGCTCCTTTATATGCAGTAAGTCTTCAGTGAATCGTACGTGGTGAATCAATGCGTCATCCTTTTATGCTGAGTATGGTAGTGACTCTGTTTGCCTTTCACATCTTCTATACCTTTTATGCCTTCTATCCATTGAAAGCTTTGGCTGCGGCAGAGTCCGGCGACGCCGTGATGTCGCGTCCTCCCGCGAGCCAGAGCGATGCAAACCAAGCCGGTGCAGATGATCACTCTGCTGTGAGAGGGGGTCAGGCTCATGATGCGCTTGCAAAAGGTGGCACTATGAACGCGGAGCAAAGCGATCCGCAGCGACAGGGTTGGATGCTGGGGTTTCCGCCCAAACCGGAAAAACGTATCGCGTTTGATGATGGCAGCTACTTCAGGTTTCCGCAGCTCAGGTGGACTGTTTCCCATATGCGGCAATTGATGCCTACCGTGAATGTCTCCCGCGGAACCGGTAATGCCGGTGCACTGGTATCGAGGCCAGATTCCGGTATAGACGGGGTGACTTTCACCGCAATGGGAACCGGTGAGGTTTTGACATGGGAGTCGTCCCTGGGCAAAAACTACACCGATGGCATTCTCGTTATGCATGATGGTGTCATTGTCTACGAGCGCTACTTTGGTGTGCTGACCGCGGATCGGCAGCACGCGGCGATGTCAATGACCAAGAGCTTTGTGGGAACACTCGCGGCGATACTGGTTGCCGAAGGAACATTGAGCGAGCAGGTGTTGGTTGGTGAACTGGTGCCTGAACTTGCCGATTCCGCGTTTGGCAGCGCCACGGTGCGGCAGTTGATGGATATGACTACCGGTATCCGTTTCAGTGAAGACTACTCGGATCCACAGGCTGAGGTGTGGGCCCACGCCCGTGCGGGCAACCCACTGCCGAAACCGAAGGATTACCAGGGTCCCAGAAGCTATTACGATTTTCTGGTGACGGTGCAGCCAGAGGGCGCTCACGGGGCTGGATTCCACTACAAAACCGCCAACACCGATGCCCTGGGTTGGGTAATCAGCCGGGTAACGGGCAAGTCGGTGGCCAGTCTGATCTCGGAGTTTATCTGGAAAGAAATGGGCGCGGAGATGGACGCCTATATGAGTGTCGACTCTCTCGGCATCCCATTTGCCGGCGGAGGACTGAACCTCGGCCTGCGCGACCTGGGCAGGTTTGGGGAATTGATGCGTAATAACGGCTACTACAACAACCGCCAGATTATTCCCCGGGGTGTGGTGGCGGATATTAGAAAGGGTGGGGGTAAAGAGGATTTCAAACAGTCCGGTTATCAACAGCTCAAAGGCTGGAGCTACAGAAATATGTGGTGGGTTACCCATAATGCCAATGGCGCCTATATGGCCCGTGGGGTGTATGGCCAGGCTCTGTATATTGATCCCGCGGCACGAATGGTGATTGCCCGTTTTGCTTCCCACCCAGAAGCGAAGAATGCGCTGATCGACCCTACATCTCTGCCCGCATATCAGGCTGTGGCGGAGTACCTGCAGTCGAAGCCATAAAGTGATGCGGCCTGAAATAATGAACTAACCGACTATTCCCCGCTGGAACTGTCGATTTGAATGTGATGTGTTTTAAGTTCGCTCAACATGGAAAGCATCAAGTCGGCACTGAATTGCTGGTAATCCCGGTTGTCAATATCCGACCAGAAATTGACGAACATGGAGACATCGCTTTCGCCAAAGTCGCTGACGCCGCAATAGGGGTCGGTGATGGTGGGTGAGTCCTGCTGATTGAGAACTTTTGGATTTTTGCCGATACACTGCTCCACCAGGCTTTTTATTTTATCGATATCGTCGTCGTGACTGACGGTGAAGGTCAGGGTGTACCTCTGCTTGCGGCTTTTATGGGTCCAGTTGATAAAGGATCCGGTGATAAAAGACTCGTTGGGAATGACCACGACTTTCCCATCATCTGTTTCCAGTGTGGTTGAGCGCATATTGAGCCGGGTAACGGTTCCCGCCTGGCCGTTCGTGAATTCGATATAGTCTCCCACCGTAATGGACCGGTCCATCAGGAGGATAATGCCGGATATAAAGTTGGATGCGATGGATTTCAGCCCGAAACCAATGCCCACCCCAAGTGCACCGCCGAGCACCGCCAGCGCGCGAAGGTTGATGCCCATCAGGTGCAGAATCAGCAGCAGGCTGAAGGAAAATATAAAAATTTCATAGAGCTTGGCGATGGCTTCCCTGGACCTGTGGTCGATATGGCTCTGGCGCCGTATGATCCGCTTGCCGTAGGTGCTGGCAATGGTGGCGATCCAGAAGATCAGCGAGCTGAACGCAAGTGTGCGGGCAATATCGAAGCCGGTAATTTTTATCTCACGCAGGTTAATGACCATGCCGTTGAGGGCGTTGATGATTGGTTCTATCCAACCGGCACCAATCACAAAGGCGATGGGGGTCCAGGTAAACCTGATGATGCTGGCGAGGTGCGGCGGTTTCACTGTCAGCAGGATGAGGCGGCTAAACACCAGCGCCATGGCCAGTGCCGTTGCCAGGCGCATCAGCCATGGATGAATGCCGCCGTACACCGCAAGGGCGTCTGCAACACGCATTGCGCTGAAAGACAGCACCGGAAACGCCAGAGTCGATATCCACAGTACTGATGACTTCAAGACATTGCTGTGGTGTTTGTTGCCCGTGCTCAGGGTGGCGGATAACATTTTTCCCAACAGGCGGGACAGGATATAACAAAGGCCAAAGATCGCGATGACACTGACGACCTGAATCATGAGTTCGGGAAAGCTATCGGACTCGATGGCTTTAATGGCTTCCTGGGTGAGATGTTTGATCTGTTTAACAATATCCATTTATCAAACGATCCGCTTCAGTCTTTGGGCCCGTCTATTATCATCAGCTCCGCATCCCGCATCCCGCATCCCGCATTCCCAGCTAAGGGGCAGGGTGCTGTGCGGGTGCTCACGTTATGCAGGCGGTTCAGGCCTGCAGCGTGGTGAGTGCACTCCTGCCGTGGCCGGGTTTGCAAGCCATCTCGCCGTCAAGAGTCATTGTAGTGTTAATTCGGGGGCCAGGATCCCGGCGCTGTCATCTCAGTGGCCGCAGGGCCACAGTCTTCAGGGCTTCATGGATTCATGGCTTCATGGCTCAGGGCTCAGGGCTCAGGGCTCAGGGCTCAGGGCTCAGGGCTCAGGGCTCAGGGCTCAGGGCTCAGGGCTCAGGGCTCTTCCAATAGTCTCCATGCATCAATGATGAACTCGATACCAAGGGCCGCCTGCAGAATGCCAAATACCGCGCCGAACAGTTTCAGCGGTACCGGGCCTATGGTCTTGATGATCCTTTTCGCGTACCTCATTGCCAGCCAGTCCAGAAGCAGGATAAACAAGCCGATGGCGAGGATGATCAGTCTTGCAAGAGTGCCTGGCGCGGCGGCCGCGAAGATAACGGGGATGGCCACCGCGAGCGGGGGGAACAATCCCGGGAAGCACACCTGTGCCGGGGTTACGCTGGCGGGGTCTACGATGGTTGGCGCCTGCGGAGCCGGGAACATAATCATCTGCAGGGAGAGGATAAACAGAATCGCACCCGCTGCGGCAATCAATGCCGGCATGCCGACCCCCCAGGATTGCAGTGCGCCATCGCCCATAAACAGCGCGACGCAAAAGGCAATGGCGCTCAGCACAATGGAGCGCCAGGCCAGTGATCTCACTGCCGGGGCCTCGTCGGATTCTCCATAGATGCTGAATACCGCAATGGCGCGAATTGGCCCCATGGTCATAAACAGGAGGCCGAACAGGGTGCCCCACGGCACGGTGATTGCTGTGTTCATTTACGATGCCCGTGTTTGAACTGGTCGGTCATGGCGGTCTGTCTACACCGAGGTTTTCCTGTGGCTTAAAAGGCGACAAGAGGAAAAAGAGCGAAGGTCATAAACACCTAAAGCGTCCAGAAAAGTTGCAGCTGTGCCGTGGACCAGTTTTGGCTGTGGTTATCGGCCGCGTCTTTTACTCCTCGCTGTGGTATTGCGACGCCAAACAGCCCCTGGGCAAACAGGCGCCTGGATACCGACCAGCGAATCACGAAATCCACTTCGTAGCCGAGCTCTTTCGAGGAGAGCGTGCCCAGTGCCCGGTTGCCGCCCAAATTGTTGCGCCGGTTGGCGGATCGCTGATAGAGGTCCAGGGTCAGGTTCAGGGATTCCCGGGGTGAGACATTGAATCTCAGGCGATTGGTTTTGGTATTGGCCTGCGTCAGTAGTTTGGCCAGGGAAATACCCTGCAACCATTCATTCAGCCCACCGGAGAAGAGCGTGTCAAAACGCTCGTAGGTTTCTGTGTTCGGGTCGTCGCCTGAGAAGGTCGCTAACCGGTAGGAGAGGCTGGGCTGCCAGGCACTCTCACGCGCGATATAACCGACGGTGGCATAGCCGGCGTAGGCGGACATGGGCAGGTGGTCGTTCCACTGATGGGCGATCTCAGACTCCAGCCAGAATCCGTCACTGTTGGCCGGCGCATGTCGCAGTAGATGTGCGGCAGCGGTCCAGAGGCCTTCGCGTCCACCGGGAGAACCGTCGGGTGTGGTGTAAATGACACTGGAATCCGCGACATGCAGCAGGGTGCCATCGATACTGAGCCGCTCATCGATGGTCTTGCGCAGATTCAGGCCGTTCAGCTTGCTTTTGGGGCGCAAGCGATCATCAATGCTGGGGTTGATATGGAATAGCTGTGCCGTCCAGTCATCACGATTGATGTAGCCCAGCACGGTGGCATCCGCGGCTGTGCGTGGGGAAAGGTAAACTCCCGGGCGCGGGCCGGCGTTGAACTGCCAGCCAAACTGTGAAACGAGAAAACCCTCGTTGAGAATGTAATTCTGGCGACCCGCGGAAATCTTGATACGCGTTGTGGTATTTGCCGGCGCATACAGCATCCCCGCGTAGGCCTGCTCGGTGTCAAATGTGCTGCGGTTCTGATCCCGAAAGATATCGCCGCCCACCGATGCCACGCCAATACCCGTCATCGCCGCGAAGCCATAGAGGCTGCTGTGGTTCAGTGGCATCACGCCGCCGAGGCCAAGCTGCACAAAGGCTTCGCTCCAACTGGCGCGGCTGCCGGTTTGCGCACCGAGAGCCGGGTCTAGCACCAGTGGGTTGCCGCGGGTGAAAACCTCTGCGGCATCGAACCAGGGGTTGCCGTCCGAGAATACCCCATTGCCCCCGTTCAGGATGGCCTGCAGGTAGCTGCTGTAGCGCCGGTAAAGCACCGGGAAGTCACCGGGGTCGCCACTCTGAAAGACCCCGGTGGCTGCCGGTGTGGCGGTATCGCTGATGTGTACATTGACAACCAGCGCGTTGCGACTGCCGCGAATAAATCGGCGCGGCCCATAGCTGGCTTTGGCCACGCGGGGAATGGCTTCTACGGCTGCCAGTGCCCGCGCCCCCAGCGCCGGGTTCCATGGGGTGCCCACGGAAATACCCAGCGCCCGGCGGATTTCGCCGCTGAGGGCTTGTTCATCCTCTAAGCCTGCCGGGGAGATGTTGACGATCACCTGATCGACGATCTGGCCGGTCTGCAGCGGGCTCAGGGCCTCGTAGCCGGGGCCTGTGCCGGGCGCGCCGCTGGTGGCGCCAGAGAAACCGCTCTGTGCCAGGGTGGCGGGCGTGTACGGCAGCAGGGCAAGCGCGCAGATAAGGATCAGGGCGCCGGTTTGATATGGAGCCACGCTAATGGGGGTGCTCTCGTGCGCTTACTCTGGCATCAGGCGTATCCGTTTTCCTCCCCCTGAGACCTGAATGGTCTGCCCGGAAACCCAGCTGGAAGCCGGCGAGGTCAGCCACAGAAACGCGTTGGCAATATCCTGCGGCTTGCCGGCCCGGCCGATCAGGTTATCCGGGTGCATCAGTGCTTCCTGCACGTGCGCGTCGAGGCCCGCAGCGGCGTATCCTTCGGTGATGACGGTGCCGATCAGCACCGTGTTGACCCGCACCTTTCTGGCAAAGTAGTGCGCCAGCCCCAGCATCATATGGTTCAGTGCGGCCTTGGCGGCGGAGTAGGCGATGAAGTCAAACGCCGGCACGGCACCGACCAGGGAACCGGAGTTGGTGACGGTGGCATTTTCGGCTTTTTCCAGATAGGGGCGGCAGGCTGCGGTGATCGCCATCGCCGACAGGGTATTTAACTTGTAGCTCTCGATCATATCCTCGCTGGAAACCGCCAGCGGATCGGGATAGGCGCGCCCCCAGCCGACATTGTTGATCAGCGTGGAAATGCCGCCAAAGGCGTCCACAGTGCTGTGGACGCAGCGATCAATATCCGCCTGTTTGGTGACATCGCAGCCCATGCCAAGCACTTCGGCGCCGGTGTCTTTGGCGATGGCGGCGGCGGTCTTCTCCGCCAGTTCGGCATTCAGGTCGGCGATCATGACCTGTGCGCCGGCACCGGCCAGGGTGCGCGCGATCGCTTCGCCAATATTTTGGCCACCGCCGGTGACGATGGCTTGATGTTTGTGCATGCGAAAGTCCGCAAACGCATCAAAGTCGGCCATGTGCTTCTCCTTCAGGTTAGTGCGGGGGCTGAGGCTGGCCCGGGGGCTTCCTTAGTCAGTTTTAGTCAGTCGAGTTCCTGCACGCCGCCGCCGGATACGGTGAGCACCTGGCCACTGATCCAGCTGGATGCCGGCGCGCACAGAAAAAGCGCCGCGTTGGCCATATCTTCCGGTTCCCCGAGTCTGCGGATGGGCGTATGCCGCAGCATTTTCTCCTCGATCTCGGGGGTTAACACCGTCGACAGCGCATGGGTGCGCGTGGCGCCGGGGGCGATGGCGTTGACGCGAATATTTTTCGGACCCAGGTCGAAGGCGATATTGCGGGTCAGATGACTCTCCGCGGCCTTCGAGGAGGCGTAAGAGGCCATTCTGGCGTTCTTGTTGTCGGCCGCCATGGAAGTGATGTTGAGAATGGCCCCGCCGCCTGCCTGTTCCATGTGCGGCGCGGCTAGCTGACACAGGCGGAATACCGAAAAGAGGTTCAATTCAAAGGCCAGACGCATATCCGCCATGGGCATATCGAAGGGTTTGGGGCCGCCGCCGCCAGCGTTGTTGACCAGAATTGTCAGCCCGCCGAAAGCACTGGTCGCCAGTTCGACGGCGGACAGCAGATCCCCCTCGCGGGTCACATCACAGGCGCCGCTCACGGATTTTCCGCCCGCCGCGGTGATTTCACTGGCGACCGCCTCGGCGGCGTGGGCTTCCCGATCGGTCACCGCCACCGCCGCACCGGCGGATGCGAATGTTTTGGCGATCGCCCGGCCGATGCCGTTGCCAGCACCGGTTACCAGGGCTGTGGCGCCATCGAGGCGAAAGCTGGAAGGCTCAAACATAGTCGGCTTCTTTAAAATGCTTTTGGTATAGGAAGGTATAGGCATGGCTCCCCTTGTGTTCAAGGCGTGTTAACGCTGTGCCGGCGCGTGTATTGCAGTGACAGTGTTTGACTTCAGGGGCCAAGCCTTACGGGCTATGTCATAGGTATGAGGTGACAGCGAAGAGATGCTGTGAGCGAGGGCATGGAGAGAGGGTATGGAGAG
The DNA here is from genome assembly GCF_039545115.1 of Microbulbifer aestuariivivens. NCBI lineage: Bacteria > Pseudomonadati > Pseudomonadota > Gammaproteobacteria > Cellvibrionales > Microbulbiferaceae > Microbulbifer > Microbulbifer aestuariivivens. The sequence goes on along the minus strand of NZ_BAABRT010000010.1, from coordinate 27,753 downwards.
AGGATGGTATGCAGAGGGTAAGGACATGGAAAGGGTACGGGCAAAGGCGAGGCACAGCGCACGATGTGGAGAGAGTGAGCGACGGCCGAGGAAAAAGGCCTTTCTCCACAGCGAGCGATTTGATCAACCGCCAGCAACTTTCGCGCTATTCAATTTTTTCTCTGTGACAACGAGAATAATGCCGCGATGGAATATCCGCGCAGCGCAAGCCCGTCTGGGCGGTGGCAATCATCCGCGTGTTTGGGGAGCCTTATGTCTGTTTTAGAAAAATTCCGCCATTACGACCTGGAAGGATTTCGTGTGGGGCGTTTTAACCTGGGGGTCAATACCACCTTTAGCGTCTACCGGCTGGGCGGTACGCTGATCGATGCCGGCCCCAGCAACCAGTGGCGTTACGTGAAGGGCTTTATCCAGACGGCTCCGCTGCAGCAATTATTGTTGACGCACCACCATGAGGACCACAGTGGTAATGCGGGTGCTATTCATCGGCTCACCGGCGTGAGGGCTCAGGCTCCCTCGCTGACGGCAAATATTCTGCAGCGGGGCTTTGCCATACCGCCGATTCAGCGCCTGCTCTGGGGGTCCGCCGGCAGGACAGATGCCCAGATACTTCCCGAGAAAATCCATATCGGGGGTGAGGATGCGGAGGCAATCTTTACTCCGGGGCATGCCAAGGATATGCACTGCTACCTGCTCCCAGAGCGGGGCTGGCTTTTCAGTGCCGACCTGTATATCGCCAACTACCTGAAATTACTGCGAGTCGATGAGAATGTGGATACCCTGTTGCAGAGTATCCGCACAGTCCTGTCTTGTGACTTCGATACCATACTCTGCCCCCATCGCGGAGTGGTGGAGAATGGCAAACAGAAGTTGCAGGAGAAGTACGATTATCTGTTGAACCTGTCCAGTGAAGCGCAGATGCTGCAAAAGCAGGGGCTGGAACTTGAGGTCATCACCCGTCGCCTGCTTGGAAAAGAGGGTGCGGTTGGCATCCTGAGCCGCTATAACTTCAGCAAGCGCAATCTCATCGCTTCTTGCCTTCAAGTGAATCTGCCTTTCTTTCTGGTGCAGTCTCTGAATCGCTCTTTGGCTCACCCCCTGGCTGACACCCTGGACCAGTCAGCAAGCTGAGGTGAGTCATACTTAGTGTAGTAGTCCCAGTCTTATCCTGCCCATAGGTTGGTATGGTCACAACCCTCTGTGGGTATAAATTAAATAAAGAAATATCTGAATATTTATATGTTTACATATTTCTTTATTTCTATTCTATTTCTATTGATTGATTCCTCTGATTAATTATCCGTAAATTCGTTTCTGGTGAGATTCCGTGTGGAGAATGTTTACGGTTCTTCGATATTAATGAGGTCAGTTCATCGTGCCGTTTGTTTTTTTGTGGTGAATAAGGATATCTGCTTGGCGGTTTTCTTGTTGTGTATTTGTTTCGCAGTAATTCATTCGTTTGAAAAATTTTCGCTTGTATAAGGCTGGTTGGCGTATGTTTTGACGCCTGTTGTAACTTTCCCCGTTCAAATTTTCCGGTTAGCAGGATGGTAGGTTATCAAAATGGTCTATTGATGGCGTATTTTTTATGCCTGCGCATTTTGTAAGTTTGACGCAGGATTAATTTCTAATGATCTATCGCGGTGCTGAAATTAATTTTTAGTGCGCTTTTGTGGGTCAATTTAATTGTTGGTCATTGATTGTTTTATGTCGGATTGGCGCTAAGCGCGCCATGGGGCGTGTATTTTTTCTTCTGTCGATCTATGCGTTGTGTTTCATTGAGCTATCTGAGTTGTCATGAAATTTGCAGTTATTAAGTGGGCGACTGATAACGTCCGTATTTCCAGTAATAACGAATAATGACAGGGAACGCATTTATGAAAATGATTACTAGAGTACACCCGCCCGCCCTTCTCGCGTTAGCGATTGCCGCCAGTCCGGCAGGCGCTCAGGAAGAGCTCATGGAGGAAGTCGTAACCATTGGCACCCGTGTGGAGGGCCGCTCGGCGGCTGATTCCGCAGTGCCGATCGATATCATCAGCGGTGAAGATTTTGTGAATCAGGGAGACTCCGATCTCAACTCTTTGCTGCGCAATGTGATCCCCTCTTATAACGTCAATACACAGCCTATCAGTGATGCGGCAAGCCTCGTGCGTCCGGCCAACCTGCGCGGCCTGGCTCCGGATCACACACTGGTGCTGGTCAACGGCAAGCGGCGTCACCGCGCGGCGGTGATTGCCTGGCTGGGTAATGGTGTTTCCGATGGTGCCCAGGGGCCGGATATCGCCCAGATTCCGGCGATTGCCCTGCAGCAGGTGGAAGTGCTCCGCGATGGCGCTGCTGCGCAATATGGCTCGGACGCGATTGCTGGAGTGATCAATTTCGAGTTGAAGAATGCGCCCGATGGGGGCGCCATGGAGGTAAAGGCGGGACAGTTCTATGAAGGTGATGGCCGCCAGTACACCATAGCGGCCAACTACGGTATGCCATTCACTTCACAGGGGTTCGTCAACGTCAGCTTTGAGGTTGGCGCCCAGGAGGACACCGACCGCAGCATACAGCGCAATGACGCGGCAGCATTAATCGCCGGCGGCAACACCGAAGTGGCCACCCCGGCGCAGATCTGGGGGCGCCCGGAAATCAACGACGACCTGAAAAGTGTGGTTAATCTCGGGCTCGAACTCGGCGGCGGCAAGGAGTTTTACGCATTTGGCAACTACGCCTCCAAGGAGGTGGATGGCGGTTTTTATTTCCGCAACCCGGAAACTCGCAGTGCGGTGTATGCCGACGGAGATGAGAATCCGCTGATCGGTGATCTCGATCCCAGCAATGGCCTGGATGACTGCGTCGGCTTCAGCCACGAGGATGCGCTTACCAGCAGCGAGTGTTTCTCCTTTCAGGAGCTCTTTCCCGGCGGTTTTACACCGCGCTTCGGCGGTGAGGTTACCGATCTGTCCGGTGTGGCCGGTGTGCGCGGTGAGATGGCAAATGGCTGGGCCTATGATGTGAGTGCATCGCTGGGCTACAACGATGTGGATTTCTTCATCTATAACACCGTCAATGCCTCGCTGGGCCCCCTGACGCCAACGTCATTCGACCCGGGTGCCTATACCCAACTGGAGAAAAACTTCAATGCCGATTTCGTCAAGGGGTTTGAGGTGGGGCTGGCCTCGGAGTTGAGTGTGGCGACGGGCCTTGAATGGCGCGATGAGACCTTTGAGATCACGACCGGCGATCAGGCCTCCTACGAAATCGGTCCACTGGCGGAACAGGGTTTCAGTGCCGCTTCGAATGGTTTCCCCGGTTTTGGCCCGCTGGCCGGAGGGCAGTGGAGCCGTTCCAACAAGGCGGCCTATGTGGATCTGGAAGCTGACGTAATGGACGGCTGGCTCGTTGGTCTTGCACTGCGTTTTGAGGATTTCGAGGATTTTGGAACCACCACCAACAGCAAGCTGGCAACCAATCTCGATGTGATGGATAACCTGGCCCTGCGCGGTTCATGGAGTACCGGCTTCCGCGCGCCGACACCGGGTCAGTCCAATGCCTTTAATGTTTCCACCGAGTTCGACCTGGCACTCAACGACCTGGTGAATAACGGTACCATCCCTTCCACCAATGCAGTGGCCAAACTGCGCGGTGGTGAACCGCTGGACCCGGAGGAATCCACCAACTGGACCTTGGGGGCGGTTTTCTCCATTGGGCCCGTGGATGTGACCGTGGACTATTTCAATATCGAAGTGGAGGGGCGTATCGCGCCGTCGCAACTCTATTCTCTGACTCAGGCGGAGGTCGATAGCCTGGTGGCGTCAGGTGTGACCAGTGCTGCCAACCTGCAGAATTTCCGCTTTTTTACCAATGATTTTGACACTACCACCAAAGGTGTCGATATCGTCGCGACCTACAGCACCGACATGATTGGGGATAATACGGATATCAGTCTTGCCTTCAACAAAACCGATACCACGGTGGATAGTTTCTCCCCCGACACGATCGATGCCACGCGTATTCGCGAGCTGGAAGAGGGGCTGCCGGAAACCCGCTGGAATCTTTCCAGCAATACCACGCTGGGTGATTGGCGACTGATGGCCAGGGTAAGCGCCTATGATGACTGGTTTGACTCGGAAGATGGGCAGGTTTACGCGGGCGAGTTGATTGTCGATGCCGAGGTGGGTTACACATTGACTGACAAAGCCTCAGTGATTCTCGGAGCGCAGAATTTACTGGATCAGTACCCGGAAGAAAATCCCGGTGCCGCCGATGGTGCGGGCAACCGCTACAGCCAGTTCACGCCCTTTGGGTTCGAGGGTGGTTTCTACTACCTGCGCACTCGCTACGAGTTCTGATCACTATTAGAAAGAGAGGACCCGCTGCCGGCAGCGGGTTTTTTTAATTTAGTCAAAAAAATATCTGCGTCATGTTAGGCAGTTGCTTGGCTGCCACCCGCTGAAATAAACCCGCACTCGGTATGTCCTCGCTGAGGGCTCTGAGGGCTCTGAGGGCTCTGCGGGTCGATGGGTATTCTTGCCTGGATAGCCGGCAGGTGATGAGCTGGTTCGCCGGCGGAGAGCAGCCGGCTGTGTCGCCACCGATATTGTGGCGACGCTGGGCATGGCGGGTAATGAAGGCCGGAAAGTGCGGCTACATATCCCAGAGCGAGTTGGTGGCCATGGAAAGCGTAATGCGCTCCTTGTCCTGCACTTCCTTGAGGTCCTCAAAAACCTCTTTTACCTCCAGGGACTCGATGGCGTCATAAACCGCCTGGTAGAGCTCGGAAAAATACCTGTCCACCGACCGCTGCATGCCATTGATTTCCTTGATGGTTGGCGGGTCGCTCAACTCAAGATTGTGGATAAAATCCTTGGCGGATTCCTCCTGGGTGTACTGCAGCCAGGTTTTCATTACCTTTTGCTGGCCGACCTGTCCGTAGTTGGCGAGGTTTTTCGCCATTCTGACCTCGTGCTTGATCATGTGCTTGAGAAGCAACTGGGTGCGGTTATCTGCGGATTTTTCCATTAAATGGCGATAAAAATCCGCGATCTCCCGGTGAAATATCTCGGCGTCCTTGAGAACTTCATACGCCTGTTTAAACGTCTTCATCGGCGGGCCTTTGAATAGTTGTGGTTTTATACGGCGTGAAAGCGGGCTTTCCTGTCCTGAAAATCATCATGCCCTTCCTATGTATATAGTGTATTGAGCTAATTGATCAAGGGTTGAGGGGAAAATTACGCTGCTTATCAGTATCTTCTCGGCTGGGGCAAGCCCGGTTGTTGATGATCCACCCGAGCACTCACCAGCTGTAAAGATAAACCGGGTTGGCAGCAGGGCGAGAATGTAAGTCATGGATTTTTATTTGGCTGTGGAAGCCCACCCTGAGTTATTCGACACTCCGGCATGAGTTGGTGTCAATCATGGATAGGAAATGAATAAGTTGCAATGAATCCTGGCAATAATTCTTCCGCCGACGAAGTTGTATGGATTTTGCAGTTGGATTGTAGATCATGCGTTAGTATTTATTGGGCTTGTATTTCCGAGGTGGCTGGCTAATTTCCTGCTTCCCTGAAATCCTCTAGATAATATCCATCTAGGTGTTCGCTGTAAGATATGCGTGCGATATCTCGGTTATTATGCGAGTAATCTTGTAGTTATATTTTGAATGGCGCTGTTGCCTTGCCTGGAAAAGATTTTCGAAAATCTTAATTTAATCTTTTCCAGGCTCCAGGCTCCAGGCTCCAGGCTCCAGGCTCCAGGCTCCAGGCTCCAGGCTCCAGGCTCCAGGTGATAGATTTTAGCGGTTATAGGTTAAGGTTCAGGTCGAAGGTCGAAGGTCGAAGGTCGAAGGTCGAAGGTCGAAGGTCGAAGGTCGAAGATGGAAGATGGAAGATGGAAGATGGAAGATGGAAGATGAAAATCTGGGGTCGCGAATTATGCAAGTTATGCCCGTCGTGGAGAGTCAGTGGGAGCTTTTGCGCAATATCCGCCTGCAGTCACTCATTGATTCACCGGATGCCTTTGCCATCACCCATGAACAGGCCGAGAAACTCACCCCGGCAGAGTGGCGGTTTATCGCTTCTGGTGCGGCGGGGCCCAGGTTCTTGATCGCGCGCCATGACGGTCAGGCGGTCGGCTTGATTGGTGCTGTTGATTCCGGGGGGGAGTATGAGCTGGTTTCACTGTGGGTGAGCCCGCTTGTCCGTGGGCAGGGTGTTGGCTTGGAACTGATCAATTCCCTGCGCACCCTTGCGCTTGAAGACGGACACCGGGCAGTAATGTTACGGGTTTCCAGTGAAAATACCACGGCGATCAATTTGTATTTAAAAGCGGGGTTTGTGCCAGACTTTACCGAGGGTGGTCACTGCGCCAGTGGCGGCGGCACTTTGCAGAAGATGGTGTGGCACGGTGACCACCAAACCCGTTATCTCTTCTAATGCCGGGCATCTGCTGGCGTTGCGGCTTTGAGAGGCTTCGCAAGCGGAAGTGCTCCCATTGCCGGAGGTTGCCCTGCTCGGTAACACTATAACGGTCTGGCGGTCTGGCGGCTATCGGCTCGCAGCTTTACCAGCTGGCAGGTTGATGCGCCGGGAAACTGAAGGTGGTTATAAGCGCGCTGGCTGTGAAGGGGCTGCCAAGCCGGTACAGGAGAATGATTGCCACATCGGTCGCCGCCAGCCGGCTACTGGCTGCTGACTGTTAGCTGCTAAACGGCCAGACTCCTTGCCCGTGCGGGTAGGATCTTTTGAGCGATTCGTTGCTGGCTGGAGTGTGCATAGGTATGGGCACAGGTGAGTACAGGTGTGAGCATAAAAGAAAGGGGCCTGTGGCCCCTTTCTTTTACTGGTCATGGCTTTTACTGGTCATGGCTTCTATTGGACAGCAATGACACTCAGAGTTTGGAGATCTCCTCCAATTGTTGCTGCAGGCGGTTTTGCGCGCTCTGCATCTCCGCCAGTTTGCCTTTTTCCTTCTCGACCACCGTCTCGGGGGCCTTGTCCACGAATTTCGGGTTTTTCAGTTTCCCTTCCACGCGGGCCAGTTCCTTGGTCAGTTTGTCGATCTCTTTCTGCAGGCGCGCAGATTCGGCGGCTACATCGATCAGGCCGGCCATGGGCACCAGCAGCTCCACATCCCCGGCCAGGGCGGTGGCGGAGGCGGGGGCTGTCTCACCGGCATTCAGCCAGGAGACGGACTCGAGGCTGGCCAGCTTGATCATCAGCGCGCGGGCGTTATCCAGATTCTGGCGATCCTCGGCGCTGCCGCCGCGCAGGATCAGGGGAATTTTCTTCGCCGGCGAAATGTTCATTTCGCCGCGAATGTTGCGCACGCCCTCGATCACCTGCTTCAGGGCGGCGATGGCGGCTTCCGCCTCGCTGTCGATGCGGTTTTCATTGGCTTCGGGGTAGGGCTGCAGCATGATGGTGTCGCCGCTCTTGCCCGCCAGCCCTTTCACTCGCTGCCAGATTTCCTCGGTAATGTAGGGCATCATCGGGTGCGCCAGGCGCAGTACGGTTTCCAGTACGCGAATCAGGGTGCGGCGGGTGCCTTTCTTGATGGCGCTGGAGGCGGCGTCGTCCCACAGGACCGGCTTGGACAGCTCCAGGTACCAGCTGCAGTATTCGGCCCAGATAAAGTCGTACAGGGCCTGTGAGGCTAAATCGAAGCGGTAGGTGTCCATGGCCTCGCGCACGGTTTTCTCGGTGCGCTGCAGCTGGGAGATAATCCAGCGATCTGCCAGAGACAGTTCGAAGTCGCCACTGCCATCCTGGCCGCAGTCGTGGCCCTCGCAGTTCTGCAGCACGTAGCGGGAGGCGTTCCAGATCTTGTTGCAGAAGTTGCGGAAGCCTTCGATGCGCCCCACATCGAACTTGATGTCGCGCCCGGTGGAGGCCAGCGAGTAGTAGGTGTAGCGCAGGGCGTCGGTGCCGTAGGGGGCGATGCCCTCGGGGAACTCCTTGCGGGTCTGCTTCTCGATTTTTTCTCGCAGGTGCGGCTGCATCATGCCGGTGGTGCGCTTCTGCACCAGGCTTTCCAGGTCGATTCCGTCGATGAGGTCGATGGGGTCGAGCACATTGCCTTTGGACTTGGACATCTTCTGGCCGTGGCTGTCGCGCACCAGGCCGTGTACGTATACGGTATGGAAGGGCACTTCCTTCTTGAAGTACAGGGTCAGCATCATCATGCGGGCGACCCAGAAGAAGATGATGTCGAAGCCGGTGACCAGTACCGAGGTGGGGTGGAAGGTCTTCAGTTCCTCGGTATCCGCCGGCCAGCCGAGGGTGCCAAAGGTCCACAGCCCGGAGGAGAACCAGGTGTCGAGTACGTCCTCGTCCTGCTGCAGGGCGATGTCGCCGAGGTCGTGCTTCTGGCGCACTTCCTCTTCGCTGCGGCCTACATAGACGTTGCCATTGTCGTCGTACCAGGCCGGGATGCGGTGGCCCCACCAGAGCTGACGGGAGATGCACCAGTCCTGGATATCGCGCATCCAGGAGAAGTACATGTTCTCGTAATTCTTCGGCACGAAATTGACCGAGCCGTCCTCGACCGCCTTGATGGCTTCCTCGGCCAGCGGCTGGGTCTTCACGTACCATTGATCAGTGAGCCAGGGCTCGATCACCACGCCGGAGCGGTCGCCGCGAGGCACCTTGAGGGTGTGTGGCTCGATTTTTTCCAGCAGGCCCAGCGCGTCCAGATCGTCGACAATCTGGCTGCGCGCGGCGAAGCGTTCCATGCCGCGGTATTTCTCCGGCACGGCGTCGTTCAGGTTGGCGTCCGCGTCGAGAATATTGATCATCTCGAGGTTGTGACGCTGGCCCATTTCGTAGTCGTTGAAATCGTGCGCCGGGGTGATCTTCACGCAGCCGGTGCCGAAATCGCGCTCCACATAATCGTCACCGATGATGGGAATTTCGCGGTCCGCCAGTGGCAGCTTGATGGTCTTGCCGATCAGGTGCTTGTAGCGCTCGTCTTCGGGGTGCACGGCCACGGCGGTATCGCCGAGCATGGTTTCCGGGCGGGTGGTGGCGACCACCAGGTGTCCGGAGCCATCCGCCAGCGGGTAGCGGAAGTGCCACAGGTGGCCCTGCTCCTCCTCGTTCAGTACTTCGAGGTCAGAGATGGCGGTATGCAGTTTCGGGTCCCAGTTCACCAGGCGCTTGCCGCGGTAGATCAGGTCATCCTCGTACAGACGGATAAACACTTCCTGCACCGCTTTGTAGAAGCCGTCGTCCATGGTGAAGCGCTCGCGGGACCAGTCGGGACTGGCACCCAGGCGACGCAGCTGGCGGGTAATGTTGCCGCCGGACTGCTCCTTCCACTCCCACACCTTCTCGATGAACTTGTCGCGGCCCAGCGTGTGGCGATCAGTGCCCTCGGCGGCCAGCAGGCGCTCGACAACCATCTGGGTGGCGATACCGGCGTGATCGGTACCCACCTGCCAGAGGGTGTTGTCGCCCTGCATGCGGTGGTAGCGGATCAGCGCGTCCATGATGGACTCCTGGAAACCGTGGCCCATATGCAGGCTGCCGGTGACATTCGGCGGCGGAATCATGATGCAGTAGGGGTTGGCCTGGGTGTCGCCGTTGGGCTTGAAATAGCCGTTCTCTTCCCAGGTCTTGTACCACTGCTGTTCGATGGCGTTGGGCTGGTATGTCTTGTCCATGCGGGTGGGGAAACCTTGTGTTGACTGACTGCGGGCGCCGGCGTTGCCGCACGGAAGAGTGCGGGCAAGGCTGTCACTGCGCCGAAAAAGGCGGGAATTATACCGCCGCGCCGGGGGGCGGCAAAAGGGCGCTTGCCGGTCGAAGGGCGCCAATCTTCGTGGGATCAGGTAGCTGGCGCTAGAGGGGAGGAGGCGCTTTAGCGCTTGGCCTCCAGTTCGTCGATCATCATCTCGATGCGGGCGCGCAGCCGCCGCTCCAGCTCTGGCAGCTGGCTGGCGACTAGACGATCCACCAGTTTTTGTCGCTGCTGGGCGCGTTCCCGGTCAGGAGATTCCGTCTGCCGGGCCTGATCGGCGCCTGCCTGTTCCGTCTCCGGACCCTCTTTGCTGGGCAGCTGGGTGGAGGGCGTCAGCTCCCGCCGGGTATCGATTGTGGCGGACTGAAGGGTGCTGCCCTCGTTCAGCTGCGATCCCCTGGGCACTCTGCCACCGGTCAGGCGGGCGCGGATATGGGCGGGCAGGAACGGGTTTTCCGCCGGGTCGAGGGCGGGCGCGTCGAACAGGTCGCTCTGTTGTTCGGCGCCCGCAGGAACTGGCTTGCTGTCCACGGTGACCGCCTTGGCCAGTGTGGCGGTGGTGGGCAAATCCTGCAAGCCGCCCAGCAGGTCACCATCGGCTGCATTCAGGTCTGAATGGAAACCCTCGGCTAACCCGGCATCCACAGGGGAGAACAGGATGGGCAGGCCGTCTGCATCGAGAGGCTGTTGTTTTGCTGCGGGCTGTATTGCCCCGGGCTGGCTGGCTCCGGGGCGGTTCGCCATGGCCTGGTGTGGCGCTTTCGGACCCGGCTGCGCCACCTGGTCCAGCAGGGGGATATCGGACAGGTCATCCGTGCCCAGCAAATCGCGCAGGGAATTCAGCTCGTCCAGCAGGTCGCTGGAACCGCCGCGCTGTTGCGGGCGCTGTCTGTGCTTGTGCTTCTTGCCGGCCATTTGCTGCGATCCAGAGGCGCGAAGTTAGTGGTTACTGATGCGATGAGATTGTAACGGATATCCGCGGTCGCGAAAGTAGCCATAACGCTGCCGGGAGCGTTTCAGGGCCGCTGGTTGCTGGACGACAATCTCGGCGAGTCGCTCGAAGCGGCTGAACCACCCCGGGACTTCGGAGCAGAGGTTGATCAACAGGCCGTGGTGCTCGCCGGGGTCCTCGCCGCAGTTGACCTCCACCGGCGCATGTTTTGCCTCCACCTGCCGGTCGTGTGGCAGGAAGGCGTCTTCGCGGAAGGTCCACAGCAGTTTGTCCAGCGCTGCCGCCCGCTCGGCGTTATCCACGGCAATCAGCACCCGCAGTCCGGCTCGATGGGCCTTCTCCGCCAGCCGACAGGCGAACAGGTCGCCGGAATCCAGGCTTTCGGAGGAGAGGATGTAAAAGTCGATGCGGGTCATGACTTCTCGGGCTGTAAGCAGTTGATGGTGGTGGCGATGGCTAAGAGTAAAAGGCTGATGGATGCCGGATTACGCGATACAGGCCTGCGCTGCCGGTTTCCAGTGTGGCTGGTCAGCGGCATTAAGACCTAGCGTCGCGAAATCTTTCACCGGCCCCTGGGTAGTGCTGGGGCCGGCGAGTAATCGCTTACTTGTTCAGCAGGTATTCGATCAGCAGGGGTACCGGGCGGCCGGTGGCCCCTTTGTTGCCACCGGAATACCAGGCGCTGCCGGCGATATCCAGGTGAGCCCAGGTGTAGTCTTCGGCAAAGCGCGACAGGAAGCAGGCGGCGGTGACGGAGCCCGCCTCGCGGCCGCCGATATTCTGCATATCGGCAAAGTTGGAATCCAGCATCGGCTGGTATTCGTCCCACAGCGGCATCCGCCAGGCGCGGTCGCCGCTGCGCTCACCGGCGGCGATCAGTTGGCTGGCCAGCTCGTCCTGGTTGGCGTACAGGCCACTGGCCGGGTTGCCCAGCGCGATCACGCAGGCACCGGTGAGGGTGGCCACGTCGATGACCACTTCCGGCTTGAATTTGGCGGCGTAGGTGAGGGCGTCACACAGTACCAGCCGCCCCTCGGCATCGGTATTGAGGATTTCGATGGTTTTGCCGGACATCGAGGTCACAATATCCCCCGGTTTACTGGCCCCGCCGCTGGGCATATTCTCTGCCGCGGCCACCAGGCAGACCACGTTGATGGCGGGCTGCAGTTCGGCCAGGGCCGCCATCACGCCAAAAACGCTGGCGGCGCCGCACATGTCGAATTTCATTTCGTCCATAGCCTGGCCCGGCTTCAGGCTGATGCCGCCGGTATCGAAGGTGATGCCTTTGCCCACCAGCACCACGGGCTTCTGGCCCGCTTTGCCGCCCTTGTACTGCATGGCGATAAGAGCCGGCGGTTCGTCGCTGCCTTTGGCAACGCTGAGGAAGGCGCCCATGCCGAGGGATGCCATCTTTTTGGCATCGACCACGGAAGTGGTGATCTTTGGGTGTTGTTTGGCCATTTCCTTGGCCTGGCCGACGAGGTAGGTCGGGGTGCAGATGTTGCCGGGCAGATTGCCCAGTTCGCGGGCGAGGTTGCTGCCGGAGGCCTGGGCTGCGCCTATCTCGACACCTTTCTTCACCGCGTTCAGCAGCTTGCGTTCGGGGACCTGTACATGGAACTTGGCCAGCGGGTAGGGCTTGGCATCGCTCAGGCAGCGCGTGAACTTGTAGCCTGCCAGCCCCGCCGCGAGGGTGAGCTGCTGAGCCTGCCAGGTGCTGTCCGCGTCGCTGACTTCCAGCTCGGTCAGATAGCTGACGGCGTCTTTATAGCCTTTTACCGCCTTGGCGCTGGCGCCGGCGAGCTTGCGAAAATCCGCCTGGCTCAGCACGCCCTCGCCGCTGCGGACCAGCAGCACCCGTTCGGCCGGGCCCTCGGTCATCGGCAGGAGCTGGGTGGCGCCGAGCTTGCTGTCCAGGTCTTTGCGCTTCAGCAGAGTGCTGATCGCACCGCCGCAGGCTTCATCCAGTGCGGTGCCACTGGCGGTGAAGCGGTTCTTGGCATCCACGGGAATGATGGCGCAGGCGGTGCGCTGCTTGCTGGCTTCGAAGACCTTGGCGGAGAACTGCATGATTCCTCTTCCTTCTCTTGTTAACCCGCTCGCGATCCACACTGAATCCACGCGGGAGCCTCGCGACCGAGACATCGGAAATAATTTTGGCGATAATGCGCCGCACAAGTTTAACCTCTGGGCGCCGGGAATGCTCCAGGGGGCATAAACTTGATCACATTAGATCCGGACTCCCATTCTGCGCTGTCACCAAGGAACGTGTTTATCCTGTGATTATCTTCCGTTACCTCTGCCGCGAGCTGCTTTACGCCACGCTGGCAGTCAGCGCCGTGTTGCTGCTGATGGTGATGAGCGGTCGTTTCGTGAAATACCTGGCCGAAGCGGCGGCGGGGGACCTGTCTGCGGGTATCCTCTTTTCGCTGATGGGCTATCGCCTGCCCGGGTTCCTGGAGCTGGTGCTGCCACTGGGATTTTTCGTGGGCATCCTGCTCGCCTACGGGCGCCTGTATATAGAGAGCGAGATGACGGTGCTGCACGCCTGCGGTTTCAGCGAGCGCCGCCTGCTTGCCTATACCCTGGCTCCGGCGCTGCTGGTGGCGGTGGTGGTGGGCGCTATGAGTCTGTACTTCACCCCGACCGGTGCCGAGCGCTCCTCCGGACTGCTGACAGCAGACAAGTCCCGCAATGAATTCGATCACCTGGTGCCGAAGAAATTTGTCTCTACCGAAGGCGATCGCGCGGTTTATTACGCCGATGCCCTGAGTGCGGACAAGTCGACCATGTACGATGTGTTCCTGGCAGAACTCGGCTCCACGCGCGCGGAAACAGAAACGGATTACCAGATCGTGCACTTTGCCCGCGAGGGGGTGCAGCAGATCGATGCCGAGACCGGCTTGCGTTATCTGGTACTGCGGGATGGCTATCGCTACGAGGGGGTGCCTGGCCAGCGGGACTACCGGGTGATGAAGTTCGACAGTTACGAGATTCTTTTGGACATCCCGCGTATGCGCCAGAGCCAGAGCGACCGCCTGGAGGCCGCCTCCACTCTGGAGCTGTGGCGCAGCGACGGGCGGGAACAGCGGGCTTTTCTCAACTGGCGCCTCAGCCTGCCGGTACTGGTACTGGTGGTGGCCGTGTTGGCGGTGCCGCTCAGTCGCACCAACCCCCGTCAGGGGCGCTACGCCAAGATGATCCCGGCCATCCTGCTGTATATGGTTTACCTGGTGCTGCTGCAGGGCGTGCGCGGCGCCGTGGAGGATGGAAAAATTAACAACCCGGCCGCCATCTGGCTGGTGCACCCGCCCTTCCTGATCCTGGGGCTTTTGTTGCTGGGTGGGCGCGACTGGTTCCGGCGCTCCAGGCCGGCACCGGCAGGCAATACCCCGGCGAAAAAGACGGAGGCCCGGGATGTATAAGCTCGACTGGTATATCGGCCGCACCGTGGCGATGTCCATCGGCGCCGTGCTGATGATCATCCTCGGTCTGGATATCATCTTTGCCATCGTCGATGAGATGGGCGAGATGGACGCGGATTATCAAACCGCGCAGGCGGTTCAATATATCATCTGGACCATTCCCAGCCGCCTTTATGAGCAGCTGGGCTTTTCCGCTCTGGTCGGCTGTATGGTGGGGCTCGGCACTCTGGCCGGAACCAGCGAGTTGACGGTGATGCGGGCGGCCGGCGTTTCCATTGGGCGCATCGCCTGGGCGGTGATGAAGCCGGTACTGCTGCTGATTATCCTCGGGATGGCGCTGGCGGAGTTTGTAATACCGGTTACCAATCAGGTTGCGGAGAGCCGCAAGGCCATCGCCCTTGGCGATCTCGATGATGCCGGCCTGGAAAGTGGCATGTGGATGCGCGATGGCGATGAGTTTATTCATTTCAATGCCGCGCTATCCGGTGGCCGCCTGTACGGTATTACCCGTTACCACTTTGACGCGGAGCGCGAACTCGAGTGGGTGGAATTTTCCGAGCGGGCGCAGTTTGCCGAAAACCAGTGGGTATTGAGCAACAGCCGCGCGACCCGTTTCGCGGAGGAGCTGGTGCAGAGCGACGCGCAAAAGCGCGCGAGCTGGCAAACGGATATCTCACCGCAGTTGTTTGCACTGGTGGTGCCGCTGCCCTCGGACCTTTCCCCCAGCAACCTCTGGTCCTATGCGCGCTTCCTCGACCGCAAGAATGAGGATGCCAGCCGCTACTGGCTGCAATTCTGGAAGAAGCTGCTGCAGCCGCTGACCATCGCCAGTCTGGTGATGGTGGCCATCTCGTTTATTTTTGGTCCGCTGCGCGAGGTGACCACCGGACTGCGCGTGTTTACCGGGGTGATCGTGGGGATCGTGTTCCAGACCCTTCAGGACATGCTCGGCCCATCCTCGCTGGTGTTTGGATTCCCGCCGTTTATTGCCGTTATGGTGCCGATACTGCTGTGCTTCGGCATTGGCTGGATGCTGTTGCGGCGGGCGCGTTAACCCGCCGCTAACGGCAGCGCTTGATGGACTATTTCTTCCCCCGCTTGGGCAGCTGGCGCACCTGGGAATCCGAAGCCAAGTCGTGCCAGCTGGCCCTGTCCTTGCGCGTCAAGCCCCAAAAGTAGCCTGCGCCGAACATTGCGAGGGAAACCGGGGCCACCAGGGCGCGGATGGCGCACTGTTTCCAGCTCAGCTGTACCCCTTCTGGGCTCGCCACCATCAAACGCCATGCCCGCATACCGATGGTCTGGCCGGCTCCGCGCCAGGACCAGACATAGTACCCCGCAACCACCAGAACCATGCCCACCTGCAGCAGCGGCCCGCTGACGCAGGGGTTGTAATCCAGCTGATCCGGGCGGCATTCCAGCCCGCCGAATACGGAGGTAACCATCATCGCAAGGAACCCGTAAACCATCAGCAGGCCAGCCAGGATCAGCAGGTCGTAGAGCAGCGCAGCAAGGCGTTTGCCCACCCCGGCGAAGGGCAAGTCGGTGAAACTGGTGGGAGGGGGCTGTTGTGTCACGGTTTACTCCGCCTGATCAGTTGTGGTGGCGGAGGATTCTATCAAACGCGCGGGCTTGCTGGTGCAGAGATGCCTTGAGTGGCGGTGCGGACTTCCGTGTCCGGGAGTCGAATATCAGAATTCGTATTCGAAAGAGAAGTTGAATTTGTCGCCTGTCAGGCGCACGTCGTAGTCGAAGGACTTGCCGATTTTGCCGTGGCCATCGGTATAGCGCAGCAGGCCACTGCTGCGTCGGCGGTTCTGTTCGCGCCAGGTGCGCCAGCCCATTTGCAGAATCTCGTTGACCGCCTTGCCTCCTTTGATGGGCTCAAACTCGTCCGGGTTGGTGTACATCTGCAGCCACTGGTAATTCAGTTGGCGCTGTACGTTGCCCATCGAGTTGTTGCGAAGGTCTTCCGCCGCCTTGTAAAGCGCGGCGTTGTTCATGCCGAAGGCGCTGTCGACGAAGAAGGCGTTGTCCGCCTGCAGGTTCAAGGCGGTAGTGGAATCGGGAATAAACAGGTCGTCGGCAAGGCAGTGGCTCGCGAGCGGAGTCAAAAGCAGGGCGCACACGTACGGGAGGTGTCGGCGGGCACGAGAACGGATGTTGCAGATTTCCATTGGATCTACCCCAGGGTGTTTACTTCTTCCTGTGCGGCGTAAAGACAACCGCTGGATTTATTATGGTTCACCCACTTCTTACCGATGTATCTCATACCCACTGTGTCCTGTGCAAGCCCTAGAGGTGGACCGCGTGTTGAATACAGTCACTGCCCCGCAGGCCGCATCAACTCTGGCTTCGCTTAGTGTTGACCAAAATTGGGCTGCCGCGACAAGGCCCGCGCCATAGTTTTTTATTGCCGGCTATCCGACACAAAAAACCTGCATATGAAAATTTAATCTAGGAACAGACAGATCCAGACGGTACTGCGAGCAGCCCCCAATCTCTCCACAACACGTGTTGACAGCGTTGTCTTTTTGCTGCCGCTGGCGCAGAATGGAGTCGACCAAACCGATAATAAATAAGCGTCAGAAGCCCTATGCACCGTCTTCCAGTCACCGCCACCCTGGCCCTGCTTTTAACCGCCTGCGGCAAGCCTCTTGAGAAGCCGCCGGCTGTGCGTATTGCCGATCACTTCTCTGTGACCCAGGAGGTGCTCAGCAACTTCCAGGGGGTGGATAAGTCGCTGCGGGCGGACTGCAAGCGCGCTGGCGGCAGTGGTGCCACCTGTTCCACTTTCCGCATCTCGCTCGGCAACGGCGGCGCTGCGATTGAGCCTGATGAGCGCGACTGGACCCTGTACTTCCACAGTATTCGACGCGTTTTTCAGCTGCGGAATCGCCAAGATTTCACCCTGGAGCATGTGCAAGGGGACCTGCACCGGCTGACGCCGAATGCAAAGTTCAGCGGCATCGCTGCGGGTGAGACGCTGCAGCTGGATTTTCTCGCAGAAAACTGGATGCAGTTCGAATCCGACTTTATGCCGCGGCTGTTTGTGGTGGATGCTCGGGGCGAGGCTCGGGTGATTGCGTCCACCGACCATGACAGTATTGATGGGTTGGTAGCGCCGATCGGCAAGAATGACCCGAACAACTGGAAGCGCACTGCGACGGACGCCAATATCCTGGCGGATGCCGCCAGCCGCTTTCGGAACTATACCGCTGGAGGCAGTCAAATCGTGCCCGGTTGGCGCGAGCGCATCATCCCGCGGCCGTTATCTACCCGTGTTATCGGCGAGCCGGTGACGATTGACAACGGCATCGCCCTTCAGTCTGGCGTTATGGTACCTGCCAGTGCCGCGGCCATTGAAGCCCGCCTGCAATCCCTGGGCCTTTCTGCTTCGGAATCTGCTTCCGAAAACCCGCGGGCCTACCCAGTTAGTGTTGCCATCGATCCAGCACGGTTCGAGGATGCCGCCGCCGGGGCCACAACCGGAGCCTACCGGCTGCAGACGCAGCCCTCCGGTGCACGCATTGTCGGTTACGACCAGGCCGGTGCCTTTTACGGGTTGCAATCCCTGCTGGCGCTGGCGGATGTCCGCGGGCAGACCTTGCCCGCGGTCGTGGTCGAGGATGCCCCCCGTTTCGGGCATCGCGGTATGTTTCTCGATGTCGGGCGCAATTTCCACTCCAAAGATGTGGTGTTGCGGCTGCTTGACCAGATGGCCGCGTACAAACTCAATCGCTTCCACTTCCACCTGTCCGATGACGAGGGCTGGCGTCTGGAGATTCCGGGCCTGCCGGAACTGACAGAGGTGGGGGGGCGCCGCTGCTTCGATCTGGAAGAAAATCAGTGCCTGCTGCCGCAGCTGGGCTCCGGTCCCAAGAGCGATAACAATGGCAGCGGCTTCTTCAGCGTTGCGGACTATATCGAGATTGTGCGCTTCGCGGCTGCCCGTCATATCGAAGTGGTGCCGGAATTCGATATGCCCGCCCATGCCCGCGCAGCGGTGGTGGCCATGGAGGCCCGCTATCGCCGTCTGGCCGAGAGCGCCCCGGAGCGGGCGAGTGAGTACCGACTGATCGATCCCGAGGATGACACCCGTTACCTGTCGGTACAGTTCTACGACGACAGCTACATCAACCCCTGTATCGACTCTACTTATCATTTTGTCGACAAACTGATCCGCGAAGTGCAGGCCATGCACGAGGCAGCCGGGGCGCCACTGCGCACCTGGCATTTTGGCGGCGATGAAGCGGTTAATATCCTCGCCAGTGGCAACTTTGAGGACGCGCCCGGCAGTGATCCGGACAAGGGCGATGCCCCGGCCTCCGCCCGTCAGCAGCCCTGGAGCGGGTCGCCCCAGTGCCGGCAACTGGTGGCCGATGGCGTGGTGGAGTCCATGGATAAGCTCGATGAGCACTATGCCAGGCGGGTGAGCGCGCTGGTGGACGCCGCCGGCATTGCCACTATGGCGGCCTGGCATGACGGCGTGAAGCGTATCGCGGACGCCGGCAGTGAGCTCGCCACGGCCGATAACTACGCCAACGCCTGGGGTCCGCTGTTCTGGGGGGGAGGCGATGAGAGCGTGCATCTGGCCGAAGCGGGCTTCGATGTGGTGCAGTCTCACTCCGATTTTCTCTATTTCGATATGCCCTATGAGGTGGACCCGCAGGAGAGCGGTTACTACTGGGCGTCACGTTATATCGATACCGAGAAGACTTTCAGTTACGCGCCGCTCAATACGGCGCAGCTGGCAGAGGTGTCCACCGACCGCGATGGCAACGGCTGGAGTGCCAGTGCGCCGCCGGCGGAATTTGTCGCCCATGTGCGTGGCATCCAGGGGCAGCTGTGGAGCGAAGTGGTGCGCACGGATGCCCAGGTGGAGTACATGATTTACCCGCGCCTGCTGGCGCTGGCGGAGCGGGCCTGGCATCGGGCGCCGTGGGAGCTGCCCCCGCAACCCGGGCAGGTATATTCCCAAGAGACCGACTGGGTGGACACAGCCGCGCTGGCCGGCGACTGGAAGGAATTTGCCGCGACCCTGGGCCGCAAGGAACTGTACAAGCTGGATCTTGCCGGTGTGGGGTATCGCGTACCGGTGCCGGGCGCCGTGTGGGTGAGTGGCATGCTGCAGGTGGCGGTGCCTTTCCAAGGGCTGCCGGTGGAGTTTTTTGACGGTGAGCGCTGGCAGCTGGTGGTGATGGCAGCTGCCGACAGCCAGGTCCTGGCGCTGCGCGCCCGCAGTGCCGATGGCAAGCGTGTCGGGCGGGCGGTGGACTTGCCGCTAACTGCGGAGAGCGCCAGCCACTGATGCCTGCCTCCCAGCCGGTACCCAGTGGACGCTCTCTTTGCCACTCCCTTTTAGCGCTAAAGGGCCTGTAGAGGGTTGGTAAACGGCTTGTGGAGGGTTTGTCGGGGGTTTGTCGGGGGTTGTAGGGATCTTGTAGGGGGCTTGTAGGGGGCTTGTAGAAAGCCCACAGTGTGCGCGCATTATTAAACGCAGACTATTAAAAAGGCTGGGTTAAACAGGTGAGATTAGGGGGGCGGGATTACCCGCCTCCGGTCCCGGGGCTCTTCAGGAGGCGCAGGCCGCCGCCTTTCCATCGGCTTACGGCGGGGTGGGGAGGAATCGCGCTGGCGCAGGTTTTGGGGTTAGCGGCGTCAACAGTTCCGAGTTGGCATCCTCTTCTGTGTTCTGTTGCTCTCTGCGTTCTGTTCTCTGTCCTCTGTCCTCTGTCCTCTGTCCTCTGCCCTTCGTTCTCTGTCCTTCGTTCTCTGTCCTTCATGCCCCGTCCGTTCCTGCTACCAGCCAGGGTCTGGTGCACGCCAGAGGTATGCCGTCTCTTCCCATTTCACCCTGCAGCGCCGGCCTGGCTAACCTTTAGCCTCGCGAATTTCTTAATCGGTCATACTGAACACGGACGTTCAGATTTGTCTGCTGAGGACTCTTCAGGGGGGGGCTCTTCAAGGGACTCCTCAAAGAGCTCATCAAAGAGCTCATCAAAGAGATCATCAAAGGAGTGCTCAAAGGGGCGCTCAAAGGGCTCTGCCAAATGCGCTACTCAGTACCCTAGGGAAGTGTGCTGCGGCGCGCACGGCAATAGAAAATTCCCGGGGCTGGGTGTAGTGTCCCAGTGTAACGAGGGAGAAGAGATAAAAGAGATAACCCTATGCCCCGTGAAATGGTTTTTGATTATGTGATTGTTGGCGGCGGTTCCGCGGGCTGCGTGCTGGCCAACCGCCTCAGTGCCGATGAGAAACACCGGGTCTGCCTGCTGGAGGCGGGCCGGCCCGACCGCAGCCCGCTGATCCAGATACCGGCCGGGATCAGTTTTCTGGTGCCCGGCAAGCGCTACAACCTGCACCATTACACCGAGGCGCAGGCGGAGCTGAATGACCGGCGCCTGTTCTGGCCCCGGGGGCGCACCCTGGGCGGCAGCAGCTCCATTAATGCCATGATCTACATGCGCGGCAACGGCGCCGACTACGATGCCTGGGCGGCGGCCGGCAATCCCGGCTGGGGCTGGCGCGATCTATTGCCCTACTTTCTGCTGGCAGAGGGCAACGAGCGCGGCAGCGACGCGTATCACAGTGGCTACGGCCCGCTGGCAGTCTCCGACCTGAAGTGGCACACCGAAGCCGGCAACGCCTTTGTGCGAGCAGGGCAGGCGGCGGGGCACCGGCTTAACCACGACTTTAACGGCAGCCAGCAGAGCGGTGTGGGCTTTTATCAGGTGACCCAGAAGCATGGCCGGCGCTGTTCCTCGGCGCGGGCCTATCTGCACCCGGTAAAGAGCCGCGCCAATCTCAATGTGTTCACCAACAGCCAGGTGGCCCGGCTGCTTTTTCGCGGCGACCGGGTGCTTGGCGTGGAGATGTTGAACGGCCGCAGGGTGCTGGCCAACCGGGAGGTGCTGCTGTGTGCCGGCGCCATTCAGTCACCACAACTGCTGATGCTGTCGGGAATCGGTGATGAGGCCGCGCTCAAGCAGCACGGTATTGTGCCCCAGGCGCACCTTCCCGGCGTCGGCCGCAACCTGCAGGACCATCTGGATGTGACGCAGGTGGTGAGAGCTTCCGCGCCGGTGACCTTTTCCACCTCACTGGGGGCGATGCTGAAAGATGCGCTGCACCTGCCGGAGTGGCTACTGGCCAGCCGTGGCCCACTGACCAACAATGTGGCCGAGGCCGGCGGTTTCGCCAGCTCCAGCCTGGCGGGCACCCACCCGGATATTCAGTTTCACTTCACGGCCGCGCCGCTGTTTGATCACGGGATGAGGAAGCCGGGCGGCTTTGGCTATTCGCTGCACGCCTGCGCGCTGCGCCCGCAAAGCCGTGGTGAAATCACCCTGGCGAGCAGCAACCCCAAGGATCTTCCGCTGATTCAGCCCAACTACCTCAGCGCCGCGGAGGACCTGCAGGTAATGGTGGAAGGCTTCGAGATGGCCCGGGAGATTCTCGAGCAGGAAGATCTGCGACGCTATCAAAAACGCCTCTGGAGCCCGAGGAAAAGCCTGCGCTCGCGCAAGGCGATCGAGGCGTTTATCCGCCAGCACGCCGAAACCATCTATCATCCCGTGGGTACCTGCAAAATGGGCAGCGATGATGACGCCGTGGTGGATGCCCGGTTGCGGGTTCACGGCGTGGATGGACTGCGGGTGGTGGACGCCTCCATAATGCCGACCCTCGTGAGCGGCAACACCAACGCGCCGGTGATCGCCATCGCCGAAAAAGCCGCGGAGATGATCCTCAACAAAGGGACTTCCGCGGCTGCAGAACTGAAAACACTGGAACTGGAATGATCTGGCAATGCCCCCTGTGCCGACTGCCCCTTGCGTGCCGCGAACAGAGCTGGCAGTGCGACAACGGTCACACCTTCGACCGCGCCCGCGAGGGCTACGTCAACCTGCTGCCGGTACAGCGCAAGCACTCCAAAGAGCCGGGGGATTCCGCCGAGATGCTGCGGGCCCGCCGCGGTTTTCTCGAGGCCGGGCACTACCGTCCGCTGGCTGATGCCATTACCGCCCTGCTGCCGTTCGAGTCAGGCCGGCAATTACTTGATGTGGGCTGTGGTGAGGGCTATTACACACGCCAGCTGCGGCGGGCGGGATGGCCCGCCGATGCCCTCGCCGGTGTGGATATTGCCAAGGCCGGCGTGCGCATGGCGGCCAAGAGCCAGCCGGGCAGCCAGTATGTGGTGGCGGGCAACTTCGATCTGCCGCTGGCCACAGACAGCGTCGACCATATCCTGCGGGTTTTCGCCCCGGGGGATGCCGGGGAGCTGAGCCGCGTGCTCAACCCGGGCGGCTCCATCGTCGATGTTGCGCCGGGCCCTGAGCACCTGTGGTCCTTGAAGCAGGCGCTTTACCGGGAGCCGCGCCAGCACGCGCCGCCCAAACCGCTGGCGGGGTTCGTGCCGGAGGTGGAGTCGCGCTGTTGCTTCCTGTTTACCCTGAACGGAACGCCAGCCATCGCGGACTTTCTATCCATGACACCTTTTGCCTGGAAAGGCGATGCCGTGGCTCGGGCGGAGCTGGAGCAGCGCGAGCAGTTGCAGCTGCAGGCGGATTTTGTCATCCGTCGCATGGTGAGCCGCCGGTAAAACCGACCGCGAAGACAACAACGCGCAGCGAGCGCCAATCAACCGACAGAAGTGGAATGACCCCGCCAATGGCAACCCCGAAAGATTACGCATTGATGCAGCGCGCCCTGGAACTGGCGGAAATCGCCGCCGAGCGGGGAGAGGTGCCGGTCGGCGCGGTGGTGGTGCGCAACGGCGAAATCATCGGTGAGGGCAGTAATCGCCCCATCGGCAACTGCGACCCCAGCGCCCACGCCGAGATTGTGGCCCTGCGCCGCGCGGCGGAACACGCGGGCAACTATCGCCTGCCGGATGCCACCCTGTATGTCACCATAGAACCCTGTACCATGTGTTTCGGGGCTATGGTCCACGCGCGCATTGCGCGGTTGGTCTACGGTGCCACCGAGCCCCGCGCGGGTGTGGTGGAAAGCCAGCTGCAGTTGGCGCAGGCCGGATTCTTCAACCATCGCATTGCCATAGAGGGCGGTGTCATGGCAGAGGAGGGTGGAGACCTTGTCAGGGATTTTTTCCAACGAAAGCGGTGAGATGGCACTGGCATTCCTGATCAATTCATTTCTGGTGGCCGCCGTGGTGGTGATCCACCATGAAGCGTTGAACGGCCTGTTCCGCATTGGCCGGAAATTTACCGTGCACCGCAACCTGGCCCTGCTGATCGGCGTCTTCGGCGCCCTGATCGCCCATGTTGTGGAAATCTGGCTGTTTGCGCTGGGTTATTACTTTATGGTGCACTCGGAAGTGTTCGAAACGATGCAGGGTAATTTCGATGGCAGCCTGATCGACTGCGCCTACTTTTCGTTTACCACCTACACCTCCCTTGGCTTCGGTGATATCGAGCCTCTGGGGCATCTGCGTTTTACCGCGGGTTTGGAGGCATTGACCGGTCTGATGATGATCACCTGGTCTGCGTCTTTCATGTTCCTCAAAATGGAAAAGTACTGGATGCACCGGCAGGACGAGGATTCCGCCTGATGCCAGTCCAGTCCACCGCTCAGTCCAGGGCGGCCCAGGCTGCCGATCGTCAAACAGGCCGTTATTGAACTCCCGGGCCAGCAACCTGGCCCGGGACCAGCATGGTTTACAGCAGTAATGAACCTCGGTTTTATCAAGATGGCCCTGATTCTGGGGCTGCTCAGTTGTGTCGGCCCATTCGCCATCGATATGTATCTGCCGGCATTGCCGCAGATCGCCGCGAGCCTCGGGGCGCCGGTGGAGCTGACCCAGTACACCCTCATGTCCTTCTTTATCGCCTTCGGCGTCAGCCAGCTGTTCTATGGCCCGGCGGCGGATATGTTCGGGCGCAAGCCGCCCCTGTATTTCGGGCTGGCGCTGTTTGCCGCTGCCTCGATCGGCTGTGCGCTGGCCACCTCCATCGAGTGGCTGATCGCCCTGCGCTTTCTTCAGGGCATTGGCGCCGCGGCCGGAATGTCGATCCCGCGGGCGGTCATCCGCGACTGCTACACCGGCACGCGGGCGACGCGGCTGATGACCACCGTCATGCTGGTCATTTCCATTTCCCCGATGCTGGCGCCCCTTGTAGGCAGCCTGGTTATCAATCCCTTTGGCTGGCAGGCGGTGTTCTGGGCGGTGGGGCTGGCGGCGATCCTGGCGCTGGCGCTGGCATTCTGGAGCCTGCCGGAAACACTGGCGGAGCAGCAGCGGGTGCCTTTTCGTTTCTCCGCCATGATGCGCGCCTTTTACACCCTCTTTCGCGACCGCGGCTATATGGGCCTCACCGCCATTGGCGGTCTCGGCATGGCGAGCTTTTTTATCTTCCTGTCGACCTCCTCGTTTATCTATACCGGCCACTATGGCCTCTCGTCGACGGAGTTCAGCCTGGCGTTTTCCCTCAATGCGGTCGGATTTTTTATCGCCAGCCAGTTCGCGGCCACATTGGGTGAGCGTGTGGGGCAGGTGGTGGTGGTGAAGGCCGCGATCACCGGCTTCGCCATCAGTGCCAGCGCCATGTTCGTGCTCTTCTCCCTCGGCGCCGACAGCTTTCCGCTACTGGTTGTCATGCTGATGATCAGCAACGCCTTTCTCGGCCTCGTGGTTCCCACCACCATGGTGCTGTCGCTGGAGGCCCACGGTCCCATCGCCGGCACCGCGGCGGCTCTGGGGGGCGCTTTGCAGATGCTGCTGGGTGCCGTGGGGATTGTGGTGGTGAGCCTGTTTTTCGAGGGCAAGCCGTTGCCGCTGGTGGCCGGTATCATGACCTGCGCGCTGCTCTCGCAGTGCCTGTCGATGATGACGCTGCGTACAGACCCGCAACTGGCCGGCGAAAACTGAAGGGTGTAAACCGGACTTGAAGAAAGCCGGATTTTGGGGTTTTGTAAAAACAACCGGTCACGGAAAGTCACCGCGACACAGCAGAAAAACCAACACGGCAGCGTTATGGGCCACTGCCATAAAATCCTGTTTGTTGCCGGAGAAAGCAGATGAGTGAACGGCGCCGCGTGTGGCGTACAGACAAGGCCGGGGCGATCAGCGACCTGCGCCTGCAAGAGGAGACGCTGCCGGCTCTGGCCGCCGATAAAGTGCGTATCCGCGTAAAGGCCGTTGGCCTCAACTTTGCCGATATTTTCGCCCTGACAGGTCTTTACTCCGCCACTCCGCAAGGCAGTTTTATTCTCGGGCTGGAATTTGCCGGTACAGTCGCCGCAATCGGCGAGTCCGCCGACACGACCCTCCAGCCTGGCGACCGAGTTTACGGCTGCACCCGCTTCGGCGGTTATGCCGATTACCTGGATGTACAGCCCCGGCACTGCCGGAAAATACCGCAGGGCTGGCGCTTTGCCGAGGGAGCAGCTTTTCCGGTGCAGACTCTGACCGCCTATTACGCCCTGTCCGACCTCGGCGCCGTCAAGCCCGGGCAGGTTGTACTGGTACACAGCGCCGCCGGCGGTGTCGGTCTGCAGGCCATGAATATGCTGCGGCAGATGGGAGCTGTTGCCATCGGCACGGTGGGCTCCAGCGCTAAGCAGGCGTTTCTCGGCGAGCGTGGCTTTGCCGAAGTCATCGTGCGCGGCCCGGACTTTGCCTCGCAATTACAGCGTCAGCTGGCGGGCAGACCGCTGCACGCGGTACTGGACGGTATTGGCGGCAGCGTGCAAAAGCAGTCGTTTGCGGCGCTGGCGCCCACCGGCAGGCTGGTGGTATTCGGCGCTGCGGAGTTCACCCCCGCTGACAGGCCCAACTGGCTCAAGGCCGCCTGGCTCTATCTCACCAGGCCGCGTTACGACGTGATGGCAATGATCAGCAACAATCGCTCGGTACTCGCGTTTAACCTGATCTGGCTGTGGCAGGAGCAGGCGCTTTTTGATGCGCTGCTGGATGGCTGTGCGAAACTGGCGTTGCCCGCCCCCTACATCGGCCATGAGTTTGGCTTTGAGCAGGCCCATCAGGCCATCGAGTGCCTGCGCAGTGGCAGGTCGGTGGGCAAGGTGGTTCTCAACATAGGGGATGGTGGCTGAAGCCGGATGCCCCAACATTGCCCGCGGTATTTCCCCAGTGAATTAATCCGCTGCCAGCTTCTATAAACAATATGTACTGCAGGGCGTTGCGAATGCTGACTCGTCTGCCAACTTCAAACCGGGTTGGCCAGATCCTTGGCATAAAAGTTCTTTTACTTCTAGATTACATACAAAGATCGTAAATTTTCTATTCTTGAATCTTTGCGGGATGCTAAAGGATGTAATACGGAATGCCTCAATCAGAAACCCGTCTTTCTATTGGCTGGGTTATCGCCCTGATTTCCGCTATCCCGTTGATTTATCAGACGCTCAGAAACAGCCCCGCCGTACTCACCCCTACACTGAAATCCACCTTCTCGCTGTCCGCCACACAAATGGGGGTGATCGCCAGTGCGGTTTCCCTTGGGGCGATATTTTCAGCGTTATTGGCCAGCCGCTGGGTCGAGAAGTTTGGCACCAAGCCCGTCATTCTGTTAATGAGCGGCTCTGTGATTATTGGTGCGCTGGGTTTTGGCGCGGCGCAGGACGCCTGGATGCTATTCGCATCCCGCTTTCTGATTGGTTTTGGCGCCGGTGCCTATGTCGGCGCGGCAATGATTTGGGTGGGCAATGGCCGCTCTGATGAAAAGTTCAGGGTCTATTGGGGCGAAGTCAGCACCATCAGCCGTTTGGGAGCGGTATTGGCGACCGCCCCTCTCGCCTTGTTAATCTCGCTTCTCACCTGGCGCCACACCATTTTCGCCCTTGCGGCGGCAGCGGTAGTGATGGGCATAATCCTGTTTTTCAGCCTGGATAATGTTAAGCAGCAGAAAGGTGCGCTTGGCGATGCGCCATGGCGTGAAGTATTCAGTCGTTTCGTGGTTATCCGCTTTTGGGCGGTTATGGTGCTTTTGGGCTCAATGACAACGGTGGGCGGTCTCTGGGGAGGGCCCTGGCTTATCAGCGCCTACCAGCTCAAAGAGACGCATGTCAGCTTGTTTTTGCTGCTGATGACGATCGGTTTTGCTCTGGGTTCTAGCGGCTGTGTGTTAATTGGCCGATACCTGCACCACTGGACAACACCGCTGCTAATGTGCATCTCCAGTGGTATTTTCTTTCTGCTGGCCTGGGGGGATATGCCGGTAGCCAGTATAACGGGCATTCTTTTTATTCTCGGTTTCTGCCTCGCACCAACGACATTAATCCTGGCGGAGATTCGGGCGGACTCCGATGAAAGTAACCTGTCGAAAAGAGTCTTCTCGAGCACGATCGCCTTTTCTCTGGGCGTGTTTGTCTATCAGGCGCTTTCGGGGATCGTTATCGATAGCTTTGCGCTGACAAAATCCGGAGAGCACCCTGTGGAGGCTTATCAGGCCCTTTTTCTTATTGCCGCGGTGTTGCTGGTTATTACAAGCATTTTTCTCCTTATTCTGCCTCCAAGACATAAGGGTGAAGGTGTGAAAGTCTAAGGCATCTCTGAAAAATAGCCCATTTCTGGCAAAATACAGTTTTCCAACCGGGAACCTAGAAAATGACCCAGCTGACCTTCGCTGAAGCTGAATATGCAGGCAAGAAACGAAAAACCCGGCGGGAAAA